>JAJZPA010000099.1 GCA_021811425.1 Bacillota bacterium | reverse complement strand
CAACATTTCATCCGTCGTGGGCATATCGGGGAATGCTGGGCAAGCTAACTATGCCGCAGCCAAAGCGGGTGTGATCGGGTTTACTAAATCCATGGCCAAAGAATTAGCCCCTCGGGGGATCCGGGTCAACGCAGTAGCCCCTGGGTATATCGCAACCGACATGACGGATATATTACCAGAAGAAGTAAAGAATGAGATAATTTCTCACATTCCTTTGGGGCGTGTAGGAAAACCTGAGGATGTTGCTAAAACGGTGTTATTTTTGGCCTCGCCATCTGCCGGCTATATGACAGGCCAAACTTTGGTGGTCGATGGTGGTATGGAAATGTAGTTCCAGTGTCAAACTTTGAGAGGAGGTGAAGTGTGCATGGCAATTTTCGCAAAGGTGAAGTCCATTGTGGTTGATCAGCTGGGTGTAGACGAAGGAGACGTCACTATGGAAACCTCCTTCGAAGAGTTAAACGCAGATTCATTGGACATTGTCGAACTGATTATGGCTCTTGAAGAGGAATTTGACTTGGATATTCCAGACGAGGAAGCTGAGAAGATCCGGACAGTAGGGGATGCGGTCGACTACATCAAGAAAAACCAATAATCCTCCGGAGGTCCCGTAGAAACGCTGCGGGGCTTTCTTTTAAAAGACAATGTTCCTGAGCATACGCTTGTTTGGCGGTATATCGCCGCATGATGCTCAGGAAGATTAATCGGATAGATGGTCGAGTAAAGCCGATTGATAGCCCAACGATGGCCGATCGATGGAGACAGGCCCATCGAGGTCGAGTGTGTATGCCGGAAGAATCTGACGCGGGCAGAATCCAGTCGGACAGAAGCGGATGCCTGCAGAATCTATTGGAGGGACGAATTGTGAAAATACCCGAACTCCGCCTGGCGGACTTGGTGGCCAAGGTACCTGTGATCCAGGGAGGAATGGCCGTGCGCATATCCATGGCTCCCTTGGCCGCGGCAGTGGCCGAAGAAGGGGGAATCGGCCTCATAGCAGGCAGCGGTTTGTCGGTCGACGAATTAATCGCGGAGATCCGGGAAGCCAGGCGCCGCACCAAAGGAATTATCGGTGTGAATATCATGTTTGCGGTTCGGGAATTTGCCCAACTAGTCAGGGCTGCTTTCGAAGAAAAAGTAGATCTCTTGGTTTCAGGTGCCGGGTTTTCGCGGGACATGTTTACCTGGGGCAAGGAAACCAACACCCCGGTTGTGCCCATCGTTTCTACTGCCAAATTGGCGGTGATGTCGGAAAAACTAGGGGCCGCTGCCGTCATCGTGGAAGGACACGAGGCTGGCGGGCATTTGGGAACCGAGCGTTTCATGCGCGAGATTCTACCCGAAGTCAAGGCGTCCGTAAAAATCCCGGTGATTGGAGCTGGGGGGGTTATTGACGGCCGGGATGTGGTCGAGGTTTTAAAGCTGGGAGCTGACGGGGTGCAGATGGGCACCCGGTTTGCACTCAGTGAAGAAAGCAGTGCCGCGCCAGCCTATAAAGAGTATCTTTTACACGCCCGAGAAGAGGATATGGTGATTGTGCACAGCCCAGTAGGGCTTCCTGGGAGGGGAATCCGCAATCCGTTTACGGAATCCCTGGAGGCGAATAAAGATGTTAAACCGATACGATGTATTGCCTGTTTGAAACATTGTGAAAAGAATTTCTGCATCATAACCCGCCTGGTGAAAGCACAGCAGGGTGATATGAAAGAAGGGCTTATTTTTTCCGGGAGTAAATTTCATAAGATTAAAGAAATTTTAAGTGTCCACCAGATTTTCGAGAACATCAAAAAAGAGATACTTCTTTCTTGAAAGGGATGATGGGATGAAAAAGCGGGCAGTGATTACAGGTATGGGTGTGATTTCCCCGGTTGGCAACAGCCTGGAGAGCTTTTGGTCGAGCCTGATTCAGGGCAAGTCCGGGATTGGTTGGGTGACGCGCTTTGATGTGAGCGCCATGCCGACCAAAGTCGCTGGGGAAGTCCGGGATTTTGAACCCACGGATTGGATGGATAAAAAAGAAAGCAGACGGATGGATCGCTTTGCTCAGTTTGCGGTGGCCGCAGCTAAAATGGCGGTGCAAGATGCCGCTCTCGATCTGGAAGTTCTGGATAGGGAACGGGCTGGAGCTGTCATCGGCTGCGGAATTGGCGGCGTGATCACATTTGAGGAACAAAAGGAAGTCTTAATCAACAAAGGAGCCGGACGAGTCAGTCCCTTCTTTGTCCCGATGCTCATCAGCAATATGGCAGCCGGGCATATCTCGATGGCTTTCGGCTTGCAAGGACCAAGTCTCACGATCGTGACAGCCTGCGCGTCGGCGACAAATGCTATTGGGGAAGGGATGCGCTTGATTCAACGGGGAGAAGCGGATGTCGTGCTCTGCGGCGGCACGGAAGCCCCACTCACGGAGCTGGCTTTTGCCGGATTCTGTTCCATGAAGGCCATGTCTCATGAACAAGAAAATCCTGCCGAGGCCTGCCGTCCTTTTGACAAACGGCGGAGCGGTTTTGTCATGGGTGAAGGGGCTGGAATATTGGTACTGGAGTCGTTGGAGCACGCTCAGGCGCGCGGCGCGCGCATTTATGCGGAAATGGCGGGATATGGCAGTTCATCCGATGCCTATCATATTACTTCCCCAATGCCTGGGGGGAAAGGGGCGGCCCGCGCGATGAGCCTGGCGCTCACAGATGCAGGGATGGAGCCAGAGGCGATCCATTATATTAATGCTCACGGTACGGGTACGGATGCCAATGATGCGACAGAGACGGAAGCGATTAAAGTTGTGTTTGGCAAGAGCGCACATGAAGTTCCTGTGAGTTCGACCAAGTCCATGACAGGGCATCTCATGGGGGCAGCTGGGGCGATCGAAGCGATTGTCTGTATCATGGCGATACGGAATGGTGCGGTTCCGCCAACGATCAACTATGGAGAGGTCGATCCAAATTGCGATTTGGATTATGTCCCTAATGCCGCGCGTGAGCAGGATGTGGATGTGGCGATGTCGAATACCTTTGGATTTGGCGGGCACAATGCTACCATTATTCTGAAGAAGTTTGTTTAAGAGAGGAGAAGTTGTGGTAAAAGGTAAGGCAAAAGACATACCCAATAAGGCAAGCTCAGGGCTTCAACGCAAGGAAGTTGGGGCTGGAATGAGGCTAAAAGAGATAAAAGAGATAAAAGAGATAGGCTGGCGATTGGCAGAGCGGCTGGAACTCTCGGGCAAACCGAGCCTGCTCCAGAAGGCGTTGACCCACCCGTCTTATCTGTTTGAAAACCCTCAGCCAGGCTCAGAGAACAACCAGCGCTTAGAGTTTTTGGGTGACGCGATTTTAGATTTCATCGTGGCAGAATATCTGTATCTGACTTATCCTGATCGACCTGAAGGGGAACTGACCAAGATGCGGGCTGCAGTGGTCAATGAAGGCACACTTGCCCGCATCGCCTCGGACATCGAACTCGGCCAAGAACTCCTCCTCGGCAAAGGAGAGCAGGTTTCCGGGGGACGGGAACGCCCCTCGATTTTAGCGGATGCCTGGGAAGCGGTGCTTGGGGCGATTTACCTGCAATATGGCTTGCAGGAAGCGCGCCGGGTGGTATTGACCTTCCTGAAACCCGCGATTGAAGCTGTCGCGCACGGAGATTACGGGGATTATAAGACCCTGCTGCAGGAAAAAGCACAGCGGGAGGAAAACGAAGTCAGCTACCGCATTTTGGCTGAAGAAGGGCCGGATCATAATAAGCGCTTTACGGCAGGGGTTTTTCTGCAGGGAAAGATCAGGGCCAAAGGTAGTGGCCGTACCAAAAAGGAAGCTGAGCAGAATGCGGCCCAACAAGTCCTAGAGCACTGGGGGGGGGAGAGCGATGGCTAAGGCCGAAAATCTCCCCATTTTTTTGAAGTCTATCAGCATACAGGGGTTTAAGTCCTTTGCCGACCGGGTACGCCTGGAATTGCAGCAAGGGCTTTCCGTGATCGTGGGCCCAAATGGGAGCGGGAAGAGCAATGTTGCGGATGCGGTGCGCTGGGTCCTGGGGGAACAAAGTGCCAAGACCCTCCGGGGGAGCAAAATGGAGGATGTCATCTTTGCAGGGACGACGAAACGGCGCTCGGTCGGGATGGCTGAGGTTTCTCTCGTCTTTGACAACATGACGGGAATTTTTCCGCTTGATTTTCGGGAAGTGACGATCACCCGGCGGGTTTATCGGGATGGGGAAAGCCAATACCTCATTAACCGCTCCCCTTGTCGGCTTAAGGATGTGCAGGAGTTGTTCCTGGACACCGGAGCAGGTAAAGAGGGGTTTTCCATTATAGGGCAAGGCCGGGTTGAGGAGATCCTGAGCTCTAAAGCGGAAGAGCGACGTTTGATTATCGAAGAAGCAGCGGGCATCTCCAAATACCGGATGAGGAAACGGGAAGCACTTAAACGCCTGGATGACACGGAACATAATTTGCAGCGCTTGGCAGATATTTTACGGGAGATTGAGAGTCGTATTGGCCCGCTCGCGGAGCAGGCTGAAGTAGCGAAACAAAGTGCGACGCTCCAGGGAGAACAGCGCCGTTTGGAGATCCAATGGATTGTCGGGGATCTGGCTGAGGTGCAAACCAAGCTAGCTGCAGCGCGGGAAGAGGAAGAATCTTTTCGCGTCAAGGAGGCCTTGCTGCAAAGCGAACTGGCGCAAGGGGAGACGGAAAGCACCACTTTACGGATCCAGGAAAAAGACCTGGAAAGCGCTGTTCAGAAGAAACAACAGGAAGCCTTTGCAGCAGAACAGGCAGTGAGCCGTTGCAAACATGAGATGACTCTGCTCCAGGAACGGAGCGGGTTTGTCGCCCAGCAGGCAGAGCGCTTAGCCGCAGAGCTGTCCCAAGGGGGAAAGCGGCAGGATTTATTGAAAGAGCGGGCGCAGAGCCTGGAAAACAAAAAGAGGCTTCTCGAACGGACAGTAGCTGAGGCACGGCAGGAAGTCGGGAAGAAAGAAGAGGCCCTGAGCCGGGCGAAAGAGCAGAGCGGAGTTCAGGCTCTGGAGCGGATAAAGGAAGACTTGTTTGCCGCGTTGTCCGAACAAGCGAGCTGCTCCAATAAGGTGACCGGGATTCGCCACACCCTTGGCAGCCGAGAACAGCAGTCAAATCAGCTGCAAGCCGAATGCCTGGATAAAGAAGGCGAGCTGGCTCTGCTTAAGGTTGAACAGGAGGCTGACGCAGACAAGGAGTCAAGCCTCCAGAAAATCAGGAAGGAAACAGAGGTAGAAATAGCGCGCCTTCAGCAGGAGCAGCTGCACTCGGCTGAAATCTCCGAGCGCCTGGAGAAAGAACTGAGGGTACTCAGGGGCGAGATAGAGCGGACCGATGCCAAACGTCACGCCTTGCAGGCCTTAGAGGATTCCCTGGAGGGCTATTCCAGGGGGGTCAAAGAGGTGCTTGCCGCCAAGAAACGCGGAGTTGCAGACTGCCAAGGACTCTGCGGGGCGGTGGCAGATCTTATCCGGGTGGACAAGCCGTACGAACTTGCCCTGGAAACCGCTTTGGGCGCAGCCTTGCAGCATATTGTCGCGGAAAGCATGCAAGAGGCGAAACGAAACATCGCTTATTTGAAAGTGCAGAAGGCGGGGTGGGCAACCTTTCTACCCCTTGATACCGTACAGGGCAGCCGCTTTCAGGGAGAAAGAGGACTCACTGATCCCGATTTCATCGGGTTGGCGGTGGATTTAGCGCATTTTGAGGCGCGTTACCGTCCGGCGATGGATTATCTGTTGGGACGGATTTTGGTGGTTAAGGATATGGATGCGGCGACCCGAGTTGCCAAAACGTTCGGTTACAAGGTTCGGATCGTCACGTTAGACGGAGATCAGATCCACCCGGGAGGGACACTTACCGGGGGGAGTGTACAGCGCAAGGGAAGTCAGCTTCTCGGTCGGGCGCGGGAACTGGAAGGCTTGAAACAGAGAGTCTCAGAGTTGAGGACAGAAGGAGAGGAGAAAAACAAAGCTTTGACCGGGGCCTCTCAGCACATGGAAGGCCTGGAGACGAGGCTGGCTGAACTAAAAACGCAAGGCCAAGCCCTGCGGGAAAGGCTGGCCGTTTTAGAAGAAGGACAAAAAAACCGCAAGGTACGGACGCTGCGTTTAGAAGAGGAACTACGTTTAGCTTCGGTGCGCCAGGCGGAACTATTGGAGGCTAAAGAGGAAGCACTGCGTCAGTTCGAGGCTGGTTTAAGCGAGCAAAAGGAGTGGGATAGTCGAGTTGAGGCCCTACAGCTTGGTTTGCAGGAAACCCAGTCCCAAGCCAAACGGGCTCAAGGGGAGATGGAGCATCTCAGTGAAAGCCTTACAGAAGCACGGGTACAGCTTGCGAAGTGGGAGCAGGAATTGAGCCAAGCGCGAACCTCTCTCCAAGAAGAAACGGCAAAATGCCAAGAGCAAGAGGCAAGCCTAAAGGAGCTTGAGGAAAATCTCGAACGGGTGAAACAGCAAGGGGATAGGATCGAGAACGAATTAGCAGCCCTGGCTCTCGCCCTAGCGGCCGCACAAGATCAGCAAAGAGATAAGGAACGTGGCCTTGTCCGCTTGCGCCAGGAAAGGGAACAGGTTTCGCTCCTGGCTCGAAATGCTGAAGAAATGGCCCGCAAAGCGCAGAAGGAAGCGGCTGGGTTCAGTCAAAGCAGGCATGCCCATGAACTGAACTTAGCCCGCTGGGAAACGGAGTGGGAAGGCGGAACGGGAAGACTTACGGAAGAGTTTAACCTGTCCTGGGAAGAGGCCTCTGCCTTCAAACCCGAGCAGGAACGCCATATCCTCTGGCCGCGCCTGCAGGCGCTCAAAGGGAAACTGGAAGCCTTGGGACCCGTGAATCAAGCAGCGATTGTGGAGTACCCTAAGTTGTTGGAGCGGCAAGGGTTTCTGCTTACCCAAGAGGAGGACTTGGTACAAGCGAGCCAAAAGCTGAAGGGCTTGATTGCTGAACTCGATAAGACGATGAGTGAGCGCTTCAAGGAAGGGTTCGAGGCCGTCAACGAGGTGTTTCGTGAGGTTTTCAAAGAACTCTTCGACGGTGGACAGGCCGAACTGCGCCTAGTCGATCCCGACAATCTCCTGGAGAGTGGGGTGGACATCGTGGCTCAGCCGCCTGGCAAGAAACTGCAGTGGCTTTCGCTGCTCTCCGGGGGGGAACGGGCCTTGACAGCCATCGCGCTCCTGTTTGCCCTGCTTCGTGTGAAGCCGAGTCCGTTTTGTTTACTTGATGAGATAGAAGCATCTCTCGATGATGCCAATGTCAAACGCTTTGCGGAATATATTCAGAGGCTCTCTCATTTCACGCAATTCGTTGTGATTTCACATCGGAAAGGGACGATGGAAGCGGCGAATATGCTCTATGGGATTACGATGGAGGAATCCGGGGTGTCGAAACTTTTGTCCGTGGAGATGGATACCCGCGATACCCACCCTGCGAGCGCCTAGGGAGCCTGCGCTGAAGGAATATGTTAGCGAGGAAGTGCCGGAGTAGCCTGCACCGACCTGGTGTGCGTTTGCGCTTCCGGACAAATATGGTAAAATAACGGCAACAGGAAGGGGTGGAAAGGACATGGCGGGTTTCTTTGCCCAATTGAAGCAAGGCCTGGCGAAAACCAGACAAAATTTAGTACAAAAAGTAGAAGAACTCCTTACCGGCCATCGCAAAATCGATGAGGAACTCTATGAGGAATTGGAAGAGGCCTTAATCCGTTCGGATGCCGGAGTGAATACAGCCATGGCGTTGGTGGGGCGTTTACGCAAGGAAGTGAAAGCCCGAAAACTCAGTGAGGCGGAGGAGCTGCGCGGTGTCTTGCAGGAGTTGATGGTCGAGCTTCTCGGAGAAGAGAAGCCGACCAACCTGGCGGCTGAGGGCCCGACGATCATTTTGGTGGTTGGCGTGAATGGAGTCGGGAAGACAACGACCATCGGCAAGCTGGCCAACTACTATCGCCAAGAGGGGAAAAAGGTACTCTTGGCGGCTGGAGATACTTTCCGGGCCGCCGCTATCGACCAACTTGAAGTTTGGGGCCAGCGTGCCCAAACCGAGGTGATCAAGCAGCGGGAAGGGGCGGATCCGGCGGCCGTAGCCTTCGATGCGATCCAAGCGGCGCGCTCGCGCCAAGCGGATATGGTGATCATGGATACAGCCGGTCGGCTGCACAATAAAGTGAACCTCATGGAAGAATTACGCAAGGTCAAGCGGGTGATTGAACGGGAAATTCCGGGAGCCCCGCATGAAGTCCTCCTGGTCTTGGATGCCACGACCGGACAGAATGCCCTGCAACAGGCAAAGCTCTTCCAAGAAGTGGCGGGTGTCACAGGGATTGTACTCACTAAGCTGGACGGGACGGCCAAAGGTGGAGTGGTCTTGGGGATTCAAGGGGAAGTAAAGCTTTCAGTGAAATGGATTGGGGTCGGGGAAGGGATGGATGATTTGCGCCCCTTTGTCCCCCACGATTTTGCTGAGGCCTTGTTTGAGCGGTCTGAAGAGGTGGAAGCGTGAATTATGCTGTGATCGGGGGAACGGGGCTGGAACATTTAGCCCTAGCCGAGTGGCAAGACTTAAGCCAGGACACCCCTTATGGCCGGGTGGAGGTAAAGATCGGGGAGATTCAAAGCCAGGAGGTAGTCTTTATCAGTCGGCATGGCTCCAGGCATGCGCTTCCTCCGCATTTGGTGAATTACCGGGCGAACCTCTGGGCGCTTCGTGAACTGGGTGTGACGAAAGTTCTGGCGACAGCCGCAGTGGGTTCTCTGTCTCCGACATACCGCCTGGGGGACGTGGTGCTCCTGGATCAATTCTTGGATTTCACGAAGCAAAGACCCTTAACCTTCTACGAAGGAGGGGAGCAGGGTGTGCTCCATGTGGATATGACCGAGCCTTATTGCCGGGAACTGCGGGGAGTCATCCGCGAAGCCGGACAGACTCAGGGAATCGTGGTCAAAGATGGGGC
The DNA here is from genome assembly GCA_021811425.1 of Bacillota bacterium. GTDB lineage: Bacteria > Bacillota > Desulfitobacteriia > Desulfitobacteriales > Desulfitobacteriaceae > JAJZPA01. Next base: position 2,621 of record JAJZPA010000099.1, on the reverse strand, counting down.
GACCTATGTCTGCACGGAAGGCCCGCGCTTCGAGACCCCAGCGGAGATCCGGATGTTTCAAAGCTTAGGCGGGGAGGTGGTCGGTATGACCAGCGTACCGGAGGTTGTCCTGGCGCGGGAATTGGGGATGTGCTATGCCTCAATGTCTTTGGTGACCAATGAGGCGGCGGGGATTTCTCAGGTTCCCTTAAGTCACAAGGAAGTGGTCGGAAGTTTGCAAGACTCAAGCCAGACCGTAGCTAGGCTCTTGGAACATACGTTGGCTCGTCTCACGCCGAAGCGGCGTTGTGCTTGCAGCTTGGCGGCTGCTGAGGCGGGAAAATTCTGAGGAGAGGGGGACCATTGTGAAAGCGATCGAGTGGTTGGGAAATTCCTTGAGGATACTGGATCAAACGAAGCTGCCGATGGTAAGCATTTACCGCGAGGCTTCAACCCATGAAGACGTTGCGGAAGCGATTGAGCACATGGAAGTGCGCGGGGCACCGGCTATTGGTGCGGCTGCGGCCTACGGGTTTGCCCTGGGGGCGTTGACCTATACTGGCCCGAGGGAAGGGCTTGCTGATCACATGGAAGCGGTTTACAATCGCTTGGCTGTGACTCGTCCAACCGCAGTCAACCTCTTTTGGGCGTTGCGCCGGATGCAGGATGTCCTGCGGGAAGCACGGGACATGGAGGATCTTGATGGGATTCGGCTGCGTTTGGTCGAGGAAGCGGACAAAATCGCTGAGGATGATCGGCGCATGAACCGGCTCATCGGGCAGTATGGCAATGACATCGTCCCGGAAAAGGCGGCGATCCTCACCCACTGTAACGCCGGGGCTTTGGCGACGGTGGAGTACGGAACCGCATTGGGAGTGATGCGTTCGGCCCATGCGGCCGGGAAAGACATCCATGTTTATGCGGATGAGACGCGTCCGTTTTTGCAAGGGGCCCGCCTCACCACTTGGGAACTGATGCAGGATAAGATTCCGGTGACGCTTATCACGGACAATATGGCGGGTTTCTTAATGCAACAGGGAAAAATTGATTTAGTGATCGTGGGGGCGGATCGCATCGCCTCCAATGGGGACACAGCGAATAAAATCGGAACCTATTCCCTGGCGGTTTTGGCCCAGGCGCATGGGATTGCGTTCTATGTCGCCGCTCCAACTTCAACTATTGATTTAAAAATGCCTAGCGGGCAGGATATTCCGATTGAAGAACGCCAAGGAAAAGAGATTCGTGAAGTTTTCGGGGTTCCGATTGCTCCCCCGGATGTCCAGGTGTACAACCCGGCATTTGATGTGACCCCGGCAAAATACATCACTGGGATCATCACGGAAAAGGGGATCGTTCAGCCGCCGTATGCAGTGAATCTCTTGAAGCTGATGGTGCGCTCATGAGCATTAGGGAGAGCCTTCTGCGCCTAGGCCGGGAAATGCTTGCGAGTGGGGCCGTAGCAGGGACTTGGGGAAACCTTTCGGCTTGGGACGAAGCCCACAGGGGTTTCTGGATTACCCCCAGCGGGATGGATTACCGTGTGTTGACGGAGCGCGATTTGATTCTGCTAGACCCTGAAGGAAGGGTGATCGAAGGCTTTCGCCGTCCTTCTTCCGAAGCGTTGCTTCATGCCCGGATTTATAAAGCACGTCCGGATGTCCGGGGCATTGTCCATACACATTCCGTGTATGCCACAGCTCATGCTGTAGCGCGCACAGCGATTCCTGCTATTGTGGAAGACCTGGTACAGATTGTCGGCGGTATGGTGGAGACCGCTGACTATGCACTGCCCGGCACACTGGAGCTAGCCTTGGCAGCCGCAGAAGGCCTGAAGGAGCGCAATGCAGTGCTCCTCGCCAATCATGGGCTCGTAGGGATAGGAAATAGCTTGGATGAGGCCTGGAAGGTTTGCCAGGTGGTGGAGAAGGGAGCCATGATTCATGCCTGGTCGAAAATGCTGGGGAGCCCTGTGCTCCTAAACGATGAAGATGTGGAAACCATGAGGCAGGGGTATATGACGTATTATGGTCAAAAGTAACCCCATTGGCTCGCTTCCGCTTTGCAGCACGCTGGGTTTTAGGTTTTGAGGTACCGCTGAAACGGTATGAAAAACAAAGGGAGTGGTTCGATGTCAAGACTTTTGATACGCGGCATGGTGTTGCCGATGACAGGACCGGAAGATTTTTATGCGGATGGGGAAATTGCCATTGATGGGGGACGAATCCTGTCTGTCGGCCCTCGAGGTTCGATACCGGAAGGGTTTGTTCCGGAGCGGGTTTTGGACTATCCGAATGATGTAGTGATGCCAGGACTTATCAATACCCACACGCATGCGGCCATGACGTTGCTGCGGAGTTACGCCGATGATCTACCCTTGATGCCCTGGTTGGAAGACAAGGTTTGGCCTTTCGAAGCGAAGTTGACAGACGAAGATATTTACTGGGGAACCGCCCTGGCCTTGGCGGAGATGATTCGCTCCGGAAGCACGACCATGCTGGATATGTATGCCTCAATGGATCAAGTGGCTGAAGCAGTTTTGTCGGCTGGGACGCGGGCCGTACTCTCACGGGGAATGATCGGGTACGCTCCTAATGGGCCAAAGGCGCTTCAGGAGAATATAGAACTCTGGAAAACCTATCATC
>JAJZPA010000098.1 GCA_021811425.1 Bacillota bacterium | reverse complement strand
GGTTGGAAGATTTTGCGGGGATGCCTCAGACGGGCCAGCAATTCGTACAACTTCCGACACAGTCGGAGGTTAAAAAGGCTTCTGAACCACAATTAGCCCTAAAATGGTCCATACCAACGCTTCCAGGCGGAAAGGCGAGTGCGACCGAAATCGCCGAGGTCGAGCGTAAGGTTGTCGAATTGATTAACCAGGATCGTGCCGCAGCAGGACTATCCGCCGTGGTTTGGGACGAAATCGCTGCTAAGGCGGCGCGAGCGCATGTTCAAGAAGAAGCCGATGTCGGGTATATCAGCCACTGGGGGTTGGACGGTATGAAACCGCAAGAACGTTACACCCTTGCAGGCGGGAGAGATGCCGTGGATGAGAATGAAAGTGTCTCACTCTGGCTCGAAGGGGGGTTTAAGGGTATTTCCAAGGACAACCTCTATACCCTTGTTGCGGAACATCAAAAGGCGATGGTGAATGAAAAGCCGCCCGATGACGGCCACCGTAAAAACATTCTGGATCCGCATCATACCGGCGTGGGAATTGCTATTGCGATCGGGAAAAATGGGATCGCGATGGCACAAGAGTTTACGAATCATGGTGCCCTGTTAAATCCGCCCCCGACGAAGGCTGCTCCAGGGGGGATGGTGAGATTAAGCGGTCAGATTCAGAAGGGGTATCGGGTGACAGGGATTTATGCAATTTGGGAGGAGGCTCCCAAACCTTTAAGCCGAGAAGAACTTTTAAAGACGCATTCCTATTCGGATCCCCCCTTCAGCAACCTGCATTTCTGGGCGAAGCCACGGGCCTCGGGCTACTATATTCCTACAACTTCTGGAAATGTTTTTGCTAAGAATGTAACGGTAGATGCGCAAGGGAAATTTACGCTAGAAATCCCTTTAGCGAGTCGGGTGGGGCTGGATTATATTAATCTGGAAATCGCGCCGGATGCGAATGCGGAGGAACGGTTCTACGTAGGACAGTTTGTGGTGAGGATCGAATAGGGAATATCGAACATCGAGTAGGGGGGACATATGGCAGAAATACTTATGGGTTTGCAGGTCTGGGATAGTCGTTGGTTTCTCTGGCTCAATCACAACTTGCGAAATCCGTTTTTCGATTGGGTGATGCCGAAGCTTACCGCGCTGGGTTCTGGCGGGTTCGTCTGGCTGTTCCTGGCTTTTATCCTTGCTATGTTCGGCAAGGGAAGAGGGCGGAAAATGGCATTTCTGGGGATGTTGGCTTTGCTTATGGCCTGGTTTGTCGGGGATGAAGTGCTAAAAAACCTAGTGGCTCGCCCACGCCCCTTTCTTACGCTATCTGATGTTCGTCTCTTAGCGGACAAACCAGGGCAATTTTCCTTTCCTTCGGGGCACACGACAACTTCGTTTGCTCCGGCCGTAGTCTTTTATCGTAAGAACAAGACCGTGGGCCGGGCTGCCCTGATTCTCGCAGCCTGTATTGGATTTTCAAGGATTTATGTGGGGGTGCATTATCCTTTGGATGTGTTGGGTGGAGCTTTGCTGGGAGCGGGACTAGGTTTACTGGTAATAAAATATGAGAGTGCCATCGAACGCTTAGTGATTTGGGCAAAAAGCCTAGCAGGGCAGATCAAAGGCCGAGCCCATTAATATATGGGTAATGTGGAAAACTATAATACGAACATTTAAATGGTTTTAACGTAAAACGTTCGCATTTTCCATTGACCTTTTGGCTGCCCTACGCTAAAATGAGCTTAGTTAGGCGTGGTTGTGAGGTGTAGCCCAGCCCAGCCGGATCAGCCCGTTCCAGGAAGAGGCTATTCGTCTGGGCTTTCTTTATTTTTTAGACGCATGACGGATAAAGGAGCAACAAGATGGCACACGTTGGGCTTATTATGGGCAGTGATTCGGATTTTCCCGTTTTGGAAGAAGGAATTAAAGTTCTGCGCCAATTTGGGGTATCCTACGAAGTGAAGGTTTCGTCCGCACACCGGACGCTGGAGCGGACTCTGAACTGGGTCAAGGAGTTTGAGGCGCAAGGCGGAAAGGTTATCATCGCGGCCGCAGGCATGGCAGCCCATTTGCCCGGGGTGGTCGCCGGAGCGACAAGCCTGCCCGTGATCGGGGTGCCGATCAAGAGCGGTGCCTTAGACGGGGTTGATGCGCTTTACGCCATCGTGCAGATGCCGTCGGGAGTACCGGTTGCGACCGTCGGTATCGGAGCTGCATGCAATGCCGGGTTGTTAGCCGTTCAAATGCTTGGGGTTGGGGATGACGATCTGCGCCAAGCGATGCGCGCTTATCGTGTCCAGATGGCGGAAGACGTGGAGAAAAAGGATCAGGCCATCCGCGAGAAAATCGAAGAACAGGCCCGCTCATCCCGAGAATAGGCGCAGTAGAAATGTGGCTGCAGGAAAGCGACGAAGGGGGTTAATCAGATTGATCGAACGCTATACCTTGCCAGAGATGGGGAGGATTTGGACGGATGAACACCGCCTCTCATTGTGGTTAGAGATTGAGATAGCAGCTTGTGAGGGCTGGGCGGCTTTGGGCCGGATTCCAGCCGAGGCTGTGGAGGTGATTCGGGAGAAGGCGGCTTTCAATTGGGAACGGGTTCAGGAAATCGAACAAGTAACCCAGCACGATGTTTTAGCCTTTCTGACCAATGTGGCGGAAAATGTGGGGGACGAAGCCAAATACATTCATTTGGGCCTGACCTCCTCGGATATTCTGGATACTGCGCTTTCGCTGCAGCTGGTGGAGGCCGCCGATATTCTCCTTGACAAGATGGGACGTTTGCAAGAAGTCCTCAAACGCCGGGCGGGCGAACATCGCGATACCTTGATGATGGGGCGTACCCACGGAGTCCACGCGGAGCCGATCACGTTGGGATTGAAATTTGCCCTCTGGTATGACGAAATCCGACGGCAGGCAGCACGGCTTACGTATGCACGGGAAGAAGTGCGTTGTGGCAAAATATCGGGTGCGGTCGGAACCTTTGCCCATGTCGAGCCGGTGGTCGAAGAAAAGGTCTGCCAAAAACTCAATTTGAAGCCGGCTCCGGTTTCAACGCAAATCCTGCAGCGGGATCGTCACGCTTTCTATATGACGACTTTGGCAGGTATTGCCAGTTCCTTAGACAAAATGGCGACCGAAATTCGCAATCTGCAGCGCACGGATGTGCATGAGGTTGAAGAAGCCTTTGGCAAGGGGCAAAAAGGATCGTCAGCGATGCCGCATAAGAAAAACCCGATTACCGCCGAGCGGATTTCTGGCCTTGCGCGTGTGATTCGGGGGAATGCCCTGACGGCGTTGGAAAACGTTGCACTCTGGCATGAACGGGATATTTCGCACTCTTCGGCTGAACGGGTAATCCTTCCGGACTCTACGATCGCTTTGGATTATATCCTGCATAAGACCATTCAGCTACTTGACGGACTCCATATTTTCCCGGAACAGATGAAAGAAAACATCGGCAAGGTGTACGGCCTCATCTTTTCCCAGCGTGTGCTGCTCGCGCTCGTTGACAAAGGAGTGAGCCGGGAAACAGCGTATGCCTGGGTGCAGCGCAATGCTCTGCAGGCGTGGGAGAGTAAAGAAAGCTTCCAGGCGCTTGTGGGTAGGGATGTGGCGATCAGGGAGTATCTCAGTGAACCGGAAATTGCCCCCCTCTTTGATTTCTCATATCATACAAAACATGTGGGAGATATCTTCAAACGGGTCGGTCTGGAGTGAATAAGGCTGCAACTAGGCGAAAGGGGATAGTGTTCATGGAAAAACGAGAGCTGCTCTACGAAGGAAAAGCGAAGAAAGTTTTCTTAACCGATGAGCCGGCATATTTTTGGGTGGTTTATAAAGATGATGCCACCGCCTTTAACGGGGAAAAACGGGGACAGATTTTGGATAAAGGAGTTGTCAATAATCAGCTTTCCGCACTTTTCTTTCAAGCGATGGAGAAAGCCGGGATTCCGACTCACTTTGTCAAACTCTTGGATGAGCGTGAGATGCTTGTGAAACGGTTGGAGATGATCCCCTTGGAAGTGGTGGTACGTAATGTGGCCGCAGGGAGCCTGGCGAAACGCTTAGGAGTTGAGGAGAGCTATCGCCTCCCGCACCCGGTTATTGAACTTTACTACAAGAATGATGCTTTAGGTGACCCGCTCGTGAATGAATCTCATGTGTCTGCCATGGGTTGGGCCGATGCAGAGACGGTAAACACCGTTCAAACACTGGGTCTGGCTGTCAATAGAGTGCTCCAGGGCATTATGGAGAAGGCTGGGATTGACCTCATTGACTTTAAACTGGAATTCGGCATCGTAGATGGAAGGGTTATCCTGGGAGATGAAATCTCTCCGGATACCTGCCGTTTCTGGGACAAGGAAACTCGGGAAAAATTAGATAAAGATCGCTTCCGGCGGGATCTGGGCAGAGTGGAGGAGGCCTATCTGGAAGTTTATCGGCGGGTCAAAGAAGTCCTGTCGAATGCCTAAGTTTCGCGGACTAACGGGGCTAACGGTTCAGACAGAGGGGCACCCGCGCGGTTTAGAAGAGGTTTGGCACCCGCGTGCGCTCCTTTGGAGAGACGCGGGTGTTTTTTCTTGGCATGAGGGGAGGGTAGAGCTTTGATTTGGGATGACAAGTTAAACGAGGAATGCGGCATTTTTGGAATTTATTCACCAGAACTTGATGTCGCTCGCCTGACGTACTATGGGCTTTATGCCCTGCAACATCGGGGGCAAGAGAGTGCAGGGATTGCGGTTTCGGATGGATTGAACATTTCTGTGTACAAAGGGATGGGGCTTGTGTCAGAGGTTTTCTCCGATGAGAGTGTAACCGCCTTGAAGGGAAAAATGGCGATCGGGCATGTTCGCTATTCCACAACGGGGTCAAGTCTGGTGGCGAATGCCCAGCCCTTAGTCGTGCATTATCAAAATGGGATGATGGCCTTAGCTCACAATGGGAATCTCACAAATGCGGCGGAACTCAGGGGAGAGCTGGGAAAAGACGGAGCAGTGTTCCAAACCACAGTGGACAGCGAAGTGATCATCAACTTGATTGCCCGTTACTGCCGGGGGACGCTGGAAGATGCGGTCACGAAGACCATGATCGATCTCCGTGGAGCGTATGCTCTGGTGATCCTCGCCGAGGACAAACTCATCGGAGTGCGGGATCCCTACGGGATTCGGCCGCTTTGTATTGGGCAGCTGGGGGAACGCTATCTTTTTGCTTCCGAAAGCTGTGCCTTGGACGGAATTGGGGCCAAGCTGATTCGGGATGTGGAGCCTGGAGAAATCGTGACGATTGATGAAAATGGGGTGCATTCCCGCCAGGGGCCGGCTTCGCCCCAAAGAGCGGGTTGTGCTTTTGAGTATATTTATTTTGCCCGTCCGGACAGTACGATTGATCAAGTCAACGTATCAGAGGCTCGTCGTAAGATGGGGATTGAGTTGGCGCGGGAGTGCCCATTGGATGCCGACATCGTCATTCCCGTACCGGATTCCGGCAAGGCGGCTGCGTTAGGCTATGCCCATGCGCTCGGGATTCCTTTTGAAGAGGGGCTTGTCAAAAACCGTTATATTGGTCGTACGTTTATCCAACCTACCCAAGAGCTGCGGGAAATCGCGGTGCGTTTGAAACTGAATGCGAACGCGTCCGTGCTGGAGGGGAAACGGGTAGTGATGGTGGATGACTCCATCGTTCGGGGGACCACCAGTTCGAAGCTGGTCGAGATGCTTCGTCATGCTGGAGCGCAAGAAGTGCACCTCTTGATCAGTTCTCCGCCGGTGCTTTACCCTTGCTTCTATGGCATTGATACGGCTGAACGGGAAAAGTTGATCGCAACCCGGCTGGAGATTGAAGGTATACGACAGCATGTGGGTGCCGATTCTCTTCATTATCTTTCAAGCGAAGGCTTGATGCGGGCACTGGGGAATGAGCCGGTGTGCCTGGCTTGTTTTAATGGGGATTATCCGATTGCAGTGCCTCAGGAGCAAGGAAAATACGACTTTGAGCAGAAGGGAAGATGAAGCGTGGGTTATACCTATCGGGAAGCCGGAGTCGATATTATGGCCGGCAATGAAGCCGTCAAACGAATGAAACCCGCCGTGGAGCGGACCCGGAGACCAGAAGTCCTCGGGGGGTTAGGGGGCTTTGGGGGGCTTTTCGCCTTGGATACTGCGAAATATCCCGATCCCGTACTCGTTTCCGGGACAGATGGGGTTGGAACCAAGCTGCGGCTAGCTTTTCAAATGGAGCGGCACACGACGATTGGGCAGGATGCGGTAGCGATGTGTGTCAATGATGTCTTAGTCCAAGGTGCGGAACCGTTGTTTTTCCTTGACTATCTCGCCGTCGGTCAACTGAACCCCGATCAAGTGGCCGAGATTGTGAGTGGGGTGGCGGTCGGCTGTAAACAGGCAGGCTGTGCTTTGATCGGCGGGGAAACAGCCGAGATGCCCGGTTTTTATCCTCCAGGGGAATATGATATTGCAGGTTTTGCGGTGGGTGCTGCCAATCGGGACAAGCTCATCGACGGCAGGGAGATAAAAGCAGGAGATCTCGTGTTGGGGCTTAAGTCCTCCGGGCTGCACAGCAATGGTTTTTCTCTGGCGCGCAAGCTTGTGGAAGGATACAATTTGGCTGCGGTGCTGCCTGAGCTGGGGGAACCATTAGGCGAGGCTTTGTTGCGACCGACCCGCATTTATGTCAAATCGATCTTGCCTTTGCTCGCGGAGGGAAATGTTCTCGGTATGGCCCATATTACGGGAGGGGGGTTGACGGAAAACATCCCCCGCATCTTATCGTCAGGACTCGGCTTGAGGATTAATAAGAAGGCTTGGCAGATCCCGGCGATTTTCAAGTTCCTGCAGCGTTTAGGGGATGTAGAGGAAGCAGAGATGTTCCGAACCTTTAATATGGGGATCGGCTTTGTGCTCATCGTTCATCCAGAAGAGGGTGAAACGGTGATCCGGAAACTCCTGGAAAACGGGGAAGAGGCGATTGTGATTGGTGAAGTTCAGCCAGGCGAAGGAGTGGTTTACGCTTGAGAACGGCGGTCTTAGTGTCTGGGCGCGGCAGCAACCTGCAAGTGTTTCTTGATGCCTGGACTCAAGGGACACTCGCGATCGAGATCGTGGCGGTGGGCTCAGATCAAGAGGATGCCCAGGCTTTGGAGCGGGCTCGGCAGGCGGGGGTGTCTGTCCGGGCTTTTCCTCTAGGGGCTTACCCGAATCGCCGGGCTCAAGAAAGAGAGTTGTTAGGCTGGCTGAAGGACTTGGGGGTCGAACTTCTTCTTTTGGCCGGATATATGCGGGTACTCAGCGGCGAGTTTGTTCGGGAGGCAGGGTTTCCTATTCTTAACATCCATCCGTCCCTGTTGCCTGCTTTTCCGGGAACCCAGGCCCAGCGGCAGGCCTTAGAGTATGGGGTCAAAGTAAGCGGATGTACGGTTCATTTCGTGGATGAAGGTCTGGATAGCGGTCCGATTATCCTCCAAGAGGCCGTGCCGGTACAGTCGGAAGATACGGAAGAAAGTTTAGCAGTCCGGATTCTCGAGGTAGAGCATCGGCTTTACCCGGAAGCTGTTCGCTTGTTGCTGGCGGGTAAGTTTAAGCGCTCCGGGCGGATCATAACTGTTATTTGATTTTTGCTTAGCATTTGGCTTAAGGTATGTCTTTGAGCAATAACGAACTCGCTTCGCTCGCTGATGCAGTAGGGAAGTGAGAGACTTCTTCTAGTACGTGATTGAAAATGGGTTTTCGGGGCTAAAACGATTTTGGGTTAGGGGGGCTGGCAATGCGGCGCAGAGCGGTGATCAGCGTATCGGACAAAAAAGGGATTGTGGAGTTTGCCCGGGGCCTTGCGGAATTAGAATTTGAACTCGTTTCCACGGGAGGGACCTATAAGACACTGGTGGAAGCCCACGTTCCTGTGACGTATATCAGTGAAGTGACTGGGTTTCCTGAGATTCTCGACGGACGGGTGAAAACCCTCCACCCTAAGATTCATGGTGGAATTTTAGCGCGAGAGTCTGACGAGCACAGGCAGCAGATGGAGCAAAACGGGATAGAGTACATTGAACTGGTGGTGGTGAATCTTTACCCATTTCGGCAGACGATCGCCAAACCGGGGGTGAGCTTGGAAGAAGCGATTGAGAATATTGATATTGGCGGTCCCAGCATGGTGCGTTCGGCGGCTAAGAATCATGAACGGGTGACGGTTATCGTCAATCCTGAGCGTTATCCGGAAGTTCTGGATTTCCTAAGGGAAAAAGGAACCGTTCCGGCGGGCGTCCGCCGTCGCTTAGCCGCGGAGGCGTTTGCACATACCGCTGAGTATGACCAGCTGATTGCCGGGTACTTAGAGGGACAGTTGGAAACAGTGGCAACCTTTCCCTCCGTGCTGCGGTTGACGGCGAAGAAGGTTCAGGATCTGCGCTACGGGGAAAATCCTCAGCAGAAGGCAGCCTTCTATGCGGAAGATGGTTCCGGAACTTTGGCAGGAGGTCGCCAGCTCCAGGGAAAAGAGCTTTCCTATAATAACTGGATGGACATGGATGCGGCTTGGAGTGCAGTTATGGAATTTCAAGATAGTGCTGCTGTGATCATTAAACATACGAATCCTTGTGGAGTTGCCTTAGGACTAACTCCGCTAGAGGCCTATGAGCGGGCTTTAGAGGCCGATCCGGTATCGGCCTTTGGGGGGATTCTCGCCTTTAACCGGGTTGTGGATGGAGCGGCTGCCCGTGCCCTGCGCGAGCGTTTTTATGAAGTTATCGTTGCTCCTGAGTTTTCCCCTGAAGCGAGGGAAGTTCTTCAGGAAAAAACGAATCTGAGGCTTTGGATTGTGGGGCGCGGGGTAAACACAGGAAAACCGGCTTGGACGATTCGCAGCGTGAATGGCGGCTATTTGCTCCAGGAGGAGGACACAGGCAATGTTCCGCCCAGTGATTGGGATGTTGTTACAGAGCAAAAACCGACACCAGACGATCTGAAAGAACTGGAGTTCGCGTGGAAAGTCGTGAAGCACGTCAAATCCAATGCAATCGTGGTCTGCCAAGCTGCACAAACTTTGGGAGTGGGGGCTGGACAGATGAATCGCGTCGGCTCGGTAAAGATCGCTTTGGAGGAGGCCGGCGCAAAGGCGCAAGGTGCTTACTTAGCTTCTGATGCGTTCTTTTTTCCTGATTCCTTGGAAGAAGCAGCCAGAGCGGGAGTTCGCGCGATTGTTCAACCAGGAGGCTCAGTTAGGGACGAAGCCGTGATCGAAGCCGCCAACCGTTTGAACTTGATCATGCTCTTTACGCATCAGCGGCATTTCCGGCATTAATTCAGGCCTCAGCGGTATGAGACAAGGGGGAAGGTTCCTGGTGTCGCAAATACGGAGTCGGGAGGCAGGAGTCGGGAGAATGGTGACCGATTGGGTTGAAGAGGGTCGAAGGACAACACGGGAAGATGTATCATAGGAAGAGATATCCCAAGAGACTGGAGGTAACTAGGTGGGCAAGAAGGTATTGGTGGTTGGCGGTGGCGGTCGGGAACACGCTCTCGCTTGGAAACTGGCACAGAGTCCTGAGGTGAAGCAGATGTTTGTGGCCCCCGGGAATGCCGGAACCCTGGAGTGGAATGTCCCGATTGCGGCTAATGATATTCAAGGACTCATCAATTTTGCCTTGGCGGAGAAGGTCGACCTTACCGTGGTCGGGCCGGAAGAACCGTTAAGTCTGGGCATCGTTGATGCCTTTCGCGAGGCAGGGCTAAGAATCTTCGGTCCGAGTCAGCGGGCGGCTCAACTTGAAGGAAGCAAGGCCTTTGCCAAAGTCATTATGCAGGAAGCGTGTGTGCCGACGGCACAGTGGCAGACTTTTGAAAACCCAGAGGAAGCTAAAGCCTATGTGCGGCAGAGCGGAGCCCCTTGTGTCATCAAAGCCGATGGCTTGGCGGCCGGCAAAGGGGTCATCGTGGCTATGAGCCTGGATGAAGCCCTTCGGGCTGTAGACGAAATCATGGAGGGCGCCTTTGGGGACGCCGGAAAACGCCTGGTCATTGAAGAGTATTTGCAAGGCCAGGAAGTAAGTCTACTTTGTTTTTCCGATGGTTTGACAGCCTATCCGATGGTGCCGGTTCAGGATCACAAACGGGCACTTGATGGGGATCAAGGACTGAATACCGGTGGCATGGGTACTTATAGCCCTCCGCCGATTTGGACTCCGGCACTTGAAGAGGTTGTCAAGGAGCAAGTCCTTTATCCCACCTTGAAAACTATGCGGGAGCGCGGGATGCCTTTTGAGGGGGTCTTGTTTCTGGGTCTCATGCTGACATCACGCGGGCCCAAGGTCTTGGAATACAATGTGCGCTTTGGGGATCCTGAGACCCAAGTGGTGATGCTCCGCCTGAAGACGGATCTTTTCCCGATTCTATGGGCCTGTACGGAGGGAAGACTCTCAGAACAACGTTTACAATGGACTGACGAAACTGCGGTTTGTGTGGTCATGGCGGCACCCGGTTATCCAGCCGCTTATCCTAAGGAAATTCCACTTGAGCTTCCGACCAAGGTTAATCAAGGCGTGATCTTTCATGCCGGAACCGATCTGCAGCAGGGGCAGCTTGTGAGTGCAGGAGGGCGGGTCTTAGGGGTGTCAGCCCTCGGCAAAACGTTGGTGGAAGCCCGTAACGAGGCCTATACGCTCGTCGAACGTATCTCTTTCCCAGGGGCGCATTACCGGCGTGATATCGGAATCAAGGGGCTGTAAAATTGGAAGTCGGAAGTCGGAAGTCGGAGGTCGGAAATTGGAGGTCGGATATGAGGAGTGCTAGTGCAGGTTGGCGTAAGTCATCCTTCGGCGCGGTAGTATTCTTAATTGGCTCTGCGCCTTCGGCGTAAGTCTCCACTGGAGACTTACGCCGAAGTTTCGATGTCCAGTTAGCTAAAAGAGTTCATGTTTTGATGAGGTGCTATTCGTTGTGGCGGCTTCTTTTTCTTTTCATATACTAAAGGCAGGATTGCTAAGTGTAAGTCGCAAAGGAGGGATAAGCGTGTTCAGTTATCGAAAACGTCTATTTTATCCCGTCTACGTTGACGACCCTGATCCCGCTTTCGGGCAGGTTTTAAGCGAGCATTATGCGGGCAAGGATAGTGAATTTAGTCTTGCAGCTCAGTATCTGAATCACCGTTTAAATATCAAGAACCGTTACGTGCGGGAACTGCTGGGTCTGATTGCGGCAGAAGAGATGGGACATATGGAGATGATTGCTGTGGCTGTCAGCAAATTGGGCCTCTCTATGGACTACACCAGTCCCTTTGGGGAGGCCTGGACATCTTCCTTTGTCGACCAAAGCCGGGAAACGTTAGCCATCTTAGAGGCAGACATCCAGGCCGAAGAGCGGGCCAAGGACTTGTACCTGAAGCATCTGGCAATGGCACGAGATGCTTCCTTGGGGCGGATGATTCAATTCCTCATTAAGCGGGAAGATGTGCATCAAGGATTGCTCCAAAAAGCCTGTAAACTTTGCAAGGGCGCAGAGGTTCCTGAAAAGTTTACCGAACTGATTTATGAGTATAAAATGAGCCTGCAGGTTTTGGAATAGTCGATTTAGCAAATAGGCGCGCTGCGTTGCAGGTTGCACAATCGCTTCGCT
>JAJZPA010000097.1 GCA_021811425.1 Bacillota bacterium | reverse complement strand
GCTTACCGGCCCACAGGCCTTTTATCATGCGGATTCTGCCGAGGGACGGGCACTCGCCCAAGCCATGCAATCGGAGCTGAACAAAATGGTCGTGGGAAAACGGGTAGCCAAGGCTAACAAGGATTTTTTCATCCTCAAAAAGGCGAACCAGGCTGCTGTTACTGTCGAACTCGGATTCCTGTCAAACCCGACCGAAGAGCAGCTCTTGACCACACCCGAGCATCAGCAAAAGCTAGCCTGGGCTATTTACCAAGGGCTGTGTGATTATTTTGCCAAGGTTGATCAACCGAAGGGGGCGGCGCAAAGCCAAGGGTAAAATAAAACTTTGAGAAGGAAGGATTTGGCCTATATCTGGAGAAGATAATTAAATGGGTTCCAGTTCGAATAAAGATTTTGGTTCAGATGAGCCACAGATTTAGAAAGGCGATTTAGATTGAAAAGCGATCAGAAGATACATTGCGAATGCATCGAGGAGAGGAGGCCTGATCCGGAGCCTCGGAAATGGGCTTCCGTCTGGCGCTTACTCCGGCCTTATCAATGGATTAAGAATGCTTTCGTTTTCATGGGGCTCATTTTCTCCAAGAATTTAGCGAATCCCCAGATGATGCTGACGGTAATGCTGACTGCGGTGGCCTTTTGTCTGGTTTCTAGCTCGGTCTATGTTTTAAATGATTGGTTTGATCGAGAAAGGGATCGGTTACACCCGGAGAAACGTTTTCGTCCGCTCGCAGTGGGGGAGTTGACTTCTCGTGAAGCCCTCGTTATTTTTAGTGTCTTGATGGTTTTAGGCCTGGCCCTGGGATTTTTTGTTTCTCTGGCAGCAGGAGGGATTCTGGTTTTATATCTCCTGCAGAATATAGCCTACTCCCGAGGGCTGAAAAATGTGGTTGTGCTGGACGTGTTTTTGCTTGCTCTAGGATTTATGCTGAGGATTTTGGCGGGTACCTTGGGAGTTGGCATTGCGCCTTCCAGCTGGCTCTTGCTGTGCGGCTTGATGTTGGCGCTGTTTATGGGATTTGGCAAGCGCTGGGCCGAACTGAATGAATTTATGGAAGAGGCTTCTCAGCACCGGGCCGTACTGCAGAACTACAGTCCGGCACTTTTAGATCAAATGATGAGCATTGCAGCCAGCGGAGTTATCGTTACCTATAGCCTCTACACGGTGGATAATTCCACAGTCGCGCTGCATGGCACAAATCATCTCATCTATACGGTTCCGTTCGTCATTTACGGAGTTTTCCGCTACTTGTATCTTCTCCATGAATGTGGGAAGGGGGGGGATCCTTCGCGTTTGGTGATCAAAGATCCCCATATCATTTTGGTGGTTTTCTTATGGCTGGCCAGTGTGATCTGGGTTCTTACTGCATAGGATCTTGGGTGATGATATGTTAAATGACAAAACCTTACGAAGTTATGATTACGCAATAATTCTTGCGGGTTCCTTGTTCTTAGGCCTTCTTTGGGTCGCTATTGTAGATACTCAGCCGGTTTCAGACTTTGCATATTACCATAGATTGGCTCAGAGTATCGCCAAGGGAGGACAATGGGGAGACACCTACACTACCGTTGGCTATCCTGTGCTCCTCGCGCTCTTTTACAAAGTGTTCGGCGCCAGCCTTTGGGTGGCCAAGGGTCTCAATTTGAGCCTCAGCTTCCTGAATAACCTCTTGGTCCTGGCCATTTTGAAACGCACCACTGTCAGCGAACGGGGACGAAAAATCATCTTCGCTCTCTTTGCCTTGTTTCCCAGTACGATTTTCTACAATAGCGTAGTGGGTACAGAGATCCTCTTTACCACGATTCTACTGGCTCTGACGCTCCTTTATCTCAGCGAAGTCAAGTATAAATATGTGCTTATGGGGATTCTGGTCGGGCTGGGCACCCTGATTAAACCTTTTTTTATCGCTTATTTTTTGGCGATATTTTTGGCGGAGTTTCTGAGCAAGCGTCGGTTAGGTCCAAGTTTACGACACGGTTTGCTCGTTTTAGTGCTGAGTCTCCTGGTCCTGGCCCCTTGGTTGTACCGTAATTATCTGCTTATTGGGGAGTCTACTTGGGTGTCAAACAATGGAGGGATTGTCCTCTACATTAACAACAATTCCCAGAACCATTCGGGACGCTGGATGCCTGCCGAGGACGTGGAAAACTCCTTGGTCAACACCTCTGAGTATAGAGTGGCCAATGCCACCGAGAAGAACAAAATGCTAAGTCAGGCAGCCAAGGCCTGGATTGTCAGCCATCCGTGGGAGTTCGTCAGTTTAGGGCTTAAACGGCTGGCGAATACCTTCGACAGCGCAGGGGGCGATATGGGTTTCAGCTTTTACGGGAGCAGTGTCAGCGGAGAAAGCCAAAAGCTTCTCTATCAGCTAACGAGAATTGTGAGCATTCCGGTTTACCGAATCGGAGTTTTTTCTATTTTGGGTTTTAGTTTGAGGTTCCTTTTGCGGTTTGGGAAAGAAAAAATAAGCAGCTTTGAAAGCTACTTACTCGTTCTCTTTTATATGTTTGCGGGAATCTACTTTTTGACCGAGGGCCAGAGCCGCTATGCGTTCCCCACGCTCTTTATTTTGGTTTATTTCTTTTACTCACTACCTAAGCTTTTGGGGCTTGGGCCGGAAAGGAATATATGATGCTTATTCTGACGATTATATCCGTTCTTCTGGGGGCAACAGGGCAAGTTCTGGTAAAAATAGGGGCACGTCACCTTCAACTTGATTATTCAGGGGCAACGTGGCCGAGTGTCCTGGCCATTTTTAAGAACCTGCCGGTTATGAGCGGGATGCTGCTTTACGCTTTGAGCTTTCTTCTCTGGATCAAAGTCTTGAGCCAGACGGAATTAAGCTATGCCTATCCGATGGTAGCCCTCGGCTATGTCGTGGTTCTGACTGTTTCCTATTTCTTTTTGCATGAACAGGTTAATGCTTACCGGCTCGCGGGTGTCGCCTTTATCGTTTTTGGCGTGATTTTGGTGGCGCGAAGCTAAAGACCCTCGTCGTTGCGGGCAATGAACCCGGTAGCGGGGTATTTTTTTACGGATGCCGGCTTCGCTAGAGTAGGAGGAATGGGTGCACCTGTAAAATACAAAGATTTGAGGCTGGCTGGAATCCATCCTTCCACCCTAGCCAAAACGAAATCGACTAGTTTCACCGTGGCATAGGCAAAAATGAGGCCTCCGATGACGTCGAGTACCCAGTGGATTTCCAGATACATGGTAGAAAATATGACGCTGAGACAGAAAAAGCCCCAAACCCACTTGAAAAGCCTGTTTTTCTCTTCCAGGAGGACGAGAAACATGGCAAAGGCAATGGAGGTATGCATCGAAGGAAAGGAATTCAAGGTGACACCGGCAGCCTGTGTCGCTGTGAGATTGCGGGCCATCCCATCAACATGACCTAAGACGTACCACACTTCCTGCAGGTGAAAGGTGAGGTAAAAGGGTGTAATCAAGAAGACCTGAAAAATGTGAGCGGAAAGCAGGTACTTAAGAACTTTGTGTAAATCTCTGGCGATCATGGCTCGATAGATGGGTACTAAAACCGGAACGACAAAACCGTTGGCATAGACAAGCTGCATAAACTGGGTCAAAGGCTCGGATTGAAATCGACGAGCGAAGGCTGCATCATTAAAGGGAATGTTGCGAAAGATCGGGTTGAGATCAATTACGACATCCTGGCGCAGCTGCCAGCTGAGCATTTTTCCCCACAGATCATAGCCGTGTACACTGAGATATTGGATGGCGAGATAAATGGGAACGACAAGGATCAGAAAAGGCAGCCACCTCACCTCATGGCGAAGTTCGGAATAGGCAGTAAAGGCGGCCAGAACCAGGACAAACAACAACACTTTATAGGCTAACCCGACGCCGGGTTGGATGGCAGTGGTGAGTGCCAGAAGCGAGAAAAGGATCCCAATTCCGGTGGGATAATACTTGTTAAAAGTTTTTCGAAGAAAACGAAGTAATGGGTTCAATGGCATTTTTTGCATTAGAAGCTTCACCCTGTTTCTGTTATTTTCAGTCATCTTCTTGATAGTAGTACAAAAAGGAGCAAAAAGAAATAGGTATTCCCGCATTTTCGGCGATACATTGCAAGCGTTCGCTGTGCTGTATAGGGTTAAAGGTCTTCATAAGATTAGACGTTATGAAAAGCGAAAAAAGTGCATGGGCGCGGTGAAATTATGTAACCAAACCTGAATCCAAATCGTCTTATGATTAGAGAGGAATTATCTGAATTGAGCTGGGATTGTTTAAGGGAAATCGCGGGAAGGCAGGAATTTTTGCTCCGAAACGAGAACCTTTCTATAGTAGCTACTATATGAGAGGGGAAAAGGTCTGTGGGCTTATTTCATTCCAACCCCGATTCCGAGTTGATCGAGGCCTACGAAGTTCTATATCAGCAGAATTATGCTAGGGTTTACCGCGTTGTCCTCACGCTGGCACGTGATCCGGAATTAACCTTGGATGCGGTGCAGCAAGCCTTTCTCAAGGGGTTTCTTAGTCTCCATTCGCTAAAAGACAAGGCGAAGTTTCGGGCCTGGATCACAGTGATCGCCTTGAATGAGGCAAGAGCCTTGCTGAGAGAACAGTCCCGGCATAAAGTGATACCCTTTTCAGAGGATCTATTTCAGACCCAGGGTGTTCAGGATCAGGCCATTACCACACTGGAAGAGAAAGATGAGCTGAATCAAGTGCTGGGCAGGTTGAAGCCGCACGAGTCTCAAATCATTATGCTCAGATATTATTCGGAACTTTCCATAGAGGAAATCGCTGAAGTGCTGAAGCTTAGTATGACGAGTGTCAAGTCACGGCTCTACCGCGCACGTTTGAAGCTCAAAAGCCTGCTCAAGCGCAGGGAAGATTAGGGGGGAGCGAAAGTGCAGCTTGATGATAACGAATTAGACATGCTAATCAAAAAGCAGGTTCAAAGCGAGATGGAGCAAATCCCCTTGCCGGCTATCGATCAAGAGTGGCGGGCTTTGAAGGCTAAGTTGGAAGGTAACCGCTCTGATGCATGGGGATGGAGGCCTAAATTGGCTGTGGCCGTGGCGGCTGTCCTTATTTTTGCTGCCCTAAGCCTTTCCTCACCGCATCATGTCCAGGCCCTTGGGGACAGAATCGTCGAGATTTACAACTTCGTTGTCGGTAAAACGACCATGAATAAGACGATGTCGTCCTCCAGACAAACGTCGCCGAATCCACCCGGAGCACCGGTCGTGAAGGATCTGGGAACGGGTGTGGAGCGTGAGGTTACGCTCGAAGAGGCCCAAAAGGCCTGCGATTTTCAACTGGCGCTACCTCAATATCTACCCACGGGAACAACTCTTCAAAAAGTGATGCTCATGGAGTTCGGGGCCAACCCCAAACAGGTCACCATTTTGTACGACCTGCAAGGTAAAGTCCTGCGATTCACGCAGATGCGTTTGCTCGGGGATTTTTCGAGCGGCCATCTTTATGACACGGATGACACGGTAACACAAGATGTATGGGTAAACGGGAATCCGGCTGTCCTTTTTGTCAACAAGAATCGTCTTAGTAGTCTTTCCTGGGTTCAGAGGGGGCTCAATTTGGAACTGAGCGGGCCACTCAGTGCGGATGAAATCCAGAAAATCGCGGCTTCGATAAAGTAGGAAGATGTGTAATTGCATTGAGATGTAAGCCTATAGAATATAACGTTGCAGGATTTTAGGACTTGTTGTCGAATACATATGCAAAAATATTTGCATATAGTAGGATGGGATGTTATGCATGACGAATGGTTACGTCAGATTCTCGATCGGCTGGCGGAGGGAGTCCACATGGTCGATCTGACTGGGGTCACTTTATATTACAACCGGGCCATGGGTCGCATGGAAGGATTGGATCCCCAAGTTGTCATCGGGAAGGGGCTGCTCAGCCACTTCCCATCTCTGTCTAAGGAAACAAGCACCCTTTGGCAAGTCTTAAGCAGCCAGGAGCCAGTGCTTCAGGTCACTCAAACTTACTTAAATCCTCGGGGGGAACGGATTACGTCCGTGAACGACACCTATCCGGTGTTTGAGGATGGGCACTTGGTTGGAGCTATGGAAGTCGCACGGGATTTGAGCCGGGAAGCGAGTCTGAGTGAAAAGGTGTCTCAACTCCAAAGCGTGCTCCATCCGCCTGGAGATTTAGGGAGTAAGCGTGTACGGGAGCAGCCCTATTATACCTTTGAGGATATGAAAACTCAAAGCGAGCGGATGCGGGCTGTCTTGACCAAAGCGAAACGGGCGGCGGCCAGTGAGGTGAATATCCTCATCTCGGGTGAGACTGGGACGGGCAAAGAAATGGCGGCGCAAAGTATTCATGCTGCCAGTCGGCGTGCGCGGGGGCCTTTCGTGGCCCAGAACTGTGCTGCCTTTCCGGAGGGGCTTCTGGAAGGGCTGCTCTTTGGTACGGTGCGAGGGAGCTTTACTGGAGCGCTGGATCGGCCTGGATTGTTTGAACAGGCTCATGGCGGGACGTTACTTCTGGATGAGTTGGATTCCATGGGTTGGAACTTGCAGTCTAAACTTTTGCGAGTTCTGCAAGAGGGCAAAGTGCGACGGCTCGGGGACACGCGGGAGAGGGAAATCGATGTTCGTTTCTTGGCGACCACGAACCGTCCGGTTGAAGAGATTTTGGCGGAGGGAAGAATCCGACCGGACCTCTTTTATCGGTTGTGTGTAATTAATCTGCACCTGCCGCCGCTGCGTGAGCGGGGTGAGGATATCGAATTTATGGTCGAGCATTTTCTTGAATTATTTGTGAAGAAGCAAGAAAGGGTACGGCCACGCCTTCAGCCTGCAGTCATGGAGGCTTTTCGACGGCATGACTGGCCGGGAAATGTCCGCGAGCTGGCCCATGTGATTGAGGGTGGGCTGGTTATTGCTGATGGCGAATTTGGGGTAGACGAACTGCCTGGCTACATGCGTCTGAAACAAGGGGATGTTCCGGAAAGCGCTATGGCATCTAAGTTAACGGCGAATGCGTGGATTTCTCTGCCAACACGGCTGGAACGGATGGAGCGACAAAGTATCCAGGAGACATTAAGTGAAACGCAGGGTAATCAGAGCAGGGCGGCCAAGGCTTTAGGGATTTCACGCCAGCTGCTTCAATACAAAATGAAAAACCTTGGCCTATACGGGCAGGAATGGAGGAAATCATGATGATGTTGTTGTCCGTTACCCTTTTTGTGTTCGGGATTGGGTTTCTTATTTTGGGTTGGCGTTGGCAGTCCCCGCAGGATACCGAACTGCTGACTGCACTAAAAGGGCTCGTCTATTTCAAACGGGAACTGGAAAGGGTTCAAGGGAATCTGGAGCGCTTGGAAGCGAAAGTTGCTTGTTTACCTGTGAGTTCGGTTGATTCAGTTGCAGCCGTAAGCGATCGGATGGGTGAAGCAGTTGTGTCATTACAGACTGCTCGGGCGTATGAACTTCCGAAACCAGATAACATGGGTGGAGGGAGTTTGAGTCAAGCGCGTTTGGGATTCGGGGTAGAGCTGGGTGATCGTTTCAGGGATCAGGGAGCGAATGCAGTTAAGCTGGAAGAGGATCTGGAGAGTGAAGCGCAAGGGTTGCAGGGTGAGCCACCCTTACGGAGTAACAAAGGGATACGGGCTAAAGCTTTGCCACAGAAATACCTTGAGGTTTTGAAACTGGCTGACTCTGGCCTTTCTTTACGAGAGATTGCCCGTGAACTTTCCCTCAGCCAGGATGCGGTGGGGTTAGTCTTACGCACCTACCCCCGAGGAGGGAGAATATGAAACTCTCTCGACAGTATCTTTTAGGGTTGGGCTCAGGGCTGATCCTCAGTGCGCTAATAAGCCTGGTGTTCCCTCCAGTAAGTGTGCTCATGGGTCACGGTAGTGGAGAAGGTGGGACGGCGGCATCTACAGTGGGGAATACTGTGCCCAAAACAGCTTCGTCTGCGGGACCGTCGCACTCGGGCAACGCTGTGGCAGCCTCACCCTCAGATAATTCTAGGAACGGTTCACGGGAATTTACGATTCCGAGCGGAGCCAGCGCGGAGAAGATTGCGGATCTTTTGAAGGCACAAGGCTTTATCTCTGACAAAAAGGCGTTCCTCGATGCAGTGGAGAAAAAACGGGCGGCAAGTCGCTTCCAGGCCGGAACGTTTACACTTGTTGAAAAGCAAAGTGCCGAAGAAATTGTGGATGCGCTTCTAACGCCGAAGGGACGCTGAATTTGGCGCATGCGCTAAAACGACAACCCATCCCTATCAATGGGATGGGTTTGTTAAGTCTCTTTCTGATTGTCGGCCAGCGAGCGCACCAAGTGATGAGATGACCACTCGCCGAAGCTGTAGTAGGTGATGGGCGGGGTTTCGGGGAAGAGCTTGCGGTTAATGGCTTTACGGCTGAGGCCTTTTTCTTGCAACGTGAAAATCTGGTCCTGCAGGGCTTCAAGATTGGCCAGTTTTTGCTTCACAAGGTGGTAGCCGTTTTTAATGACCCCGGCATGGGCACAGTAGACGGTCTCGAAGTTTTCCTGTAAGATCCGCCTGAGAGATTCCATGACTTGCGGGATATTTTCGGTACTCATAACGATCCGGGTTTTGGGGTGGACAAATAAATCGCCGCTGAAGAGCCTTCCGTGCTCCTTGTCCAGGAAGACCACATGATCGGAGGTATGCCCTGGGGTGGGGATGACGTGAAAGCGGGAGGAGTGGTTCTCGATAAGGTTAGGGAGCGGGTCTGCCTTGAAGCCGGGGCGTTTGCCCCAATAGGCCAAGCGGTAGAAGGGGATGCTTCCGTTGTGCTGCAAACGTTCTAAAGAGGATGGATGGACGTACGCTGGAATTTGGAACTGATGTCTTAAATACGCCGTGTTGCCCGTGTGATCCTCGTGAAAATGGGTATGGACGATTTTGTCGATGCCCCAGCGGCTGCAGAAGGCTCCCACGCTCTGCTGCAGTCGGTGAGGGCCGCTGTCAACGAGCATGCCATCGACGAGGTAGACATAGACCATCAGGGCTGTGCCCAGCATTTTGACCGGACGGTTAAATATGCGTACTCCTTGGTATTCATTCAATGTCATTCGTTCAGAGCCTGCCTTTATGGTGTTTCGGATATTTTCAACTTCGGTTTATTATAGCATGATTTGCCGTTTAGCAGCATATTCTCTTGTGGGATTGGAATAAAATGAATGCTTTTAGGGAAGTTTGATAACGTATTGTCACTCGAGCGCTCAAGAACGCCAGAGACGTAGTACTAGATTTTATTGTTATGAATTTTATTGAGAGGCTCTTGACTTTCCTTGGATATATGATATAGGTATAGACAAGTGGATATCTTTGGCAATCGTGAAAAGCTTGAGATAAGGAGTGAATGAAGCGGAGGTGTTCCGATGAAGGATTTAATCAAGAAGGGACTGGCCTTGGGGCTGGGATTGGCTGTGGCTAGCAAAGAGCAGATCGAAAAGGTCGTGGATGAATTAGTAAAAAAGGGTGAAGTCTCAGCAGCAGAGTCCAAGGATCTGGTGGAAGAACTGGTGAAAAAGGGTGAAGATGAACAGAAAGAGTTAAAGCAAAAGGTACGGGGTTATCTGCGGGAGCTTTTGAACGAACTTGGGATTCCGACGAAGGATGACTTGAGGGGCCTGGAAAGCCGGATTGAGAGACTGGAGAACAAGGAATAGGTTCAGGAAATAGTCTGAAGCAGCAGAGAAACGTCTGGAAAAGCAGAAAGACCTGTAGTAAAACAAAGGGAGCCTGAAAGGATGAAGGGATTCAGGCTCCTTTGCGTTAAAAGGGGATTCTTCTAAATGATTGGGAAAAGAATTCGGCATCTCAGCCGCTATCGTGTTGTGGCTTCTGTTTTAGCCCGGCATGGCTTCGGCTTCCTCGTGGAGGAGATTGGACTATTACATATGCTTTCCTTGCCCCGGCGTCTTTTTACCGACAGGGAGCAGGAAGAAACGGATCCGAAATCCATTGGACAGCGCCTGCGCGAGGTCTGCGAGGAACTGGGGCCGACCTATGTCAAGATGGGCCAGATGGCGAGCACCCGTCCGGATTTAATTCCGGAGGGGATCATTGCCGAGCTATCCAAACTCCAGGATCAAGTCCCCCCTTTTGCAGTTGAGGATGTGGTCCGTATCATTCGTGAAGAGTTAGGGACACCGGTGGCTGAGGTGTTCAAGGCCTTCGATGATGTGCCGATCGCGGCTGCATCCATCGGCCAGGTTCACCGTGCGGTTCTCTTTAACGGTGAGGACGTCGCTGTGAAAATTCAGCGTCCAGAAATTACCGCCATCATTGAGACCGACTTGGAAATCCTCATGGATTTAGCGATCTTGGCCGAACGTCGCCTGGTTTGGGCGGCCCAGTATCAGGTCACCGAGATGGTTGAGGAGTTTTCCCGCTCACTCCGGGCTGAGCTGGATTATACGATTGAGGCCCGCCATGCTGAACGCATTGCCAAACAGTTCGTGAAAGAACCTCATATTCATATTCCAGCGATATTTTGGGATTATACCACGAAAAAAGTCCTAACCATGGAGTACGTTGAAGGGACGAAACTGACTGATTTTGTGCTATTGGAAGAGCTGGGGTATGACCGCAAGGCTTTGGCAGGGATTATCGTCCGGGCTATTTTTCAGCAGATATTAATAGAAGGTTTCTTCCACGGAGATCCACATCCAGGCAATATCTTAGCCCTTTCGGGGGATGTCGTCTCCCTTATCGACTTTGGCATGGTCGGTCGCCTGACTCCGGACATGAAATACAACTTTGCCTCGATTGTCATGGCCATGATGCGTCAGGATACGGATGGGATGATCCAAGCGGTGCTACGCATGGGGATTGTTCCAGATGATGTGAGCATGCCGCATTTGCGCCGAGATGTGGAGGAAATGCGGGAGAAGTACATGGATGTTCCCTTAAGCAAGATCAGCCTCGGAGAAGCGGTCAATGATCTTTTCAAAGTAGCCTTCCGGCATCGCATCCGGATCTCGGCGGATCTCACCTTGGTGGGGAAAGCGCTTCTAGCCCTCGAGGGACTGGTCGAGAGACTGGATCCAGAACTGAGCATCATGGATATCGCTAAGCCGTTCGGGGCACGGCTGATCAAGGAACGCTATCGTCCGGCCCGGATTGGCGAGATCCTTTGGCGTAACTTAACGGAGTACGGCGAGTTGCTCGTGGAGCTTCCCAAACAGATGAAGGATCTCATGCGCAACATTCGGCGGGGTGAACTAAATGTCCAGGTTCGTATACCCGATGCCGATGTCTTTCTGAGGAAGCTGGATCGCATGAGTAACCAGATTTCGTTCAGCATTGTTCTGCTCTCTTTTAGTATTATGATGATGGGACTTATTATCGCCTCAGCCCAGGGCAAGCAGACCTTCCTGCTCTTTCACATTCCAGCCATTGAAGCCGGGTTTGTGCTGGCGACGTTGATGTTTGTCTGGATGATCATCTCGATTATTCGGTCGGGGAGATTCTAGACCTTGCGGTGTGCATAATATTTGAGTTGACACTGGAAAGTTCTGTATGGATAAGATAGAATAGTACATAGATGCCGATAACTACATTTTCACGAAACCAGTAACACGTAATGAGGATGGATGTTCTGTGTTTGTGTATGAACAGGAAATTAATAACATTAATGATCAAATCCGTGAACAGTTTTCTCCGGAAGCGGTTATCCTTTTCGGCTCATGTGCCAAAGGAGCCGTACCTCGGAA
>JAJZPA010000096.1 GCA_021811425.1 Bacillota bacterium | reverse complement strand
GAATGTCCCCATTTAATGTCGGGTGGAGGTATGTCCCGGCTAAAGCAAAGGGAGTGGATGCGGTGAAAGTTAAACCTTCTGTCAAACCGATCTGTGAAAAATGTAAGATTATTAAACGTCACGGTAAAGTCATGGTGATTTGTGAGAACCCGAAACACAAGCAAAGACAGGGTTAAGGATGCGCGGCGCGCGGCTGCTTGGGATGAGTCCCGAGGCGTCAATGGTCTTTGGCCTTGTTTATAGACATGAACAATGGACTTGAAAAACGGATATTTGGGGGTGTACTGAATAGATGGCACGTATCGCTGGAGTTGACTTGCCGCGGGAGAAACGGGTAGAGGTGGGGTTGACCTACATTTTTGGGATTGGCGCGCCTACTTCCCGGAAGATTCTCAAGAAAACTGGTGTAAGCCCGGACACGCGTGTGCGTGACTTGTCCGAAGAGGAAGTGACGCGCCTCCGGGAAGTAATTGATAAAGAGACGAAGGTCGAAGGTGACCTACGCCGGGAAGTGTCCCTCAACGTGAAGCGCCTGATGGAGATAGGTTCTTACCGGGGCTTACGTCATCGCCGGGGACTTCCTGTGCGTGGCCAGCGCACGAAAACGAACGCCCGTACCCGCAAGGGACCGGCTCGTACCGTTGGCGCACGTCGCAAGAAGTAATAAGGGGGGATAACCGAGATGCCGCGTAAAGTTGTACGGACCAAGCGCCGGGAACGTAAGAATGTTGCGAGTGGAATTGCGCACATCAAGTCCACATTCAATAACACGATGGTCACAATTACCGATACGAGCGGAAATGCGATTTCCTGGTCCAGCTCAGGCTCCTTGGGTTTTAAAGGCTCGCGTAAAAGCACGCCATTTGCTGCCCAAACCGCTGCCGAGACGGCCGCCAAGGTGGCTATGGAGCATGGCATGAAGGAAGTTGAATGCTTTGTGAAAGGCCCAGGTGCCGGTCGCGAGGCAGCTATCCGCGCCCTTCAGGCTGCTGGCCTGGAAGTAAACTTGATCAAAGATGTAACCCCGATTCCGCATAATGGCTGTCGTCCGCCGAAACGGAGAAGGGTTTAAGGAGGTGTAATCATGGCAAGATATACAGGGCCTGTTTGTCGTTTATGCCGTCGTGAGGGCATGAAGCTGTTTCTTAAAGGGGATCGTTGTTATACCGGCAAATGTGCTATCGACCGCCGAAGTTATGCTCCTGGTCAGCATGGCCAAAGCCGGGGTAAGAAACCGACAGAGTATGGAATTCAGCTCCGTGAGAAACAAAAAGCCCGCCGGATTTATGGCGTCATGGAAGGACAGTTCCGCCGCTACTTCGCAGAGGCGAATCGGGAGAAAGGGATGACAGGGGAAAACCTCCTGCGCCTGTTAGAACGCCGTTTGGATAATGTGGCTTATCGGTTGGGGTTTGCCTCTTCCCGGCCAGAAGCTCGTCAGCTTGTACGCCATGGGCACTTCACTGTGAATGGCAAGCGCGTGGATATTCCTTCCTACCTCGTTCGCGTTGGCGAAACCATCGCTGTAAAAGAGGATAGTAAGAATTCACCGCGGATGAAAGAGATCCTTCAATCCCTGGGGACGAAAGGAGTTTCTAGTTGGTTGAGCTTGGATGCAAATGCTGCAGCCGGAACAGTCACCGCTCTACCTACTCGAGAAGATATTCAACTTCCCATCCAAGAGCATCTCATCGTCGAGAAATACTCCCGATAAGCGAGCGGGTTAGGATGGACTTGAGTCAAGTTCCCGAGAAAGAAGGTGCATTTCGATGTTAGAAATCGAGAAGCCCAAGATTGAATGTGTTGAACGTTCTGAACACAACACGTACGCAAAATTCGTGGTTGAACCTCTGGAAAGAGGGTATGGGATCACTCTGGGAAACTCGCTGAGAAGGATCCTGCTCTCTTCTTTAGAGGGAACAGCAGTAACATCTGTGAAAATTGAAGGGGTCCTGCACGAATTTGCCACGATTCCAGGTGTGCTGGAAGATGTGACGGATATTATCCTCAACTTAAAGTCCTTAGCCCTAAAAGGGCATACGGATGAGCCTAGGATCCTCCGCATCGAGGTTGAGGGGGAGGGCGTCGTGCATGCCGAGGACATCCTAACGGATCCGGATGTGGAAATTTTGAATCCGGAGTTGAAGATTGCCACCCTTGATCGCGATGGTCGTCTCTTCATGGAAATGGTTGTGGAAAGAGGCCGGGGCTATGTTTCTGCAGACAAAAACAAAAAGCAAGAGGATATCATCGGGGTAATTCCGATCGATTCCATCTTTGCCCCGATCTACAAAGTCAACTACACAGTTGAGGATACACGGGTGGGGCAGGCCACCGACTATGACAAGCTCACTCTTGAGGTCTGGTCGAATGGAAGTATCTCGCCAGAGGAGGCGACCAGTATGGCCGCCAAAATTCTTAGCGAGCATTTGCGTCTTTTTATGGGCCTTACGGACAAGATACCGGATGGCCAGATCATGGTGGAGAAGGAAGAGGAGCCGAAAGACAAGATTCTTGAGATGACCATTGAAGAGTTGGATCTCTCGGTTCGCTCCTATAACTGCCTAAAACGGGCTGGGATCAATTCTGTTGAGGAACTGACGCAAAAAACGGAAGAAGATATGATCAAGGTGCGCAACCTGGGTCGCAAGTCTTTAGAAGAAGTCGAACAAAAACTGGGTGCTTTAGGCCTTGGTTTCCGTAAATCTGAAGACTAATTCAGGCAAAGGAGGGGAACGTAATTGGCTTATCGTAAACTGGGAAGAAACACGGGTCACCGTGGTGCAATGCTGCGCAATATCGTGACTTCCCTCTTCAAATACGAGCGCATCGAGACGACAGCGGCACGGGCTAAGGAACTCAATGCGATTGCTGAGAAGATGATTTCGCTGGGCAAGCAGGGAGACTTGGCAGCACGTCGTCAGGCCATGTCTTACATGCTTGATGAAGATGTGGTCAAGAAGTTGTTTGATGAAATCGCGCCAGAATACAGTGACCGTCAAGGAGGCTACACTCGCATCATGAGGGTTGGTCACCGCCGTGGCGATGCTGCGGAAATGGTTCTGGTTGAACTGGTGAAATAGGGATTTCAAGATGCTCTTCGGTGAGCATCTTTTTTTGTCCCTTGATTTTAATCACTATGGTATTGTAAACTAAAAATATAGATGATGGTTGACGAATAGCCATGCCTTCAAGGGGGAACAGAGTGCACGATTTGGTCATAAACGCGAATAATCTGAGTTACGCTCAGATCCTTCACGACCTCAATTTTACTTGGCATCAGGGAGAGACGATTGCTCTCATAGGGCCGAATGGTTCGGGTAAATCGACGTTGGCCAGGTTGATCGCTGGGTTGATCGAACCAACGACGGGGTATGTCGAGATAACGGCTAAAGGAGTACCGCTCAAGCGGGGACCCTATGGGCGTTGGCAAGCAGTTGGTTTAGTCGGTCAGCATCCCCGTAGGCAATGTATTGGGGCCAGTGTCGCAGAGGAGTTGAGTTTCGGCTTGATTAACCTGGGACTTCCCAATCATGAGGTTAAATACCAGGTAAGGGAAATTATCCAGGCCATCGGCATGAAGGGAAAAGAAAATCAATCTCCCGCAACCCTTTCAGGAGGGGAACGACAGAGACTGGTGGTCGCGGCTGTTTTAGCCATGAAGCCCCGATTCGTTGTTTTTGATGAAGCGTTGTCAATGCTGGATGTGCGCTCCGAGAAGCGAATTATTGAACTTTTGGATAAGCGGGGAGAGGGCACTGGGAAACTGTGGATAACCCATGATCCCGAGTTAGCTAGAAAGGCGGATCGTCTCTGGCTCTTGCATGATGGCCGCTTATGGGATGAGGGAAAACCGGAAAACGTTCTTGATGACCCCCAGTTGCGCCAAAATTGCCATATTCAGAACCGTTGTGAAGGGCTAGAAGCTCGAATCAAGCGTAAGACCCATAAGTCCGGTAATACGGATAAAACGGAAAGTGCGATTCCACAAAGCCCGGTCTTACAATGGCTCAATATCGAAATCGGGAATCGACTTCATCTAAACAAAGCAGTGCTGGCGGGAGAGTTTATCGGTATTGTCGGTGCTTCAGGTTCGGGAAAATCTACGCTATTAGAAAGTGCCATCGGATTAATAGCGCCCTCTGAAGGTAGTATCCGGGTTAATGGACAGAGGCTGGATAAAAAGAACCTGCCCGCTATGCGCCGGAATATCCGGATTCTCTTGCAGGAAGCAGGAGAATATTTACTCGATCGCACGGTACGTCAGGTGATCTTTTGGGGAGAAAAGGGAGTAGACTCCGTTTCAGAACGGCAGTATCTCGAGCGGTTTGACATCGACCCGGTGTTTCTCGCCAGAAGCCAGGAGACACTAAGCGGTGGAGAGCGGCAAAAGGTTGCGCTAGCTGCAACGCTACGAACAAAGCCGGAGGTTCTGCTGCTCGATGAACCAATGCTAGGTTTGGATGCCCAAGGTCGCAAGGCCGTGGCCCGGGTCATCGGAGACCTCAGTTCAAGCTTGACGACACTATATGTAACCCACGACCTTTGTGAAGTCCTGCCTTATGCAAATAGGATTTGGTTGGTTGACAAGGGTCAAGTCGTTCGAGATTGCGAGGTAGAAGACTGGGACAGGTACCGGGAGGAGTTTCGGAAGGCCGGCGTGAGGATACCGATTTGAGAAGTCGGAAGTGAGAGGCGGAGACCTGTAATCCGATGTTCGATGTTCGGGGTTCGAAGTCCGGTGTCCGAAGCCGTAAGTTGATAGTCGGAAGTGAGGGATCGGAAGTGGGATATGACAAGTGGGGGGTCTGAAGGGTGAGCTAAAGCTGGGACGTAGAAACCGAAGCCAGATATTGGAGCGAGGCATTAGGGGAGGGGAGAGTCTTGGAAGAGATATATCAGCCGGGATCCAGTGTTTTGCACCGCCTGGATCCTCGTTTAAAGACGGCTAGCCTGGCGATGCTTTCCGGCCTCACTACGGGTATCGGATTTTGGGGCCTATTAGTTGATGCACTTGGCGTGCTGGCCTTAATGGGACTTAGCCGACTAACATGGAGAGCCTATCGTCCGGTATTTATGATTGTCTTTTGGCTCGCTCTTTTCTATGGATTGACAGCTGGGTGGGTTTGGAACGGTTGGCGCATCTGGGAGGGGCATTGGTCAAACACAGGTTTAGCGCTTGCTGGAATGATGACCGTCAGAATTGCCCTTATATTTGTCCTAACTCGGATATTTGCCGCCGTGACTCCCCCGCTGGAACAAGGACTGGGTATCGCCTATTTTCTCGGCCCGTTGAGCAGGCTAACTCCGAAAGCGGCTGACTTCGCGCTGCTCATTACTTTAACACTACGATTCATTCCTCTACTGGCTGAAGAAGCGGGATTACTGTGGAAAGCCCGTGTTGTGCGAGGAACGCTTCCCGACAAGTGGCTGCTGCGCTTGATTGATTTAGCGGGCCTCTTTCCTGCCCTTCTCCTATTGACACTGCGTAGGGCTGAAGAAGTTGCGGAAAACCTAATGGCCCGGGGCTATGCTCCAGGCCGATATCGGGTGGTCAATCTGCATGAATGGTCTTCACAAGACAGTTTAGCATTGCTGGTTGTTTGCTTGTGGGGATATCTAATGGTATGGACTAATTCTATTTAACCGAAAAGCTAACTTGGTTAGAAGATGCAGTGATGGCTAGTGTGTCAGGCACACTGGGCTTTAAGGAGCGGCTGTCCGTGACGGGGGGCATTTCTCTACCTGGGTCAGTGCAGGATCAAAGGGATCCGGAGTTTGGCCAAATTTAGTTGTTGGCCGTGAGGGTAGTTGATAGGAGACCCAGCCCGCGATTAGCAAGAGGGCGGCGCTTAATCCAAAGGCAAAAAAATGGGTGCCAAAGGTATCATATCCCCAGCCTCCCAGAAATGAACCAATTCCGCCACCAATTTGATGTCCGAAATAGGCCCAGCCATATAAAAGACCCAAGAACTGAACCCCATAGAGGTCACTCAGGATAGCAGAAGACATCGCCGTGGAACCGGCCCATACCAAGCCGGCGCTGGCGGCCACGACATAAAGTTGCCAGGGAGCAACCGCGAACACCAAACCCAGAAAGCCAAATCCCCGAACAAAATAAATCATGGCCAGGAAGTTTTTTCGGGGATAGCGATCGGCGATCGATCCCAGCATTAAGGTGCCCAATATCGCGACGATTCCGATCAGCCCAATGCCGAACGAGGCTGTTGTCGGCTCAAAATGGTGGTCAATAAGCATGGGAACAGCATGGGCGCCCAGAAGATTCATACTGAAACCACAGGCGAAAAGCCCGATGACGATTTGCCAATAGGCTCGTGATTTAACTGCGTCTCTCCACGTGATGGCGAGATCGGGTTGAGTTGTGACCTGACTACTCGTCGTTGTAGCTTCCGGGCTTGAGTCAGCCCCCGCCGGGATCTGATCGCGCATGACAAAGATGGCACAGGGAACCACGATCACTACAAATAAGCCGGCGAAGAGCAATAGTGTCTCATGCCATCCGATACCTTGAATCAAAATGGTTTCCAGCGGGGTCATGATGGCTATCCCCGCCATTGAGCCTGTGGAAAGATAGAATAAGGCCCTTCCTCTTTGCTCGATAAACCAACGGCTGATGATCGGTGTCAAGGCGACTGGACTCAAAAAGGACAGGCCAAGTGAGAGGACGATACCGAAGGAGAGCAGAAAAGACGGGATATCGCGGGCGGATACAGCCCAAAAGAGTGAGCCGCAGACAATGAGCACTCCGCTAATTAAGACAAAGCGGGTGCTATAACGTTTTAACAAGAAGCCCGCAATCGGCATGCCCAACCCATAGACGATGGAACTGATGGCTACAATCAAGGAGATGTCGGTGCGCGACATGGCTAAGTTCTTCATGATGGGTTTGACAAATGGTCCGATACCCATCCTAAAACCGACCGTCAAAAGCGTGATAAAGGATGCTATCACGACGATATACCAGCCGTAATACGGTTTCTCGTTCTTTGCGTGCACTGGTGTTCCTTCCTTCTCGACAGGTGCAGTTATTCGTGGGGAGTGCCGGGCTCAACCCGGCAGGGCACATAGCGATGGATGGGAGTGCCGGCGATGGGGTCTCGGTGGGTGAATTACTTCATTATAGCAATTATACTGTAAATTTAAAAATATTTTAAAACG
Organism: Bacillota bacterium; assembly: GCA_021811425.1. Lineage (GTDB taxonomy): Bacteria > Bacillota > Desulfitobacteriia > Desulfitobacteriales > Desulfitobacteriaceae > JAJZPA01. Next base: position 4,803 of record JAJZPA010000096.1, on the reverse strand, counting down.
GAATAGATTCAATAGTATATTGACATGAGGTCGTAATGAACATATAATAACATCATACTAATAACATCATACTAATAACATTAACGTCGGTTGCATGCTTAAACTATCATCCATATTACATAAGGCGGTGAGGGCTATGAATTCAAACTATAAATTAGCGATTCGAGATGTGCTCAGCGAACTAGAACCGAAAACGAAGGCTCTTCCTTATCTGGAGTTAGATTCGATGATGCTCTCTCAAGTTGTTGAAGTTGCGCAAAGGGTGAGCCAGAACGATATTAACAGCACGCATATTCAAAATTGGGTTCGCCGACAATACATCCCACATCCTGAGAAGAAAAAATATAATCGCGAGCAGGTGGCGAATATCTTATTAATCAACGACTTGCGTAATATCTTATCATTGGAGCAAATTTCTCGTCTTTTGAGTTTCGTTAATGAAAGCATGTTGGATAACTCCGATGATCGGATCAGGCCAACAAAGCTTTATCGTTACTATGGAGATATTTTTGATAGAACTTCCTCGGATTGGCAAGCATCGCTTAATGGGTTGGAAAGGGAGGTGGAAGAGGCCTTAGCGGGGGAAGGGCTGAATGAAGTGGATCAGAATAAAGTAGAAACAGCTCTCGTTATCCTCAATTTATTGGCCAGAGCCCAATTATATAAACAGATTGCAGAGCGGTGGTTAAGCGGACTGGAAGCAGAAGGACCGAAAGAAGATTGAAGATTGAAGGAAGAAGATTGCAAGAAAGAAGATTATGAGCAGGAATTTGATGGATGTCTGGAGAGGAAGGGGATAAGGACATGTCTGCTGGGTTGATTACAGCTCTATTTGCCTTGGGGCTGGTCTTACTCATTTTAGAGATTTTTGTTCCGGGGGGAATTCTGGGGCTAATCGGAATCGCCTCTTTGATAAGCGCGATCATCTTCGCTTCCAATTCACTTTTGGAGGGATTTCTCTACAGTATGCTTACCCTCATTGGTTTAGCAGTCTTGATTTTTGTAAGTTTTCGTTTTCCGGCTACAAGACGCTATTGGGAGAGGCTCTCTCTAACTACTCGCCAAACCAACAGGGCAGGATATGTTGCCCCAAAACCGGACTATCATCAGTATCTCGGGCGAAGCGGCATCGCCTTGACTCAGTTGAGACCGGCGGGCACTGCTGAATTCGGGGATGAGCGGGTGGACGTTGTCACGGAAGGAGGCTTTATCAAAAGTGGTTCCGCTATTAAAGTGATTTCAGTGGAAGGAACTCGCATCGTCGTGCGCGAAGTGACGAATCATGGAGAAGCAAACCGGCAGACTAGTGAATGAATCAAATAAAGTGAAATGAACATGGGGAGGTGGAGTCCGGTTATACCGGACGAAAAGCATGGGTACATTAATTTTCATAGTTGTTTTAATCACCATAGGGTTAATCATTTTGAGTGTTGTGTTTACCTTTATTCCTGTTGGACTCTGGATATCGGCCTTGGCGGCAGGTGTGAATGTTGGCATTTTTACCCTCGTGGGGATGCGTTTAAGACGAGTGATTCCGTCAAAGATCGTCAATCCTCTGATCAAAGCGCACAAAGCAGGACTTAATATTTCGACGGCCCAGTTAGAGGCGCATTACCTTGCGGGAGGAAATGTCGATCGAGTCGTGAATGCCTTGATTGCAGCGGAACGGGCCGCGATTCCGCTTCCGTTCGAGCGGGCTGCAGCCATTGATTTGGCAGGCCGGGATGTGCTCCAGGCCGTACAGATGTCGGTTAACCCGAAGGTGATTGAAACCCCGATCGTGTCTGCAGTGGCGCAAAACGGGATTGAATTGAGGGTCAAGGCTCGGGTCACGGTACGGGCCAACATTGATCGCCTTGTCGGTGGGGCCGGAGAAGAAACCATCATCGCCCGTGTGGGGGAAGGGATCGTAACAAGTATTGGTTCTTCTGATTCGCACAAAGCGGTTTTGGAAAATCCGGACATGGTTTCTCGAACCGTTTTAGCGAAAGGCTTGGATGCGGGAACTGCCTTTGAGATTTTATCTATTGATATTGCCGATGTAGATGTGGGTAAGAATATCGGTGCTCAGTTGCAAACGGATCAGGCTGAAGCCGATAAAAGGATTGCCCAAGCCAAAGCGGAGGAACGGCGCGCCATGGCTGTCGCCAGAGAGCAGGAAATGAAGGCAGCGGTGCAGGAGATGCGGGCGAAAGTCGTGGAAGCAGAGGCAGAAGTGCCCAGAGCAATCGCTACTGCATTGCGCGAGGGCAAGCTTGGAGTGATGGATTATTTCAATATGCAAAACATTTTAGCGGATACCCAGATGAGAGAAAACATCGCCCGCACGGGTAAGAGCGAGGTTCTTCCTGAAACAACCCCTAAGAAGTAGGTGGTAACTTATGGACATTATTTCTTTGGCGATCACAGCATTTGTTATCTATAGTCTGTATACCGCCTTCAAGGAAAAAAACGCCGGGCGTTCGCCGGGACGCCAGAATCCGCCCTGGATGCGTCCGCCTGCTCCGACACCTCAAAGAGAGCGGTTTGAAGAAAAGCCGAGTGATCTCTGGCTTGAAAGTAAGCCACCGTTGTGGGCCGACCCCTATAAAGATAAGGAAGTGGCAGAGGCTGAAGGCCAGGAAGGGGTATGGGGCGACGAGGGGCGGCCGGTTATGGATGCCTCCCCCGGTTCGGAAGGCATGATGGGGACAGAGGGCAGTGAAGGTGTGGAAGGAACACCTGGCAGCGAAGGGGTTTCAGTTGACTCTGGTAAGGCAGGAACATCCGGGGGTGATGCATTTGCAGAAGCTAAGCACAACGGTCAAAGAAGTTCTGCGGATGAGCTAAGTTTATCTATTGGCTTGTCTGAGGGAGAGTTGGTTCAAGGGATCATATGGGCTGAAATTCTAGGCAAGCCCAGGGCTTTACGCAGGTTTCATGGGCCGAAGGCATAGCGTGAAGGCACCACGTCTTGCTTTTAAGGTAAATAAAGAGGACCCGTGTAAACTACTTTACAGGATCCTCTTTATTGTTTTATTTGTACCAGTCAGAAAGTATAACTTTGTGGTGGCATAAGTGCAACTAGGCAGCCGCCGTCGCTAAGGCTTGGCGCCAGCCAAGTTTTCTTTAACACCGGCAAAATCCTGATTCCCAACTGGATTCGAGGTTGGGCGAGTGATCTATCTGAAATACATCAAATATTATTGAACCACAAACTATTTTTCTCCACCGCAGGGTTTGGCGGGAGACCGTGTACCTTTCATTTTGCAATCCTCACAAACCTGTAATCCATGGTCTTCATACATCTCCTCTTCTTTAACTTCAGCACCACATTTTGCGCAAATAGCCATTGCAATTCTCCTCTCTCATAATTAATTTGAACTAAAAGCTAGAATGGCAATAATACTCATTGATAATTACTATAATACATATTATGAAGCAAATCGTCAATACTTTTGCGGGTCGTCACTCACGTGACGAGTACAGGCAAGGTATCAGATCCTAATATTTCCATTAGCCTCTAGGGCTTTTCTCACATAGATTGATAGGAAAGAACTGTGGGCTGAAGGAGGATGGACATGCAGATTCACGTGGTTAAAGCAGGGGAGACTTTGGGGCGAATAGCACTGGCTTATGGTGTTTCTGAAACGGTTCAAGGTGTTAGTTTGAGTTCAAGAGAGTAAATATTTTTTGTTTGAAAGCTAAATTGTTGTGACGGTATAGCCTTTCAGAACGTCTATATAATAGGAGGCATTTCGTGAGGAAAATTGGATGGAAGAAGGCATCCCCAGCTTTTTTGGTGGGGATGGAACACCGGTGATAATGAATTTCCAAGTGAATCGGAAGGAGTGAATCCGCGATGTTTCCTTTGTTTCTCACGACAGGTACAAGTACGATTCTGGCGCTTTTGGCGATGATTCTTCCGGCGGGGACGCTGGTGGCCCTTATATGGACGATGAAGACCTTGCATTCTGTGAACAAAAACGTGGAGGCGATCGCCCGGAAGCTGAATAAAGATGAGCGGGACGAATCCTAAAGAGCCATCCGGGGGAGGAGATTGAATGTATGCCTATCGGAGAATGTTCCAGGGCTTTCTCATCATCCTATTGGACTTTCGATTTCAACAGTTCGACATGCTTCCGGATTTTATTGGGTATGGGATGATTTTCTATGGTCTGCAACAGCTCGCCGGGCAAGATGATTTTTTCAACAAGGCTAAGATTCCGGCCGGTCTGCTCATCTTCCTTTCTCTACCGGATTTTTATCAAGCGAATGCGACCAATGGACTTGTTGAGTTTAATATGAGTACCATAGGTTGGTTCTACGTGGCCCTAGGGGTTATCCAGTCCATTCTGATTCTCGTCTTGGTATACTACCTTTCCCATGGCATCCTTAATCTGGCTGAAAATCGGGGTTTGGAACGATTGATTCACAGTGCCCGTTTTCGCTGGAACTGGTTTTTCGGGATCAATGCGGTATTGATGGGGGTTACTCCTTTTGTCATGAATATCGCTCCCGGGCTGCTGAATGTCTTGACGATTCCGTTTATCGTGTTGGCGCTGGTCTCCTTTGTTTTGGTGCTGGGACTTCTCAGTGTGGCCCATAAAGAGCTTGGAGAAGATGTGCAAGTTTAAGCGCGAATTTTTCCATTTTGGAAAGGAAATAGAGGTAAGACGGCGAAGTGTTAGGCGAGGTCTTAGCTAACCTTGGAAGGGGGGTATCATGAGTTTCAAGTTTAGGCATATCGTTGGCTTGCTGGCCTTACTCGCTGTACTTTGGTCAGGAAACTTATGGCATTTTTATGCAAATCAATTAACCAAA
>JAJZPA010000095.1 GCA_021811425.1 Bacillota bacterium | reverse complement strand
CTGCAAATCCTCAGGAGCCACTTGCAGTACCAGTTCATCGTGCACTTGCAGCAAACAATCAGCCTGGTACGCTTTCATTCGTGCTGCGACAGCAACCATGGCTAATTTCATGATATCAGCAGCCGTCCCTTGTACGGGGGTATTCATGGCGATGCGTTCCCCAAACTGGCGCTGCACCCGGCTGGGATGATAAAGCTCCGGAATCCGTCTCATTCGGTTTAAAAGGGTCCTTACCTGACCTGCCGCCTTCGCCTTGGCCACCACCGCTTCGAGGTAGCGCTTGACCCCACTGTAGCGAGCAAAATATTGCTCAATATAAGACTTAGCTTCGCGGCGCGGGATACCCAAGTCACGTGCAAGTCCAAAGTCGGTCAAACCATAGACTAACCCGAAATTTACGGCTTTAGCTTTGCGTCTTAAATCGGATGTCACTCGGTCGAGCGGCACACCAAACACTTCCGCTGCCGTGCGGGTATGCACATCCTGACCCAGTGAAAAGGATTCACACAAGAGGGGATCCTGGGAATAATGTGCCAAGATCCGGAGTTCGATCTGGGAATAATCTGCAGAAAGCAGCAGCCACCCCTCATGAACCGGACGAAACACCCTCCTCAATTTCCGACCGTAGTCCAAACGAATCGGAATGTTTTGCAGGTTCGGCTCGGTACTTGAAAGCCGTCCGGTGGCCGTCACCGTCTGCTGGAAAGTCGTATGAATGATCCCTTCCCGGCTTTGGGATAAAAGCCCATTGACATAGGTGGACATGAGCTTGCTTAATTGCCGGTAATCGAGGAGCTTTTCAATCAGGGGATGGGCTTCCCGCAGCTCTTCCAAGGACTCTGCATCCGTGGAATACCCCGTCTTGGTCTTTTTCACAGGGGGAAGCCCTAATTTTTCAAAGAGAATGCCGCCCAGTTGCTGAGTTGAGTTGATATTGAACGACTCGCCCGCGAGTTCATAGATCTCCAGTTCCAGACGTGCTAAGAGTCCTCTTAATTCCCCCCCGAACCGTTCCAGTTCATTGATATCCACCCGGATACCGACCCGCTCCATCTCAGCGAGAACAGGGCTTAAGGGTTCTTCCACGTTGTGGAGCAAGGATATTAAACCGAGTTTCTCCAACTCGGATTCCATGCTTACGGCTAACTGCACCAGTCCCCCCGCTTGCTCATGTAAAGACAACTCCCCGATTCCTGGAAAATAATCCTGCAGCAGGTCGAGTGCAGTAAACTTGGTTCGTGCCGGATTGAGGAGATAGGCCCCTAAGGCAAGGTCAATCTTCAACCCTTGCAGCGAAAGCCCGTCGTTGGCTAGCAGAGTAGTTAAGGCTTTGACATCAACCACTGTTTTGTGGGCCTCGGGATTTTTTAGAAGTTCATGCCATGCTTCGATGACCCGAGCAGAAGCTTCATCTCGCTTGAGGCAATAAACTTCTCCCTTGTGGCCAATTCCAAAAGCTTTCCAGGTTGCCCAGTGTGAGCTCAGCCCTTCATATTGAACCGTTAAGGCCAGATCTTGCCCCTGCCAGGAATGGATGTGTTCCAACCATTCGGCCTCAGTGAGAGTTCGCTCCGGCCAGCGTTCGAAAGCCGACTCCGCTTGATTGCCTTGTGACGGGCTTTGTACTTCTTCGCCGGCCGGACGGGTTACCTCAGCTGAACTGCTGCGGTTTTCCCAAAGCGTACTTTTCGTTCGTTCTTCCCAAATCCGAGCCACGTTACGCAGTTCGTACTTGTGCAAAACCGACAAAACCTTATCTCGGGACGGGTCATGATAGAGAAAATCGTGCAAAGAAAAAGAAACAGGCACATCTTTAACCATCGTCGCCAGGCGCTTACTTAACAACGCCTGTTCCTGATACTCCTCCAAGACCTGGCTCAGTTTCTTGCCGGAAACCTCATGGCGATGGACCAGGACTTGTTCCATACTCCCGAACTGCCATAATAGTTTGAGCGCAGTCTTCTCGCCCACTCCCGGAACTCCAGGAATGTTATCTGAGGCATCCCCCATCAGGCCCTTCAGATCAACGATCTGGTGAGGCTTCAGTTGATATCGGTCCCAAAGCGCCTGTTCATCATAGCATTCGACTTCGCTGATCCCTTTCTTCGTCAAGAAGACATGTGTCTGGGGAGAAATTAATTGCAGAGCATCCCGATCTCCCGTATAAATCTGAACCTCCCAGGCCTCTTTCTCAGCCTGAGTGGCTATCGTAGCCATCAAATCGTCCGCTTCAAAGCCAGCCAGTTCGAGCATCGGTACGCTGAAACCGGTGAGTACCTCTTTGAGAAAATCGAATTGGGGCTTGAGACCGTCTGGCGTCGGCTTGCGCTGAGCCTTGTACTCTGCATACTGCTCTATGCGCACGGTCGCTTTGGTTTTGTCGAAAGCGACAACCCAGTAGTCGGGTTTTTGCTCTTGTCTCAGCCGCAAAAGCATAGTCATAAACCCGTGCAACACATTGGTCGGGCGACCATCGCTCGCAGTCAAAGGCGGCAAGGCATAAAAAGCCCGATTTGCCAAACTATTTCCATCCAGAATTAACATGCGGGGCATGGTTGGCCCCCCCTTCCTACCCATAAAACCAAAAAAGCTTTTAGCAAACTCAAACGCTAAAAGCTTTCATAACTCAAGTTGGTGCCGAAGGCCGGGGTCGAACCGGCACGGTCGTAAAACCATCGGTTTTTGAGACCGACGCGTCTGCCAATTCCGCCACTTCGGCAACAAATTACTCTGTTATCTTAACATCCGCGTCTAAGTTCGTCAAGGTTTCACTTAAACATCTCTTATCATTCTTAGATCATTTATTAGGTATTCGAAATTCGAAATTCGAAATTCGGAATTTAGAATCAAGGTTTTTGCGGGTTCTCTCATCCTTACCCTACCCCGTTCGGCCATAGAATTACTTTTGAGTTTGGCCTCACGGCGTTAGTCATCCTCAGGCGGTAAGCCTTCTTTGGGGTTTCGCCTTCGGCGAGAATCTCCACTGGAGATTCTCGTCACTGGAGACTAACGTCCCTGACTTCTATCTCCTGTCTGAAGATGCCTATCGCCCTTAATTTATCATAGCGTTTTTGCTGCAAAACCTCGGGGGCCTCCCCTCTTAAGCGAGAAAGATGTTTTTCCAGCACACATGCCAGTTCCTCTCCCGCCCTATGGACATCCTTATGTGCTCCACCCAGGGGTTCTTTGACAATCTCATCGGCTACCCCTAAACGTAGGCAATCCTCTGCCGTAAACTTCAAGGCAGTCGCGGCTTCTTGCGCTTTGGACGGGTCCTTCCACAAGATCGAGGCACAACTTTCCGGGGCGATGACGGAATAAAACGTATGCTCAAGCATCAAGACAACATTGCCCACACCCAAGGCTAAAGCACCGCCGCTGCCTCCTTCGCCCAAGACAGTCGAAATGATCGGCACATGATACCCAGCCATAGCCACAAGGCAACGGGCGATCGCTTCCCCTTGGCCCCTCTCTTCCGCAGCCAGGTCACAGGCGGCGCCCGGGGTATCAATGAAGGTGAGAATCGGGCGGTGGAATTTTTCCGCCTGCTCCATTAAGCGCAAGGCCTTGCGGTATCCTTCCGGGTGAGGCATGCCAAAATTCCGCTGCAAGTTCTCTTTAGTGTCTTTGCCTTTGACTTGGGCGATCACCGTGACGGGTACTCCCTTAAAGAGGGCAACCCCGCCCACAATCGCCCGATCATCCGCAAAAAGCCGATCCCCACGCATTTCGATAAAATCCTCAAACAGCAGCTGAACATAATCATAAAAATTAGGTCTTTCGGAATGGCGGGCAATCTGCACCTTTTGCCAAGGCTGTAAGCGACCATAAATGTTCTTCTTGAGAACCACCGCTTTATGTTCAAGTGTCGTTATCTCAACCGATAAATCGATTCCCTTCTCCGCAGAGAACTTCTGCAATTCAAGGATTTTCTGTTCTAATTCCAACAGCGGTTTCTCAAATTCTAACGGCTGAGCCATAACCCGCCCCTTCCTGATGATACCTGAGCAAACGTCCCAGGAGAGAACGCATCTGGGAGCGTTCAACAACAAGGTCAATAAGGCCGTGCTCTTGGTTAAATTCCGCAGTCTGAGCCCCCGGTGGAAGCTCTTGTCGGATCGTCTGTTTAATCACCCGCGGGCCGGTAAAGCCAATCAACGCCCCTGGCTCTGCAATAAGAATATCCCCCAAGGAAGCATAACTGGCCGTCACCCCACCAAAGGTAGGATCGGTTAGTACGGAAATATAGAGGAGACTCGATTCCGCCAATCGGGTTAACGCCGCACTCGTCTTCGCCATCTGATAAAGCGAAAGGATCCCTTCCTGCATCCGGGCCCCTCCCGATGTGGAGAATATAATGACAGGAAGGCGTAGTTCAATGGCCCGCTCGATCGCTCGGGTGAATTTTTCCCCCACCACCGAACCCATACTTCCCATCATAAAAGCACCCTCATTGAAGGCGAGGACAACTGGGACTCCCTCAATCACGCCTCGGCCTGTTAACGCACCCTCAGGCATCTGGGCCTTCTCCCGCGCTTCAGCCAGTTTTTCTGAATACCCGGGGAATTCCAACACATCCACGGTCTGCAGGTCATTATCCCATTCTGTAAACGTACCTTCATCCACGAGCAACTCAAGACGTTCCCGAGCAGAAATCCGAAAATGATAGCTGCATTTTGTACAAACCTTGGCATTTTTTTCAAGGTCTTTTGTAAACAGAACCTCCCCGCATTTTGGGCACTTCACCCAAAGCCCATCCGGAAGTTCCTTCCGGATCATAACCGTTTCCGGGGATGCTTCCGGTGCAAGCCGCCTCGGCGCAGGGACAGAACTTATCGTTACATACTTTGTCTTACGGAATATGTCTTTGAACATCATTAGCTCCCCATGGCGTTCGTAATGATCTCATGGGCCTCTTCCGCTTCCGACTCCGGCACGAGAATCTCAACCGAGGCATGCTCACCGAAGTGAGAAGACCCTACTTGCCTCAATTGCACCAGCATTCCCTCATCCGCAAGGACTTTCTTATACTTTTCGGCCACTGCCTTGTTTGGGGCAATATAGATCACAGTCCACATTCTGCCAAACCTCCTTGGATGAAAAAAGAGAAACATACCCGCTCCGGATATGTTTAGCCCGCGCTGACTTCTCCATGTTTCGTATAAACTACGGCTTGGCCTCGTATCTTCATGGCTGACGTATGTTCAGTAAATTGGGCAATCATAACCTCGCCTTTATCCAGTTTCTCGGAGTGATGAAACTTTGTGTCCCTCCCCCGGGTCAATCCTATGAGCGTGACTCCGTTTTCTAAAGCCTTGATCACAATATACTCACTTCCGGTTTCATTGGGCTCAGACATTCTGAACACCTCATCCCCAAATTTATCGATTTCATGATATCATAGCCTGGAATAATGTGCAAGAAACCATGCACATTAGCGTCCTTTACTCTTTTTCACTAAATTTCTGCTTGAGCGCGCGTCCCACATGAGGCGGTACAAAATCCGTAACCTCGCCCTGCAAACTGGCGGCCCACTTGATAGCGCTCGAACTAATAAAGGAATAATCACTTTTGGTCATTAGAAATACGGTTTCAATATCCGGAGCAAGCTTTTTGTTCATCAAGGCTAGCTGAAACTCATACTCAAAATCAGACATCGCCCTCAAACCCCTGATAATCGCGACGGCCCCACAGTGATGGGCGAAGGCAACCGTTAATCCGTCGAAAGCCGACACTTTAACATTGGGCATTCCTTCTGTCGCCTCCAACAAAAGCTTGAGGCGTTCATCCAGGGAAAAAAGCGGGGACTTATTGCTGTCAGACGCCACAGCAATAATCACCTGGTCAAAGACACTCACGGCCCGTTGCAGAATGTCTAAATGACCGTTGGTCACAGGATCGAACGTTCCTGGATAAATTGCTGCACGCACCAAACTAATCTCCTTTTCTCTCTTAAATCTCCTCTCCTGAAACCCATTGCACTGAGCAATACAATGCTGTAGCGGCTATGGTTGGTTCGCTCATAGGTATTGTTAGTCAACGCCTCCAATTTTAGTCTCATTCGCGTTTAGCGCACCATTATCCTGCTAGCGAAGAAATTTTTATCAACACTCCGCAGAAGACCTCGACTTCTTAAGTCGAGGATGAATGCGGGTTGCTACCCAAAACGAAGTCCTTTCCCGTAATACAACGGGCTTACCAGATCTGTCTTAATCGGCTTGGCTAGATCTGCTAACTTAATATAGGCCCCTTTGTTCTGTATACCTTTCACGGAAAACTTCTGTCTGGCTAAAAGCACCGTATCTCCCGGCTGGTATAAATAACGCACCTTACGGATACTACGATGGCCTTTCGAGAGTTTTCGACCCCGAAAAATCCGTAGGTTGGGTCCATTCAGTTTTTTGTTCCGGGTTCTTCTGCCAGAAAACAACTCTCCGCCGGAAGCTTTCTCGCCTGTTCGGATGTCGATATACCGGGCATCGTAGAACAGTTCCAAGCTTCGGTTATTGCGGCGTATCTGCTTGACTTGTAAAGAGGCAATTCTCCGCTGGCCGGTTCCCCCGGCAATGCAGAACGCATCCTGCACATGGGATTTTTCCAGCCCCAATTCAATACGCTTGGTCTTTGTAATATGTCCGTATGTGTGATCGCTACCAAGAGTATTCACCAGTTTCCAGCGCACGATGGACATAAATGTTTCCGGCTTATAACTCTTGACCTTTGGTTTCCACCCGTGCAGAAATTTGCCAGGTTAGTGATTGGCCGGAGTATGACACTTCGTGCAAAGCGTGATCAGGTTTCCTGGTCTGTCGCTGCGATCACCTTTCCAGAAGCCGATATGGTGGGCTTGCAAAACTTTTTCCTTGGCTTTGTTTTTGCAGTCTGGGTTTTGGCATTGGTGATTATCTCTGTGAAAGATATACTCCCGCAGGTTCCAAAACCCGTACTGTTCGCCCTGTTGGTACTCTTTGCCTTCGATTTTAGGGTTCTTAATTGCCTGGATGTCGAAGGCGGCCACTTCCACTACTACCTTACTTACGGGAACCAGGGTAGAAATCTTGTCTACCAAGCGGATATGCGTATCCAGCTTGTTTTTCAGGCTGGGAGCGAGCCAACCCTCCGGTTTTCTGCGGTTGCTAAACCGCTTGGCCCGGTAGCGAAGTCTGTTTCGCCGCTGCTTGCGATACATGGAACGTTCTTTGTTGCGCTCCACTTGTCCTTGAAGAAGGGTAAGTTCTCCGGCTATCAGTTCCTTTGTGGAATTAACCGCCGAGAAACCCACGTGGTTGTACCCGGAATCCAGTCCTAATACAGCGGGTTGTGTGTACCCTGTTGTCTCATACAAAAGCTGGATAGTGAAAGGCTTTGCCTTGATAACCTTCGCCTTTCCCTCTTTGAGCATTCTTCTTACATTGCCATGCCGCTCTGTCGGCATAAGGACTGTCCCGTCTTGTGCTAAGACATAGACCATGTTTGCCATCTCCTCGAAGAGATAAGTCTGCCTAATGGCAGTTGGTCCACATTGCCAATGTTAATGCCAGGTTTGTGTGTGAGCATCACTTCTCCTACCTCTCAGAGATGTTTAGACACTCACCGCAGGGCATGGGACGTGTGGAGTATCCCAGGGTGCCTATATATTCTGGCTTAACGTAGTGTTCGCTGTCCCCTTTCGGTAAACATCCCGACACTGAGGCTAATCAACCGGACCTGGGGGCGTGTAATATTGGCTTACACGTTTCCCCAAGCCCCCACTTCAAACACCATCAGGTGTTAAGTGGGGGTAGTTGACCTACTGAGGCAGGAAGCATTCACTCCGCCACTTTCCAGGCCACATTCTTCTCTCCGAGGATCTGCGCCAATGCTCGGAAAAGCTCCGCACGGTTATCAACCCAATACTCCTGATTCCCACTATGAGCTTACGCTGGTCCGCAAAGTAGAAATATACCGGGCAGGACCCCCTAAACTTTTGTAAAAGTGGGAGCACGGTCGCCATGAGTGAACTTCCTTCACTCTGGATCTGCAGATATAGTTTCTCCCCCGCTCCCTGTACAGCAACGGGGGCCACTGCTCCATCGATCTTCGCTCCAGAGGCTCCACTGGACTCCACTTTTGGACCTCTCCTCTGTGCGTTATGGGAAAAAGCCCGCTGTTCAGGCAAATAGTTTTCTAATAATGAAACCCGTTCGGCAAAAATCTTTTTGTCATCCTCCCGCACGCTATAGCGCCCTTCGACCACAACCACCGCATCATTGTGCAACGCGTAGATTTGGGGAAAGACCCGTGGAAAGACCAGAACTTCCATACTCCCCCCGAGATCTTCGAGTTGGAAGCTTGCCATCATTTCCCCTTTCTTCGTCACGTTTTGACGTAAACCCGTAACTAAACCAGCTAAAATAACCCTGTGTTCATCCTCCCGCTCTAAACACTCCAGGATATCCGAAGTCCGCACTTGTGCCAGTCTCTCTGCGACCGGGGATAAGGGGTGTCCACTTAGATAGAGACCCAGATACTCTTTCTCCATAGCCAAAATCTCGCGCTGGGGAAGCTCCGGTTTTTGGGGAAGCGAAAAGCCTTCGTCCACATCTGTCCCAAAATCAAATAGGGAAATCTGCCCGGACTCCCGTTCTTTTTGACGGCGGTGCGCCAGTTCCAAGGCATCCTCAAATACTGCCAGGGCCTGGCTCCGGTCACAGAGGGAATGGAACGCCCCTGCCCTAATTAAGCTTTCTAAAACCCGTTTATTAAGGACTTTATTATCAACCCTCAGACAAAAATCATAGAAGGATTTGAAGGCTTCTCCTGCTCTTGCTTCTAAGATTTTCTCCACTACATTCAAGCCGACATTCCGAATCGCACCGAGCCCAAAGCGGATTGCCTGTTGTTCGAGGGTAAAACCGATGCCGCTTGCCTGAACATCAGGCGGGAGAATTTCAATTCCGCTGCTGCGGGCTTCCTGGATGTAAAATGAAACCTTGTCCGCAGAACCCATGACAGATGTTAAGACAGCCGCCATGAATTCCAGCGGATAATGGGCCTTTAGATAGGCCGTCTGATAGGAAATCACCGCATAAGCCGTAGCATGCCCTTTGTTAAACCCATACTCGGCAAACTTGGCCATCAGGTCGAAGATTTCTCCGGCTTCCCTTTCGCTGAGCCCCCTCCGGAGCGCCCCTTCAATCACTAATTCCCCCTCTTTGCCTTCAAGGCCCTGGATGAAGTGCTGCCGTTCTTCTTCCATGATCTCCTTTTTCTTTTTCCCCATCGCCCGCCGTAAGAGATCCGCGCGTCCCAGAGAATACCCGCCTAAATCCCGGGCAATCTGCATCACTTGTTCCTGGTAAACAATAATTCCATAGGTCGAACGCAAAATCGGTTCCAGTTTCGGGTGGAGATAGGTGGTTGTCCCCCCATGCTTGCGCCGGATAAACTCAGGGATCTGCTCCATTGGACCCGGCCGATAGAGGGCCAACACGGCGATGATGTCCTCAAAACAAGAAGGCTTCAGATCCTTGAGGATCCCCCGCATACCCCCGCTTTCCAACTGAAAGAGCCCCGTACTGTTCCCCGAAGCAAGCAAGGCATATGTCTCCCTGTCATCCAAGGGCAAAGTGCGCAAATCCAAATCGATTCCACACGTATCTTTCACTCGGCGCACCGTCTCTTGCAGGATGGTGAGGTTGCGCAGACCGAGGAAGTCCATTTTCAAAAGCCCGATTTCCTCAACCGTCTTCATCGGAAACTGGGTCATCAATAAACCGTCGGGCACTCTTTGCAGCGGCAAATAGTGGGTCAAGGGCTCTCTCGCGATCACGACGCCGGCCGCATGGGTGGACGCATGCCGCGGCATCCCTTCCAAAGCACGGGCTAAATCGTACAAACGCTTAACTTCGTTATCTTCTTCGATCATCCGGGCTAAATCCGGGGATAGGGTGGGTGCTTTTTCTAGCGTCATCCCCAGTTCATTGGGAATCGCCTTGGCTACTTTATCCACTTTTCCCAAGGGGAGCCCCAAGACCCGTCCGACATCACGAATCGCGGCCTTTGCGCCCATCGTTCCAAAGGTAATGATCTGACAGACCTTATCCGCCCCATACTTTTCCGTGACATAGCGGATGACACGCTCACGCCCTTCTGGGTCAAAATCAATATCAATATCCGGCATGCTCACCCGTTCTGGGTTCAAAAAGCGTTCGAAGAGTAGATCATGCTGGAGCGGCTCCACCGAGGTAATTCCCAGTAAATAAGCCACCATGCTGGCGGCCGCCGAGCCCCGCCCAGGTCCCACGACAACCCCATGTTCCCGTGCATATTGGCAAAAATCGGCAACGATGAGAAAGTAACCAGAAAACCCCGTTTGGGCAATCACCTTCAACTCATACTCCAGGCGCTCCCGCTCCACCACCGTCATCTGCGGATAATAGGCAGGAAAGGCCTCTTGGCACTGTTCGACCAAATAGGAATTAAGGGTATACCCCTCGGGAACTTCGAAAACAGGGAGAAAGTTCTCCCCAAAGTGGAACTCCACCTGGCAGCGCTCGGCAATCTTCAAACTATTTTCCAGAAGTTCAGGGTGCTCCCCAAAAAGCAAAGCCATCTCCGTTTGGGATTTTAGGAAGAATTCCTGACTGGAAAAGCTCAAGCGGGAGACATCTGCCAAGGTTTTTCCCGTTTGAATGCAAAGCAGGGCATCCTGAACAAATGCGTCCTCGCGGTTTACATAGTGTACATCATTCGTAGCCACCAGCGGAATGCCAGTAGCCTCGTGTACCTGCCACATCCCGGCATTGACTTTACGCTGATCGTTTAAGCCGTGATCCTGCATTTCAAGATAAAAATTCCCTTTGCCGAAAATATCCTCGTAGTCCCTGGCCGCCTGACAAGCCGTTTCCAGCTGCTCATGCGCAATCAGTTCAGAAACTTCCCCGGCCAAACAGGCACTCAACGCGATAAGCCCACGCGCATGCTGGCGCAAGAGATCCTTGTCCACTCGCGGCTTATAATAAAACCCCTCGATATAGGCCTGCGAAACGAGATAGATTAAATTCTTATACCCTTCCTCATTTTCTGCCAAAAGAACCAGATGGTAGTTGCTGTCATCCCGCCCTGGTTCCCGATTCGCTCGCTTTCTCGGAGCCACATAAACTTCGCAGCCGATGATGGGTTTGATCCCAGCTTTCTGACACGTTTTATAAAAGTCGATTACGCCATACATCACACCGTGATCCGTGATCGCCAACGCTGGCATGCCGAGTTCTTTGGCCCGCGCCACCACTTTCTCAATCCGAGCGGCTCCGTCCAACAGGCTATATTCTGTATGTACATGAAGGTGAACGAAAGGAGTTCCACTCTCTGCAAACCCTTCTGCCAAGAAACTCACACCCTTAAATCTAAATGTTGCGGTTCAGGTATTCGGAATTCCTGTCTCCTAATTGTATTATCCTCTCTTTCCCTACTTTAAGACAAGGCCTTTTCGTTACTTTTCACCGATTTTTCAAAGTTACTTTTTATTAGAATCTAGTCACCGTACCACCCCTTCAAGGGGTGGCTTGATCTTTGCCCTATAAGGGCATATTATTGGCTACGCCTGAAGGCGTGGTTTCGCAAGCCTTTGTTGCAGTACTATGTGGTACGTGCAATCCCACTTCGTATGTGATAGACTCGAATTGTCCGTTTGGATGCCCTCCTCTGCTGCTGACTCTGGCTTGCGAAAACCTTTGTCATTATAGCAGAGGAGGGCTGTATTATCATATTCACCGGTACTTCCTATTCTGTTCTCCCACGCATAGCGTGGGGCTTAATCTGGAGTAATTAAGTTGACTGCAGACTCTACAAGAGGATGATATTCCATAGCCTTTTCACTCCAATGCTGCTTCGAATTCAGTAAGCAGGGGCGGGTTTTAATCCGCCCCCAAAACAAGTAATTTTGACTAAATTACACCTCAATGTAGCTGAGCAAAAACACAACGTGGAATCGGAGTAGCACGCCCC
>JAJZPA010000094.1 GCA_021811425.1 Bacillota bacterium | reverse complement strand
GGTCGCCGCCCCCGCCACTCCGACGGTTGCCACCACGGCAGCCAAAGACAGGACTCCAACCAGAGCAAATCTCTTAAATTTCATGCCTGTAAATTCCCCCTTTACCCATCATTTTGTGGCCACGCTATGATTATAACCTTCGTGTCTTAATGCCATGCGAGCGAGTTCTTAAGATTTTATCAAGATTGAGCTTTAGCTCCGAAATGGCAAAAAAGTTAATAACAGCTGGAATTCCCAACAGAGGCGGACATTAACAGACCTGTAAGTCAGGTCAGGTTTGAATCCGGCCCAATTCGGAACTTTATCACAACAGCCATATAGGTGCGATAGGTGTATAATAATACTATTCACTTTGGATCACGAGAAAGGATTTCAGCATGCCTCTTTGGAAACGCAATCTTTTTGCCTGCTGGTTTGGATCTTTTACGACAATGGCGGGTTCGAGTTTAGTGATACCGTTTCTGCCCTTTTACATCAAACAGTTAGGGGTCACTGATTTACCGGGTATTGAACGCTGGTCAGGTATTGCCTTCGCTGCCACCTTTATGATCTCGGCCCTGGTCTCTCCACTTTGGGGTAAATTGGCGGATCTTTATGGACGCAAACTCATGCTTCTGCGCGCCAGTGTCGGGTTGGCCGTAGTTATGGTTCTCCTCGGTTTTGTGCAAAATGTTTACCAACTCGTAGGGCTTCGTTTAATGCTAGGGGTAGTCTCCGGCTTCGTCCCTGCAGCCATAACCCTGGTCGCCACGCAGACGCCTCGTGAACATGCGGGCTGGGCTTTGGGCACTCTATCCACTGGTACTGTCGGAGGCACCTTATTGGGGCCATTAGTCGGCGGCTGGTTGGCAGAATGGATCGGTTTTCGCCATGTCTTTTTTGTGACCGGCAGCTTCATGTTTATTTCTTTTTTGGTTACAGCCTTCTTCATCAAGGAAGATTTCATCCGTTCAGATAAGGCACAAATGACCGAACGTCAAGTTTGGAACCTCATTCCGAATCCCAGAATCCTCATTGCCATGTTTATTACCACCTTCATGATTCAATTCGCTAATATGTCCATCGAACCGATCGTCACGGTTTATGTCCAACAACTCGTGCGAGATGCTGCCCATGTAGCCCTAATCTCAGGGGTCGTGGTTTCCGCTTCCGGTTTGGCGGCCGTTCTCAGTGCTTCACGACTCGGTAAATTGTCGGATCAGATCGGTCCCCAGAAGGTTCTCCTTTTTTGCCTTATTTCTTCGGCTTTTCTCATCATTCCCCAAGCCTTTGTGCAAAGCCCCTGGCAGCTTGTCATCCTGCGTTTTCTCTTAGGCATAGCTACCGCTGGGATGCTGCCTGCAGTAAACTCTCTCGTCAGATTCAACGTCCCTGATGCTGTCTCTGGAAGGGTATTCGGCTATAACCAATCTGCTCAATACTTAGGCAATATCGCTGGGCCGATCCTCGGCGGACAGTTGGCAGCCGGTTTTGGGATTCACTACGTTTTCTTCTTTACCAGTATTCTCCTCTTCGCCAATGGCGTTTGGGTGAAGATTACCTCTAACAGACTGGAACGCAGTGAGCAGACAACCCGTGCTCATGAATATTTTTAAGGATAACCGTCTGAAATCAAGCGTGACGTTTGGAAGTTTGAAGTTTGGACGCGTTGACAAGCATACCCCAATGCAGGTACAATATATATGAGCTGACATCGGAAAAACGCAAATGCGTTTCGCGAACACACAGAACCACCTGTTATGGACGACAGGTGGTTCTAACTATATTCACATTAACTATAATATACAAAATCATTTTCGGAAACACTTGACGTTTACGTCAACTGGTAGCAGAATATTCTTAACTAAAATATTAATTGCCATTTATCAGGAAAGGAGGATCGTCGTGTGACCAAGCCACTGCCGCCGATGAGCATTTCTGAACTTGCGCAGGAATTGATGATTACCCCCCGGACGATTCGCTATTATGAAGAAGTCGGGCTGCTGACCCCACTTCATCATGAGAAGATGAGCCAGCGCCTCTACGGTCCGCGCGAAAAAGCCCGCTTGAAGCTCATTCTTCGAGGCAAAAAACTCGGATTTTCTCTCGCCGAGATCAAAGAAATGATCGACCTCTATGACATCGATCGCAGCGAACGTCTACAGCTTGAACGTACCGTAGCCTATGGCGAGCGGCGGCTGCAAGAAATTGATGAGAAAATCAAAGAACTTACGCTGCTTAAAGAAGACCTCCTGGAGTACCATGAACGGTTTACTGCCCGACTTAACAAACTCAATGAGGAGGAAAATGATGTTTGAATTTCTTTTAGATGACACCCAAAAAGCCCTGCAACAAGAAGCTGCCAGCTTTGTCAAGGACAAAGTTCCCCGGCAACTCATCCTAGATATGGATGCCGACAAAGTCACCTTCCCTACCGGATTTCTTCAAACCTTAGGGGATACGAATCTTTTGGGTTTACGCTTTGACAAGGCCTATGGCGGACGCGGGCTCAACTGGCTGGATGAAGTTGCGGTTCTGGAGGAAATTGGGGTTTTGGGAACCAGCTTAGCTTGCCTCTATTCCATGCCTTCGATTGTCGGCGAGGCTATTTCCAAGTTTGGCTCAGATGATCTGAAGGAACGCTATTTGAAGCCTACGCTTGCAGGTAAGATGTATACGGCAGAGGCTTTGACTGAACCCCGAGGCGGCTCGGATTTCTTCGGGGCGACGACGATAGCAGTCCGGGATGGGGACGATTACATCCTGAACGGGCAAAAACGCTTCGTGGTCGGGGCCGAAGGTGCGGATTATTTCATGGTCTATACCAAAACCAATCCCGAAGGAAAACCTCATGAAAGCATGAGCGCTCTGATCGTGGAACGCGGGCCGGGAGTCGAAGTTGCCCATGTCTACGGCTTAATGGGAACTCGTGGCGGCGGCGCCGGACGCATCGTATTTAAGGATGTTCGCGTTCCTAAAGAGAACATTTTGGGTAAAGAAAACGGCGCCAGCGAGATCTTTTACCAAATGATGATCCCTGAGCGCATGACCAGCGCGGCTGGGGCACTGGGTATGGCACGCGCGGCCCTGGAAGTCGCAGCTGCCTATAGTACCAAACGGAAAGCGTTCGGACATAAAATCAAGGATTTCCAAGCCGTCAGCTTTAAAGTGGCCGATTCTCTCACCCGCCTGGATGCGGCTCGTTCCCTCGTCTACACTACGGCGCGCGCGGTTGACAGCGGCGTTCCCTCCGCCCTGGCTCGCCGTTTAGTATCCGAAGCGAAGAAATTTGCCACAGACACCGCCTGGGCCGTCGTCAACGATGCCATGCAAGTCATGGGCGGCATCGGTTATACCAACGTCTATCCGGTTGAACGTCTCTTACGCGATATCCGACTGATCATGATTTGGACCGGTACGAACGAGGTCATGGATTTGATCATCCAGCATGAGTATTACAAGGAATTGGCTGCAGCTCTTGAAAACCACCGCCACATTGAAAATGATGCCGAAAATTCGGATCTCCTCGAGGAAAAAATTTACGAATAATTATTAGTGAGTGAAGGAGAGGGATAAAACTATGGATTCACTTTGGCGCGTTATGGAACGAAATGCTTTTAACTATTCAGACCAGACGGCATTACGTTATCCCGCAGGAGACAAGACGTACACATGGCGTCAACTCCATCAAGAAGCAACACTATTAGCACGCCGTTTGCTGGCTTCAGGTGTTCAACCCGGAACTGCCATCGGTCTCTACTCGGCCAATAAGCCCGAATTCGTACTCGGCTTCCTAGCCGCAACAGCGCTCAATGCAGTGGTGATTCCGATCAATATTCGGCTTACCGTCCGTGAGATTGCGGGTATCCTGGCAGATGCCAAGGCGGAATTCCTTCTTTTTGAACAGGGGTTGAATCAGACGGCCCTGGAACTGGCCCAAAGCGGAGTCCGCACGTTTAACCTCAGCACTGAGCCGGGAAGTCCAGCAAGCGAGCTACCACAATTCGATGCGAATATTGTGTCTTCCGGCGCAACGGCTGAAATTCTCTACACCTCCGGAACCACCGGCAAACCCAAAGGGGTTATGTTATCCCATGAGGCCATCTTGTCTGTAGCTAAAATCATGACCTACGAGGCCGGAATCTACGCCGGAGACAATTGCCTCATCCTCATGCCGCTCACCCATTCCGCACCCTTGAATCTGTTCCTTTGGGGGGCCTTTTGGGCTGGAGCCAGTGTCACCATTGGCGACTTTGCCCCAAATACCCTGCTGGACTACGCTGCACAGGAAAAGACGACCCACTTCTTCGGCGCTCCGATCGTCTACCAACTCCTATCTCGTATGCCCAACTTAAAAGAATGGGATCTCTCCTCGATGAAGCTCTGGATCTATGGTGGCGCTTCCGTGGGGGGTGAGCAAATTAGAAAATGGCAGGAAGCCTTGCCCGGAGAGTTTATGTGCGTCTACGGCCTAACCGAAGCGGGGCCTAACGGTTCAGCTCTTCGTCCCCATGAGCATGGTGCAAAAACCGGAAGCATCGGCAGACGCGGTACGGCTAACACGGAAATCCGGGTTGTCCGGGCAGACGGAACGGATACGGATCCGGATGAAGCCGGTGAAATGATCATCCGTTCCGAGAGCCTAATGATAGGGTATCACGGAAATCCGGAGGCCACGCGCGAAACTCTGCGTGACGGCTGGCTCTACACTGGGGATATTGCCCGAAGGGATGTCGATGGGTATATCTGGATCATGGATCGCAAGAAAGACATGATTATCTCCGGTGGCGTCAATGTTTACCCCAAGGAAGTCGAAGATGTCCTCAGCACGCATCCCCTAATCGCAGATGTCGCGGTCATCGGAGTACCTCATCCCGATTGGGGCGAATCGGTTCTCGCCAAAGTGGTGGCCCGTCCCGGAGAATCCCTTTCCCCAGAGGCTGTACGCGACTATTGCCGGGATAAGCTCGCCGATTACAAAATCCCTCGTATGGTAGAGATTGTGGAGGTTCTGCCCAGAAATGCCTCCGGCAAGCTTCTTAAACACGTAATGCGGGCGGAATGGACCTAACCATGGATTTGGCTGCCTCATGAATCGTATCCAGTTTATAGCCACGGCTTTTCTGGGTGATCCCGATCAAATCGAACTTCTCGGCTCGCACATGCAGAAGAAGTCTTTCCAACGAACTTAGACACGATGTCAACCCGTTACCGCTGCCTCCGGCGGCGGCCACAGCGATCACCGGCTTATTTTCAAAGAACGAATTCTCCTTCTTAAAAGCCTCCGAACGCCGAACCCGATCAAAAAAGGCTTTGGCTGATTCACTCATATCTCCCCAGTAAACCGGAGTGACGATAACATAGGCATCGACAGCCGCCATCGAGGCATACAGGGGCTGAAAATCATCCAGGACTTGACACTCATGCTGGTTGCGACATGGTCCCCAACCGTTGCCACAGGCTTGACAGTGGCCGATCTGCAGCTGATTAAGGTTCACCATCGTCACTTCGGCACCAGCCGTCTCTACTCCCGCTTTAGCCGCTTTGCCACTAGCAGCGGTCAAACCTTCAATATTGGGGCTACTGGTCATAATCATGACGTTCATCTCATTGTCATCCTTTCCTCATCCCAAACTCCTAGGAGTCTTAAAGTCCTCTTCCATTCAATCAAAAGATACAGCCAACGGATGAGGTTATCTCTAAGTACGGTTGCCAAACGCCATGATGTTTTAGATCGACACGGCCATGGAACGAACACATCCCCTAGATCTAAAATATGCAAAACCCCATTCATTTTGACAATACTCATGCCTGACTGATTACAGTTTCGAATCATCCACCCCATTCAGCCAATCTTCGATCACACCAACCACGGAAGCTATTGCTCCCTCTTCAAAGGGTGACACCAAATTTGCCACTTCCACCAATTCCAAGAACGATCGACTCCCCCCAGCCTGACAGAGCCGGAGATAATCGGTCCAGGCCTTCTCCCGCTCCTCCTGCGAGCGTTTCCAGAATTGAAAAGCACAAACTTGTGCCAGCGCGTAATCAATGTAGTAAAAGGGGCTGCCAAAAATATGCCCTTGCTGATGCCAATATCCGCCCCGTTCCAGGTAATCGTTATCCTCGTAGCGGCGATGGGGCAAGTATTTCTTCTCAATTTCCCGCCAGGCAGTCTTTCGCTTTTCGGGGGAGGCTTCCGGATGAGCATAGACAAAGTGCTGGAATGCATCCACTGAAACCCCATAAGGAATAAAGAGTAAGGCCTCGCTCAAGTGAGAGAAGTAATATTTTTCCGTGTCTTCTTGAAAAAAAAACTTCATCCAGGGCCAGGTGAAAAACTCCATGCTCATGGAATGGATCTCACAGGCCTCATAGGTCGGCCAGTAATACTCCGGAATCTGATAGTCCCTGCTGCAATAGGTTTGAAAAGCATGTCCGGCCTCATGGGTTAAAACATCAACATCCCCCGATGTGCCATTGAAATTCGAGAAGATAAACGGTACTTTATACTGACTGATGTAGGTGCAATACCCGCCTCCGGCTTTGCCCTTCTTCGTCACCAGATCCATGAGTTCAGCATCGACCATGAGCTTGAAGAATTCGCTCGTCTCGGCGGATAACTCATTGTACATTCTCCGTCCCTGGTCCACAATCCACTCCGGATCCCCTTTGGGCTTGGCATTTCCTGTTTCAAAGCTGAACTTCTCATCATAGTAGTTGAGCGTTGATAATCCCAGCCGCCTTCTTTGGCGTTCGCGCAGCCGACTTGCGACAGGGACGATGATATCTTCCACCTGTTTGCGGAAATTCGCCACCATCTCGGGATTATAATCCGAACGCAGCATCCGGGCATAGCCCAGTTCGATATAATTGGCATAGCCTAACTTCTGAGCGATGCGTGTCCTGACTTTCACCAATCCATCATAGATCGTATCCAGTTTCTGCTCCTGCGCCGTAAAAAATGAGTATCTCGCCTCATGCGCCTGTTTCCGGATCGCGCGGTCGGTCGATAATTGAAACGGCACTAAGCCAGGGAGATTTCGTTCTTCCCCTTCAAACAGAATCCTGGCTGAAGCGATCAGCTTGGTATACTCACTGGAAAGCTTGTTTTCTTGCTGTAAGTCTTCAATGATTTCCGGGATAAAGGTCTTAAGGGTAAGTTCCGCTTTGACAAAAAGCTGCCTTCCCCACTTTTCTTCCATCCTATCCCTGAACTTCGAATGGACCAACGCCTGATAATACTGTGAGATCAACCCCTGATAAATCGGTGTTGCTTCGTCAAAATAGTTCTGCTCGGCTTCATAAAACGAATCGGTCGTATCGATCGTATGGCGAATATAGACGAGCTGCTCCATCGACTCGAATTCATTTCTCAGCTGATTAAGCTCGACCATCACTGCATCTTGCTGCTCAAAATCGTTGGCCCCATTAAACTGTGCCAATAAGACGGCGAACTTCTTTTCAACCTCGGGGAGATTCGGTCTTAAATACGAAAACTCCGAAAACTTCGTGGCCTTCACCTTCCTTACGTATCGCTAAATTATTAGGTTCCCTTGCCTTACCTTCTCGATGGGAAAAAAGATGTATAGGCACCATCTAGGCTTCACATCTCTTTCTCAGAGTCGCGTTTTAAGAGGCGAGCCCTTGTGATAATTTGTTCCCCATACTTCGACTTGATGGCATCTATGACTTCGGCTAGCTTTTCCTTACCCGCTTCAGGCTCGTCAAATAACGAAAGTTGGCCAAATCCCTCGCCAGCCAGATGATGCACTGATATGCCAATCAAGCGCAGGGGCTGCTTGAGGGAGATGCCTCGAAGCAATTCTTTGGCTTCATGATATATCACATCGTCTAAATTCGTGCCCTCCGGAAACGTATGGGAGCGTGATAAGGTCCGGAAGTCATCATAGCGAGCTTTTAAGGTAATCGTTTTGCCCTTCAGCTTTTCTTGACGCAGACTCTGACCAAGATCACAAGCCAATTCCAAAAGCACAGTCTCCAAAATCTCTCGATCAGCGACATCAAGCGCAAACGTCGTCTCCCGCCCAACAGACTTTGCGTCCCGGTCGCTTTCCACCGGTCGGTCGTCCTGCCCCCGCGCCAATTGAAAGAGTTGATGGCCCAAGGTCCCAAAACGCTTGGTCAAATACGTCAGCTCCAACTGACGTAAGTCCTTGACTATTTTCACATCCAAGCCATGTAATCGCTCAGCGGTCTTTTTTCCCACGCCCCACACTCTCTCCACCGGTAGTGGATCGAGAAACGCCTGCACCTGGTCCGACGCAACCACGACAAAACCGTTCGGTTTGCGCAAGTCGGAAGCCAGCTTCGCCAAAAACTTATTGCCGGCCACGCCGACAGAGGCCGTTAAGTCAAGCTCGTTTTGAATCCGCTCCTTGATCTTCATACCTATCGTCTCCGCCGAACCAAACAAACTCGTCGAACCCGTTACATCCAAAAAGGCCTCATCCAAGGACAAAGGTTCCACCAGCGGTGTATACGTCAAAAATATCGCGCGGATCTGCAGTGAGACTTCGCGATACTTGCGGCCATTAACCGGCAAAAAGAAAGCCTGGGGACAGCGCCGCTTCGCTTCCGCCAGGGGCATTGCCGAATGAACACCGGCTTTGCGCGCTTCATAAGAAGCTGTCGACACCACTCCCCTGCTGTTTGGATTCCCTCCCACGATCACTGGCTTCCCTCTGAGGGACGGGTCATCCCGTTGCTCGACCGAGGCGTAAAAGGCATCCATATCCACATGTATGATTTTACGTTGATTAAATTCGCTCATTAAGGTACGCACTCATCCGCAAAGCACTTCACCACCTGACAAACCAGTTACCTCCGTAAGGTGCTTACTGCTCACTTATCAATCTTTTTTCACCGGAGATTTTCTGGATGGATTCGATATCCTGTGTCACTTCCATGGTCCCCAAATACTCACCAAGTTCGTTTCTGACCGCAAAGTAACGGATATAGACGTATTGGTCACCCATTGTAATCCAGAAATCCTCATGGTCCTTTTTCCCGGATTTCAAATCCGCCACAATCTTCTCCACGATATGTACACTGACCGGTGGATGACAGTTCTCAACTAAGCGACCAAGGATCGTTTTTGGCCGCGCAAAAATCCGCTCTTTCCCCTGGGTAAAATACTTCACGGCACCATTTTTATCGACAAACGTGATGTCCAGTGGCAACGTATTGAGCATAGCGTTGATTTCTTCGGGTAAGAGAACTCCGGCATCAAAACGAATATACCCTTCATGCGGGGCACCTTGCCCATCTATGGGGCCCTTTCCAGAAATCATGAAATCCGAAGTTTCTGCCTTGGCCGGTGGTTCAATCAGACAATAGCCAATTTCGGGGCTAGCCTCCGCAATTTTCAACCATTCATCTTCTGCCAGAGTTTCTAAAACCATTGGGAAAAGAATGTTTTCTTCTTTGAAGATCATCTCATTGACACGATTAGCGGTTTCCGACGCTTGAGCAAGAACCTTCTCCCGATCCCCTTGATCCTCGGACAAACGCTTACGGGTCTCTTTAATCGCAACCCGAATTTCATCATCGACCCCCCACATCACTTTGGGAGGAGCAGTGATGTTGTATTTTTCCATATAAGGAAAGAGCAAATTTTCCTTCCTTGAATAGTGCTGATTAATCTCCCACAGTAAAGCAAAGTCCTCACTAAGCTTCTGCCGGTTCTCTCTCTGATCGGACATTCTTAACGCTTCAACGTGGGGTAGGATCTGATCGTTGATCAATTTCTCAAGTGCTCTGTTTTCCAGCTTGAAGGTATAAACCGGGTGTGCCGGGTTTTCTTCCGGTTTTTGAGGCCTATGAATCTCCTCGATCGTCCCTTTAAACACGGCAGCATGCACATCGCACAGCCTTTGGATTTCTTCAACCGGCATCCCCTCGCGGATTAACGCCTGCTCCATTTCCGCAATTTCTGACGCGGCCACACCTTCAATTAATGTCGCAAAACGGGCTTTTACCGCTTCCACACTACTTCCCGTATGTAGGTCTGTTATCAGTTCTTTTAATACCTTTTGACGATAGGCACGGTTATTGATGACTTCACTCATGGGTTTCACTCCTTTGATGCAATCCTTAGACCAATCTCTGTCGGCTTACTCTCCTCATCATTCACTGACAATAAAACCTTTTTGCTTCAAGACCTCAATGATATGCTCTAGACTGATCTTTTTCATTTCCGCACCTTTAGGAATCGTCATAAAGCGCCCTGCGGTATTGAGCATCCCAGGAGTAGCAATGTTTTCAAACCCCAACTCTCCCATGACCTCGATCATTTCCGGATGGTCACGGCATATTTCAAAGACGGACTTGCTTAAATCGATAGTTTTCTCCATTTGCTCTTCCCTACTTTCCCACAATCAGCCACATTGTATATATTTGTATTATACCATTTTACCATGACCGTCACCAATCATAATCAGGGAATCTGAAAAATGCACAAGGATTAAGCCTCAATAGTCAAAGCTTAATCCTTGCGAAAGAGTGAGTGAAGATTAAGAGCAAATAAGCGTTCGCAATATTTTTATAAAAAAACTCTACTTTCTACTTAACTTCTATATGTGCGAGCTTTTCGTAAAACTGCACAAGGGCTGAATGGTCCGCTCGCTCCAATCCATTAATCTTCAAGGCCTGCATCATTTCCATGACCATAGCTGTCAGCGGTAAAGCTGATCCTAGTGTGTGCCCTGTTTCTAAAACATTATTAAGATCTTTAATATGCAGGTCAATACGAAAGCCGGGATCAAAGGTGCGCTTAAAGATCATCGGAGCCTTGGCATCTAAAACCGCGCTTCCCGCCAGCCCACCCCGAATAGCCTGATAAACACGTTCAGGATCGACCCCTGCCTTAGTGGCCAATACCAATGCTTCTGAGATCGCCGCAATATTGACAGCCACAATCGTTTGATTCGCCAATTTGGTTACGTTTCCGGCACCCACCTCCCCACAGAGGACAGCTGAGGAGCCCATTGCTTCAAAAATAGGAAAGCATGCGTCAAAGTCAGCTTGGCTTCCTCCGACCATGAAAGCTAAGGTTCCATTGATGGCTTTGGGTTCTCCACCGCTGACCGGTGCGTCCAGCATGCGAACACCTTTTTGGGCGAGCTTAGCGGCAATTTCTTGACTTGCTCCCGGTGCAATAGAACTTGCATCGATAAGGATTGATCCTGGCTGCGCTCCCTCCAGCACACCATTGGGCCCCAGCACGACCTCCTTAACCTCTGGGGAATTGGGAAGCATGGTAATGACCACCTCGCACTGCCCTGCCACTTCTTTAGGGGATGCTGCTTTCGTTGCCCCCAGTTCTACTAATTCTTGAACAGCCTGGGCTGACCGATTGTAGACAACAAGGGAATACCCTGCTTTTAAAAGGTTTTTGCTCATAGGCTTGCCCATAATCCCTAAGCCAATAAAACCGATTTTCATGTTTAATATCCTCTCTTTCTACGTTCAACTGTACCCCTTACTCCTTACCGTTCAACCAGTATTCCAAATTATAACCAACTGCTTAGCTCAGCGATTTTCCCTTTTCCTCAGCTTATAACTATGCTCCTCCAGCCAACGCAATGAGGCTTCCGTATTAGGTGAAGGAATATACTCCATCGAAACATAACCGTCATAACCCAGGGCATCTATTGTCCTGAGCAAAGAACGGTAATTGATTTCTCCGGTACCAGGCTGATGTCGACCCGGATTGTCCGCAATTTGGATGTTCTGAATTTTAGCCATATGGGCCCGAAGCGTTGCGGCAAGTTCCCCCTCTTCCCTTTGGGCATGGTAGATATCGTATTGTATAAAGAGATTAGGATGGTTCACTTCAGCTAAGATATTCAAGGCCTCTTGGGTCTTGTTTAAGAGGAACCCTGGGATATCAAAATGATTGACAGGTTCAACCAGGAGCTTAACCCCCTCGTTCTGCAGTTTCATAGCCGCGAAACGAAGGTTTTCAACCAACACTGTGCGCTGCTCTGTGTCCGTATGCCC
>JAJZPA010000093.1 GCA_021811425.1 Bacillota bacterium | reverse complement strand
TAGGTTGTTTTGTGCAGGAATGTACTCACATATAGATATTATGTATTTTAAAAAACTTATTGACCAAGATATAGTTTGGATGTATGCTTAAATCAAACAAAATACTCCCTACCGGGGGGGAGGGGGACATCATTGTTAGAATGTTCACATTGTCGAGTGTTGCTACACGAATTCCGACCTAAGTTTTTCATGGTTCTGGAAAAGGTTGATCCTATGCCAGCTAATGTGAAAGAGATTACATGCCCTAACTGTGGCGGCATTAATTATGCCATTAATCTCGACTATTGTTCCAAATGCGAAAAGTTTCGACCTTTGTACAATCCAATGGAGCCTGAACAAATTCTTAATCTTGGTTGCCGCGGGCAATGCCTGAGCACGTTTTAAGCCTATCAGGGGAGGTGAAGGGAAATGGCAGACAATTTCATGGAGGAATACGGTAAGGAAACCAGCCGGGATGTTTCGATGCGGACAAAAAAATATTTTTCCGACTTATTTAGTTTGGAGATGCCTCTGGGGAGAATGATGAAAATGATGCCCGGTATGCTCAAGTTCATGATGCATGGGAAGGATACCCGCGAGGATTTATTCAAGTTTATGCCCCAAATGATGCCGATGATGAAAGAGGCTATCACCGGCAAGAAAGAGGGATAGGGGGGGAAAGGCGTGCTCGAACAGGTTAAGGACTGGGACGATGATTTTTACGAGACGTTTAAACCAATTGCCATGGGTTTTGTCAATGAGGCCGAAAAGTGCTTGCAGTGCGGAAAATGCACGGGGCAGTGCCCGGCGGCGGCTGTAACCCCAAGTTATAATCCCCGCAAGATCATTCGTGACCTTGTTTATGGCAATGTGAAAAGGGTGCTTTCGAGCGTTGAACTCTGGCAGTGCTTCTTCTGCAGTGGTTGTTACTCGGTCTGCCCGATGGACATTAACTTTCCGTTCTTTGTCTTCATGTTCCGCTTAGCAGCCATGAATGAAGGGTATGGCTGGGAGGATGTGAAGCAGCTTGAAGGGTATGCAGAAAAGAGTTATCTGAAAGATGGAATCACGGTATCAACATTTGAACGCAATCCTTTCGTTATGGACAATATTGGTGATATTAGTAAGATACGGGTGGAAGCGGGTTTGCCACCCGAGCGGACGGTAAGTCCACGTGGGATTGCGGAAATTAATATGATTTCAGACCTAAGCGGGATGACAGCGTTTATGAAGCAAATTGGCGGAGTGGAACTCTTGGATTGCACAACCTGCACTGATGAACAGGCCAAGCGCTGCAAGACGAAACCGATGCCATCCAAGGTCGGAAAGATTAAGACCCATCATCGTTATTATAACTATGGAGAACCGGGAGGGAAGAAAAATGCCGAGGCTCGATAAAGTAGCGCAAATCCCAAAGCCAGAACAGATCTTCTTTTTTAAGAGCTGCGTGGCGAGCAATAAGTATCCCGGTATCGAAGCATGCGGAACGGAATCTCTGCGGATTCTTGGTGTGGAGCCTGTTGAATCGGATGAACAGACCTGTTGCGGTGGCTTTGTTACCTTTGCAAATGTAGCGGCTCCTACGGCATCTATGCCCGCTGTGGCGCGAAACCTTTCTCTGGCTGAAGAAAAGAATCTCGATACGTGTGTCGTATGCAATGGATGCTGGACCTTCCTCAATGAATTTGGGCATTTTATGAACAATAATGCCGAAGTCAAAGGCAGTGTCAATATGATGCTCAACATGATGGGAAGGGAATATAAAGGCACAAGTCATGTTTTTCATATTGCTGAAATGTATTATCGCTTAAAAGACGATATCTCAAAGCATGTCCTTCGTCCTTTAAAGGGTGTCAAGATCGCGACTCACTATGGTTGTCACTATCTGGGAGGGGGAAAATATTCCGCCATTGACGATGCTCAGATGCCGACGTATATGGAAGAACTGATTGATTTAATGGGCGGGACTGTCGTGCCTTATGCCGCTAATCGGGAGTGCTGTGGCACCGGGTTTACCCAGATTATCAATGGTAAAGACCTTTCTCTGGATCATACGCAGCGAAAATTGGATTCGGTTCAAGAAGCGGATCCGGATATGCTGATCGTCCAATGCCCCTATTGCCATAGCCAATTGGATCGGGTACAACAGCAGCTTAATTTCCGGCAGGGAGTGAATTACCAGACCCCTGTCCTGCATATTGCCCAGCTTGTCGGGATGGCTTTAGGGTTACCTGTCAGTCAGTTGGCTTTTGCCGCTCATGTGAGTGGGCGGGAGCGGTTGGAGAATGTTCTGGACCGTGTTGGCCGGTAAAAAAAGGAGGAAAGAAACGTGAGCAAGAAAACCTTGGTCATTGGCGGTGGTATTGCCGGAATCACAGCAGCACAAAAAATCGCTCAGAATGGCGGTGAAGTGATCCTCATCGAAAAAGAAGGCGAACTGGGCGGGAATTTTGCTAAACTGGCCTATACCTTTCCGGTCCTCGCTGATGCCAAAATGATCGTCACAAGGGAGATCCAAACGGCGAAAGCCACGTCAGGCATTGAGATTTTGCCCCAGACCGAGCTAAGGGGCGTCAGTGGAAGTGCTGGGGACTTCACGGTTGAACTGAATTCTCCTTCGGGAACGCGAAGCGAACACGTTGGCGCGATTATCGTGGCAGCAGGATTTCATTATATGGAGCCGACCGCTTATACCGAATACAGCTATGGCCGTTCTCCTAAAGTAGTGACGAGCTTGGAGTTCGAAAAGATGGCCGCTGAGAATCGTTTACCTAAAGGGAATGCGCGGGTGGTATTCGTCCACTGTGTAGGTTCCCGGGATAAAGCGAAAGGGTACCGCTATTGCAGCAAGATTTGTTGCTCCTATTCCGCGAAACACGCCATTATGATGAAAAAGGCGAATCCTGATTCAAAAGCCTATGTTTTTTATATTGATATCCGGGCTTTGGGTAAAGGGTATGAGGAATTTATTCGTGATGCCATGGAGGTGTATAATGTCCGCTATATTCGTGGGCGGGTTGCGAAGGTTATCGAATCAGGAAGCAAACTCATAGTTCGGGCGGAGGACTCCCTCATTGGTAACCCTGTGGAAGTCGAAGCGGATTTGGTGGTTCTGGCCTCCGCCATGGAGCCCCCGGAAGGTTCTCGGGATCTGGCCGGGATTCTCGGAATTGCCACCGATGAGTATGGATTTTTCCAAGAAGCGGAAGTCAACGTACGCCCCTGCCATTCCTCAAAATCGGGGATTTTCTTAGCTGGCAGTTGCACGCAGCCCATGGAGATTGCGAGTGCCGTTGCGATGGGTGGCTTGGCGGCGAGCGAAGCCTTAACACTAATCCGTTAACGCAACATGCGACTAAGGAAGTGGAAATAATGCGACTAAGGATTGATGAAGACGGAATTCGCAATGTTGTGGAAGAGGCGATCGGGAAGTCCCTGACAGCCTGTCTGCAATGCTCAAAATGTGGGGGCGGGTGTTCTCATTCTGAAGAATTCGATTTGACACCGCGCCAGGTGGTTGAATCCCTGCTTGATTGTCAAGATCAGAACGTCTTGGACAGCCGCATGATCTGGCTTTGTGGACGGCATTGTTCAGGGTGCCAAGCGGTCTGTCCGGTTGGGCTCCCACTGAACGACATCATGGCGGTACTGCGGGAAGAAGCCTTGAAGCTGGATATCGAACCGAAATATGAGCAGCCGTCACTGGTCTATCATAAGTTTGAGCACTGTGCGAAACACCGAGGAGAGGGTGAAGCGAGTGAAAGTATGGTTGGAGGAGAAACACAGCCTGCTTGAAGAAATTGAGGCCCGGAGTGGACAGAAAGTACAGGAATGTTATCAGTGCAGCAAGTGTTCCGGGGGTTGCCCGTTTTCCCGAGTTATGGATTATGCCCCTAACTCGATTCTGGAAATGATTGTCTATGGGATGAAAGATCAGCTTCTTTCCAGCAAAGCCATTCAAATGTGTATCCAATGCGGGATCTGTGGAGCACAATGCCCAGCCGGATTCGAAATGTACGAGGTTATGAATGTCTTACGGGCAATGGCCAAAGAAGAAGGGTATATTTCACACGAGACTAAGATTCCCAAAATGAATAATATTTTCCTGGGTGAGGTCAAAAACAACGGCCGCATGCATGAAGTGAACTTGATGGTCAAGAATATGCTGAGCCAAGGGGAACTCGTGCGCGATGTCGCGGCACTTATTCCTATTGGGCCACCGATGTTCTTGAAAGGGATCATGGGTTTTGGGGATGTCTTGCCTCATAAGATCAAGGGACAAGCAGCAGTCGCTAAGATTTTCGAGAACGTAGAAAAAATGCAAGGAGGACACGCTTGATGAAAACCGGATATTTTCCAGGGTGTTCCCTCCATTCTACCGCGAAAAACTATGAAACCTCCACTCAAGCCGTCCTGAAGAAACTTGATGTGCAGTTGGAGGAGATTCCTGATTGGAACTGCTGTGGTTCGACCCCGGCTCATCAAAAGGATCATCTGTTGGCCTTGGCTCTCCCGGCACGCAATTTGGCTCTGGCGGAACAGGCCGGTATGAAAGAGGTCATGGCACCCTGTGCTGCCTGCTTCAATCACCTTAGGACTGCGGAGATCGAATGTGCTAAGGATCAGGAGACCTCCAAGAAGGTTCAAGGCGTGATCGAGATGAAGTATAACAACACGGTGCACGTCCTCAACATTTTGGAGCTTTTGGTAGAGCGGATCGGGACGGAGGCTGTCGCTAAACAGGTCAAGAAGCCGCTTAAGGGTTTAAGGATCGCGCCTTATTATGGCTGTATGCTCACGCGTCCGGCCAAGATTGCCCAATTTGATGATCCGACCAATCCGACCAGCATGGATCGCCTGTTGGGAGCTTTAGGCGCGGATGTCGTACCTTGGGGGGCCAAAACGGAATGCTGCGGGGCAGCGCATATCTTGACACGACCGGACGTGGTTGTGGAGTTGAGCGGGCGCATAATTTATGAGGCCAAAGATTCAGGCGCGGATGCGGTCGCGACCGCCTGCCCGATGTGCATGTCCAATCTGGATTTGCGCCAAAGCGCGATGGCCAAAGCGACGGGAAAAGAGGCTAAAGTGCCGATCATGTATATCACGGAACTTCTCGGGATGGCCTTTAATATTCCGCAGAGTGAACTAGGCATGCGCAAACATGTCGTGAGCACGGCTTCAGTACAGGCGAAGATCAGTTAGTGATAGTAACGTGAAATGCGGTGTTTCGCGGAGTTGATCTATTGTAAACACGTGTCAAAGCGGTCCCTTTACAAGGTGTAAGGGGACCGCTTTTGTATAATTTTTAGCTATTAAGAAAAATATATGGAAGAAGATTAATAGGAATGTTGACAAAGGGGGACTCTTCGCATATATTGTTAAGCATAGATACCCTAACGGGGTATAGGTAGTAGAGAAGATTCTGAAACTTATTAATCCACGAAGAAGGAGAGCGAAATTAAATGAATATCACGCATGTGAATAGTCAAGAGTTCCAACAAGCACTAAAAGAAACGAAGGGCCTGATCGCTTTAGACTTTTATTCGGAAGATTGTGCACCTTGTGCACAACTGGCACCGATTTATGAGCGAATGGCAGAAAAGTACCCACAAGCCAAATTCATGAAGATCCTTCGCCAGGCCAATCGGCCTTTAGCCGAAAGCTTTGGAGTCAAAGGCAGCCCAACCGTTCTCTTCTTTAAAGAGGGCCAAGAAGTTGGCAAACGCCTCAATGGCTATATCAGCAAGCCGGAAATTCGCCGTACGATCGAAGAGATTTTGGAAATATCCAGCGAAGAGGTGGAAAAAGTTAAGATAGGAGCGGATGTACTCATTCTTGGCGGCGGACCTGCTGGGCTAACGGCTGCACTTTATGCCTCCCGCTCTCGCTTAAAAACGATTCTTATTGATGAAGGCCTTCCTGGCGGGCAGGCCGCAACGACTTTTCATATTGCCAACTACCCGGGAACCCCTGGAACGGTTTATGGACGTGATTTGCTCGATAATATGGTTGCTCAGGCGAAAAGCTTTGGAACAGAGATTCATGACCTCAAAGAGGTTTTCAGTGTGGATCTGCAGGGGGAGTTAAAGAAGATCGTCACGGAGGATTCGGAATACACGGCGCCTACGGTGATTCTGGCAACCGGAGCAGAGTCTCGGCGCCTTCAGGTTCCGCAAGAAGCGGAGTTCCGAGGGAAAGGGGTTCATTATTGTGCTACGTGTGACGGTTCCAACTATGAAGGTGTTGATAACATTATCGTCGTTGGCGGCGGCAATTCTGCTGTGGAGGAAGCCGTCTACCTCACCCGATATGCTAAACATGTGACGATTGTGCACCAGTTCGACCATTTCCAAGCCTCAAAGACAGCCCAGGAAGAAGCGCTTGCCAATGAGCAAATCAGTATCATTTGGGATTCAGAGCCTCGGGCTGTAATCGGTGAAAACCACTTGACCGGAATTGATATTGAAAATGTGAAGACTGGAGAGCACAGTGTGGTCAACGCGCAGGGAGTATTCGTCTATATTGGGATGCAGCCGCGCAACAATCTTCTGCGCGACCAGGTAAAGCTGAATGACTGGGGCTATGTGGAGGCCGATGATGAAATGCGGACTAACCTTCCAGGGGTCTTCGTGGCGGGGGATGTACGCAGCAAAACGGTGCGCCAAGTGGCCACAGCTGTTGGGGATGGCGCAGTGGCGGCTGTCAATGCTGAGCGCTATCTGATGAGCCGGAAATCCAAGTGATTCCTGGGACGTGAGTATTTTGACAGAAATGGGGTAAACTTTTCTTATTAGGGACATATTCCTAAAGGAGGGTTTCACCATGCCGATGATTGAGTTAAGCCAAAGGGAAGTAGAAGTTGTTAAACGTTCTATTGATAATTGCCTGAAAACCTGCCATCAAGGAGGGGCCGAACACGGTTGCCCGGATTGCCAGAGCTTAAGGGGCATCTTGACTAAATTGTCCTGAACTTGCGATTATCGGTTGTGGGCCTGCAGGGATGTCTGCGGCCCTCAATACTCAGATGTGGCGTAACGATTCAGGAGCCAGTCATCAATCGGTTTTCCCATCTTGGTTTTAGGTAGGTGAATTGATTGACGGAACGATTGGTAGTGAGGTAAAATACCATTGTGGGGATATACCCTATAGGGGTGCAGGGTAATAAGGGACTGAAAGATAATGAGTATGTTTAATAAGTTTGCCATTGTGAAAAGGTACACTGAAGAAGATGAAACCAGTAATTTAAGCTGTGGCGGTAATATTTCTTATCTTGCGCTCAAACCTGGAGAAACCGTCCTCGATCTCGGTTGCGGCAGGGGGACAGAAACGCTGGAAGCAGCCAAACTGGTCGGACCGAGGGGCTGGGCTTGGGGGCTCGATGTGACACCTAAGATGATTGAAGTCGCATCCGGTCGTGCGGAGGAGGAAAAAGTTGAGAACGCCCGTTTCCTCGTTGGCAGCATGGAGGCTATTTCACTTGAGGATGTGAGTGTGGATGCGGTACTGAGCAACTGCGCCATCAATCACGTAGAGGATAAGGTGGCAGTTTATCGCGAAATCTTTCGGGTGTTGAAACCGGGGGGGCGCTTTGTGATCTCAGACATTATGACCGATGAGTCCTTGCCGGAGCACATAAGCAACGATCCGGAGGCCGTAGCCGCCTGTTTTGGCGGGGCGATCACCGTTGAGGAATATGAGCAGGCTTTAACGAAGGCGGGCTTTTTCAGGATTACCGTGTATAAGGAAAGACGTTATTATAAAAATGGGTATGAAATGATCAGCCGCACGTTTTCCGGTCAAAGGCCATAGATATTATGAAAGGAGGTGACCAGATTGCGTCCACTGACTCAAACGGCTTCAACTTGCTGCACGAGCTTGGCTTTGAATGTCGCTCAATGCTGCTCGAAGTCCTCTCAAATCGTCGCGGGTTGCCACGACTGATCCTTGCGGCGGCAGAGACATTTCTGTCGCCTTTTTCACTAGCTCATCCGTTGGGTTAACATACAGTATTTTTAGAAAGTTGTCTGTGTAACGGGGTTTTTTGGAATTTTTATTTTTGTTAGTGACTTAGTATCACTGGGTGGTTGATAAAGAAAAGGGTGGGGAAATGTATTACAGCCGTTATAACCTTTTGTTAGAGATGAAGAAGAATCAGGATTATCCATTTGCTTTAATGAATTCCTTGTCCGGTTCTTTTGACTTGGTCGGGTCGGAAGAGAAGAAAAAATTGGATACACTGAGGCAAGGGGAGAGCCCGGAAGATCAGGTTTTTGTGGATTATCTGTTTAGCAGGGGCTATCTCTATCCTTCTAAGGACGCGGAGGATGCTGAACTCGTCAGAAGATGGCCTGAGTTTGAGCAAGCTCTCCATGAAACAGAGCCTCAAGTCTTGCTCGTACCCACGTATGCCTGCAATTTAGCCTGCCCTTACTGCTACCAGAATGGTATTAAGCAAAAGACCCAGCTTATGACAAGAGATGTGGCCGATGCTTTTTTCAACTATTTGAAGGCCATGTTTCCGGGTAAAAAGCCCTTCATTACCCTTTTTGGTGGGGAAGCGTTAAATGCTGCCCCTCGGCAAAAAGAAATCATCGACTATATTGTTAAGCAGGCTGTCAAGGGTGGGTATGCGATTTCTGCGGTGACGAACGGGTATGATTTGAAAGAATACCTCGACATCCTCGGACAGGCTGTGGTCAAGGAGATTCAGGTCACCCTTGATGGCCCCCAGTCCGTGCACGATGAGCGGAGGCATACGGCTAATGGCAAGGGAACTTATACCAAGATCATGGAAGGCTTGGAGGAGGCTATTCGGCGGAGCGTTCCGATTAATCTCAGAGCGGTTGTGGACAAGAGCAATTATGAAAGTCTGGTTGAACTCGCTGAGGATTTGGATGCCAGGGGCTGGCTGGATTTACCGTCGATCCGATTCAAATCCCAGATCGGGCGCAATTATGAGCTTTTTGAATGCTATGCCACGCCCCAGCATTTGCTTGGGCAGGCGGAACACTGGGCGATGTTTATGGAACTTGCGGAAAAACACCCCGTGTTAAGGAAATTTCATGAGCCGGAATTTAAAGGGATTCATCATTTGGTTCAGAGTGGGGAACTCTACTTACCGAGCTATGATACCTGCCCCGCTGGCAAAACAGAATGGGTTTTCGATCTTTATGGGGACATCTACGGCTGTACAGCTACAACCGGCCAAGATGAATATAAGTTGGGAACTTTCTATCCTGATGTTAAAATGAAGGGCAAGGAAGTTAAAGAGTGGCAGGAGCGGAGTATTCTTACCATTCCGGAATGCCGTGAATGTGAAGTAGGGCTGATTTGTGGAGGTGGTTGTGGAGCGATCGCCAAGGATCGTCTGGGAAAAGTGCAGGCTCCCGATTGTCATCCGATTAAGGACATTCTTAGCCTAGGACTTAAGTATTATGGTGATCAACTGCTCAAGATGGGATTCTAGAGAGAAGTGGGGTACTAAGGGGATGGAGGAGTAGGGATGCCAGCATTTATTTTGGAAAAACTGTGTCGCGGCTGCCAGCGCTGTGTTCATGCTTGTCCTAACAAGGCCATAGAAATGATAGCCCATATGGCTGTTGTCGATCCGGAGAAGTGTGTTGAATGTGAGGAGTGCATGGAAGTGTGTATGCAAGGGGCGATCACCTTCCGCAGCGAACAAAAGGAGGCAAGGGCGAATGGCTGATCTGGATTTAAGCCAATTGGAACAACAGTTAAACGAGGTCGAAGCCAAGCTGGAGGATTTAAAAGCTCGTTGGCCGGCGCATTCTCTCAAGCCGGCGATGCTTGCTGAATTAGAGGATTTAGAGGAAGAACGGGACAAGCTCAAGGAATTGGTTGCGCAGCATAGGGGCTAGCGCTATGTTTTTCCATTGCTGGCGAGTCAGGGAGTAGGAGGGATCCTCATGAATCTTCCGGTCAGTCAACAAAATGAGCCACTTATCGCGAAGCTTGAAGAAGTCCTCGTTAGAGTAGGAAACTTGCGCGAACAAGTGACTGCGGAAGCTGACAGCCTGCTGATTATCCAGGAAGCCGGGATAGTTCGGGTATGCCTCGACGAATTGGAGAAGCTTGTTTTTGAACGGTTTGGACGTGAATGTTTTATGTCAGCCATGGACAAGGATATGAATGAAGTCGGTCAATTGCTGGTTGTTCTGAATCGGTTGTTTAAGTGAACTGGAATGGCTGAAGCTCAGGTTTGACGGAATCCTAGCCATATCGACGGTTTGTGGGTAGAAGTTTGCACTACACGCCAATTAACCCCGCGATGTCGCGGGGTTAGTCGAGAGATAAGCTGGTTAAGGGGACGGCTTCGGTTCAAAAAATTCTTTGCCTAGAAATTCGCCCTGGGCAGCCAGCTGAAGCCCGTTCCCTCGAGATTAACTACCGGAGTATGATTAATCACGATGACGTACTTCAACGACACATACTTTACCAGATAGATCATGTATCTGTTGGGATATACTGTTAAGGTAATTAGAATCAAGGTTTGCGTCCCATTCGTCCAAAAGCAAGACTCTTATGTTGTTTATTTTACCAATTTCGTTTAAAGCAAGTAGCATCTTTTCACCAGTTGACAGGCTCATTTCATTTATAAACTCAAAAAACATATCGGAATGCGGGGGGAGTAAAAATGCTTGTTCGCCAAGATCTTCTTTTATTAAGGCGAGGAGGGAAGATTTACCTGTACCGTTTCCCCCACGTATGGTAACTCTACAGGGATTATATTCGTTAGTGATCTGGCGTATTGTTTCAATTGAGGAAATTTCTATACAACTGGTGTCATTGATAACATTAATTTGTCGCCATTTAATATTACCGACATAGTCATCCTTACATTCTGGAATCCTCAGAGCAGAAATAATACCTATTAAACGGGTGCGAAGACCGTTCCACTGTGTTGAATACGAAACAATTTGACTCATATATTGAATAGTTAATATTTGTCTAGGAAAAGTTGCAACTAACATTATTAGTAATGCATCGTTTGTTCTATCAAAATACATTAACCAAACAAGTGTGCCAATAACCGAAACTAAACTTAAGATCATCGAGACGGTAGTAATTACCCGTTACTTCAACTAGTATTGTCGATTTTAATGCGGAATTCTTGGCCTCAGAGTGTCTATGACCGAAGTTCTTTTTCCACATATTAAGATTCCAAGTATTTCCTATTAGAACAGAATCCCATGCGTACGACAAAGATTGCATCATTTTGGTCCGGTTTTCTTGTGCTATTTTCGACGAGAATTTAATTGAACTTCTGGTACTTAATATGCTAATTATTATCAAAGGCAATGTTGTCAGATATGCCAATACAAACCTGTAGTCTATAACGAAACCCAGAGCTATTACGTTGAAAGTTACATTTAAAATAATGGACAACCAATCGGAAAGGAATCTAAAGAGTTCGTCGATAACTAACCAAGCCTCGTTGGTTACATACGGTTGTCGCTCTTTTTTAAGTTCCGTACTTGTTCGAAATGCGGTTTTACCTTTAAAGGAATCGCAAAAACCGTCGACATACTTTTTGAAAGAGTCAAAAACTGCACTATTCATAAAGTATTGGGAAGCGGAGCCTGGTAAATAGACAATAAAAAGTGATAAAATAAATAGTACTAACCAAATTGCAAAGTTTTGCTTTAAAGCCACGGCTTGGCTTAGCTTTGCTATCCACAAAGTGGAGGAGGCCACTATAAGTTGCTGTAAAAGTATTGATAACACTAGTAGTATACTGTTTCTACTAATTAATATTCTAATCATTAAAGTCACCTAGATTCTGAATTTAAAGGGGAAATTGGCAGTTGAGTGAAAATTTAAAAATGATTTCTCATACACCTTACTGTTAAGCCCCGGACAAAGTTGTTTTCAGGACTGATGAATGGAATATATTGGGGAATTCTTTGGAGAGATAGGGTTTTAACACAGTGTCTACAAACTCATCAAAGTTAACTTTTTCCCGTCTACAAAATTCCTCGCCGTAAGAATTCCTTTCTAAAACGCACCCCCCACCATTTCAAAGAAAGTATAGGAATTGGAAA
>JAJZPA010000092.1 GCA_021811425.1 Bacillota bacterium | reverse complement strand
GGCAGGAGCACGGGGACAGTTCTTTTGCTTCCTCTGACTCCTGACTCCTGACTCCCGTTTATTATTTCGCCGAATACGGGGGATCTCCTCTGCAGCGTAAACAAAATAAATAGGCCTTGCCAACTTTATCTGTTCGCAAGGCCTATCAGGCTACCGTCATCTTAGTGCGGAATAAAATAAATATCCCTCCTAAAGATTTACCGCTTCGTTCGGATCTGCTACGATACCTCGTTTCATTTCCGTTGCAGTCATATGACCGGCTTTAAATTGCTCTGTGACATAATTACAGGCATCCCAGGGATTGACGCGATCCCCACACGTGAAGACGTCAACGGCTGCATATCCCAGTTCAGGCCAGGTGTGAATCGCAAGATGGGATTCGGAAATCACCACGACTCCGCTCACGCCCTGAGGGCTAAACTTGTGGAATACAACCTCACGTACCTCTGCTCCTGCTTCCAAGGCTGCGTTGACCATGATCGTTTCAACTTTCTCCCGATCATTAAGAATGTCGAAACTACATCCATAGATTTCAGCCAACACATGACGTCCCAAAGAATTGCTCATCGTGTCATCGTTGCCCCCTTTTCTCGGCAAAATATGAAGGAATCCGAGCCGGACAGTGCTTGTCCGGTGACCCAAATTCCCATCGAGATAAATTGTAGCATAAACTTCTCGGTTGTCAACAAAAAAATACATTAGCTCAAAACCAAATCCTCATTCAAATGTACTATCGCCTTCGTGTACATCTCCCTGTCAATGACGAACTGCATATTGACTTGGCGCAAGGACTGAGAGACGCAGTTGATGTTGATATCGTTCTTCGCCAAAGTGCTGGAAGCTCTGGCTAAGATTTTGGGTATGGCAATATTGGATCCGATCACACAAACGATCGCAACGGCCCTGATCGTCACCGTCTGATACTTGTCCTGCAGTTCGGACACCAAGTTCTCGTTCAGATCCATTTCCCAGATCACCAACGATATGCTGTTCGCATTAGTGGCTTTCA
This sequence comes from Bacillota bacterium, assembly GCA_021811425.1. Classification (GTDB taxonomy): domain Bacteria; phylum Bacillota; class Desulfitobacteriia; order Desulfitobacteriales; family Desulfitobacteriaceae; genus JAJZPA01. The sequence goes on along the minus strand of JAJZPA010000092.1, from coordinate 11,171 downwards.
TGATGTAGCTTATATTATACCTCTTAAACGTCTCCATAATCTGTAGATCAAAACCGCTCTCCCCCACCATGGAGGTATCATGAATTTCAAGAACCACCACTTTGTTCGAACCGGCAATGATCTCAATTTTTGCTTCAGGTCCAATATAATCTTTCGAAATAACCGTTCCGGGGTGGTCTGGTTCAAAGGTATTCTTTACCCGAAGATTTATCCCCGCCATTTCCAACGGTTTAGAGGCATTAGGATGAATGGCTTCCATGCCGATGTCAGCCAGCTGATCCGCGACATCATAGTTCGTCCAACCGACGGGAATGGCCTTGTCCACGCCTACAATTTTGGGGTCTGCCGAGGAGAGATGATACTCTTTATGAATAATCGCTTCATCGGCTTTAAGGTGTGTTGCAATCTTGGAAAAAGTAATCTCAGAATACCCTCGGTCAAATTGGCGCATGATCCCTTCTTTGCCTTTGGTATAGCCTGTGGCCACAAGGATCGCTTCGGAGCAAATGACCGCTCGAAAGGTCTTTTCGATCCGTTCACTGATCGATAGTTGTTTGGGATCCCCAAACCCGGTAAGATCCATCAATTTGGCTGAGATGCCATTGTTTTGCAGGATGTGCACTGTATTGAATGCGGAATGCGCCTCCCCGAGCGAGGCTAAGAGCTCACGAGCTGCGGAAAAGATGCTCTCCCGCCCCACATATCCGGAAGCTATGATATCCTCCATACTATTGAGATAGGCCTTCGTCTGCAAGATGCGTTTCTCCAGGAACTCACGACAGATATGATAATCCAGCCCAATATCGGTGAAGGACTCGTTGATGCTAAGAAGCCTGTTTAACAGTTCATCCAGGGAAGTCATATAATCCTCACCCTTGATGAAGTGTTGATAGATGCCAGGAGCTTTCGTTTTCTTGTCTTCTAGGAGCATGTTGGTGACCCCGGCATAAGCCGAAACCACAAAAACCCTGCCATAACGAAAACGTGGTGAATTGGGAAAGCCAATAATATTGTTCAGTACATCATGGAATTGCGACATCGATGTTCCACCGATTTTCTCAACCGTTAGCATGATTTCCCTCCGCAAACCTCAAATTCAATTCCTTTCAACCCCGGGCTTTTTAGTAAAGGCTTAAAGTTTCTTAGGACGAATATACACGTTTTTTGGCATAATCTCAACACAAAGGATAAAGGGGATCATCCGATCCGTGTCGAAAAGATAAGGGAATGCTCGACAGGTGGTGAGGCTTACGGCCATGCAAGCAGGACAAACCCTTCTGTTTACGACGAACTCGCAACTCTATCCTGATACTTATCAAACTCAAGTCCGTGCGGTATTTCCGGATCGGCTTGAGCTTCTCATACCCCTACACCGGGGTTACCTTTTACTTATGCCGGCCGGGACAGAAATCCGCTGGCTCACCCCAGGCCTAGAGAACCAGATCTCGACCGTCTTATCCCGGCAGCCCAACCAATTTAGTGCAACCATACCTCAACTTCCCTTCCCCATACACCACACCCAGGTCATCGCAGTCGGAAGCGGCAAAGGGGGGGTGGGTAAAACCACCTTTTCCATTAATTTGGGCCTTGCTCTCAGCCAACTCGGACAACGCGTGGTTCTTCTCGATGCCGATTTGGGCATGGCGAATATTGACGTTTTGTTGGGCCTTGAAGGTTCTCTAAACCTGGGGCATGTGATTGGCGGAGACTGCCCGCTAACGGATATCCTGCTGACAGGCCCGGGCGGGATACGCGTCTTGCCAGGATCGAGCGGGATCAGCGCCTTGACCCGTTTGGATCTCATTCAATTCAACCGTCTAACCAGTGGGTTTCGTGATCTCGAAAAAGAATGCGATACCCTCATCTTAGATACGGGAGCAGGCATTTCTGAGCTTGTCTTAATGTTCTTGAGTGTCGCCGATGAGTTGATCCTGCTCTCCAATCCGGAACCACACGCCATTATGGATGCCTATGCCTTGATGAAAGCCTTAGCTCAACGAAGCCCTAACCTCAAACCCAAGATCGTGATGAATCGCTGTGAGTCTGAAGCAGAAGCTCGGCAAAATATCCGTACCCTTGTTGAAGCAGCAAAACATTTCCTGGGTCTAGAACCCACCGCTCTGGGGTGGCTTCCCTATGATCCGTTCGTAACGCGCTCGCTCAAAGAACGTTTCCCCCTCATGCTCTCACATCCACAATTGGACTTTTCGCGCCGCCTGCTGGACATGGGAAAAACGCTCATCGGTAAACCAGCGGGAACTGTTCCTGCAAAACCTCGAAGTGGAATTCTCTCGTTTTGGGATAAACTAAAAGAACATTTAGTCAATTAGCCAATTTCTCTCGATGAAACCTGGTCGGCCATGCGTGTAAAACCGCTCACTTAATGCACTAATCCTAGCAATACTCTCGCTTCCGCGACACTTGCGAGCGGTCGCCCGAGTTCCTGGGCGATGTTTACCAGGCGCTTGACCAGAGGAACATTGCCCTGAGCGAGTACCCCCTTAGTATAAAAAATATTATCCTCCAGCCCTGTACGCACATGCCCTCCGAGCAGGATGCCCAGCGTATTCATAGGAAGCTGATGCCTGCCGATCGCTGAAACGGTCCAGGTTGAACCAACGGGAATAAGATCGAGGAGGAAGAGAAGATTCTTAGCTGTAGCAGCCATTCCCCCAGGAACTCCCAGAACAAAATTAAAATGAAGCGGTTCAGTTAACAGTCCTTCTTTTACCAAGGATAAGGCCGTAGTAACCATCCCGCTGTCGAATACCTCGATCTCCGGCTTCACGTGATATTCCCTACAGGCCTTAGCAAACGCGCGCACCATAGGCAAGGGGTTGCTAAACACCTCTACGCCAAAATTAACGCTCCCCGTGCTTAAAGAGGCCATCTCCGGGGAGAGGGTCACGGGCTGCAGGCGCTCTTTGGCTGTCATTCCGACCGCTCCGCCTGTTGAGACTTGGACGATAAGGTCGGTTTCAGCTTTGATATAGGAAATCGCTTCCGCAAATAAGGTCCTGTTCTGACTGGAATTTCCGGCTTGGTCCCGCATGTGCAGGTGGACAATCGCTGCGCCTGCCTCATACACGCGTTGCGCTTCGTCCGCAATCTCGCGGGGCGACAACGGCAGGTAGGGCGTGTCTTCCGGCGAGACTTCTGCACCCACGAGGGCGGCGGTAATCATGAGTTTATCCATTAGCGGTTTCTCCTTTCAAAATACGATCTTCTCGACAGATACAGCCCTACCCAGCCGTTGCTTAACTTCGGCTCACATCCATCGTCCTAGGTTCGCGGCGGCTGGTAGCGCTGTTTTTCTTTGGGTACCATGCAGGTTCCCCTGGCCCGGCAGACCAATACCGGTTTTTCCAGGATCTCAGCCGCAGAATCGCTTCCTGGGATCGGGGCAATGACTTTCTCTGCTTTAAAACTCATCTTGCGCGAGGTCTTGCCATAATCGCTAATGACACCTGTTGCTTCGATATAATCCCCCGCATGGACAGGGGCCAGGAATTCGACATTGTCATAAGCCACAAAAAGTCCCTCATCTCCGTCTGTGTAAATCAAAAGTTCTGTCGCCACATCCCCAAAAAGTTTGAGCATATGGGCTCCGTCGACAAGACCCCCGCCGTAATGGGCTTCGCCCGCACTGATGCGCAGCCGAATTTTCGCTTCATACATCATTTCTGTCGTCTCCTTCCGTACTGACAAACATCTGGCTGCGAGCAGACTAGATCCTTTGGCGTAAAACCGCTTCCAGCACAAACCCCGCCACATCCTCCGCATAAGTACCAGTTCCAAATCCCGCATCATACCCCAATTCTTTCGCCAGTTCATAGCTCAGGCGAGGGCCACCGCAGATGAGGAGAAAACGCTCCCTTAAGCCTTCTAGCTCCAGAATCTCAACCATTCGGGTTAAGTTACGCAGATGGATGTCTTTTTGGGTGACGACCTGAGAGATGAGAATGGCATCTGCCGAAACGCTCACGGCCTTAGCCAACAGGTCCTCGCAAGGCACCTGGGCACCCAGATTATACGCCTCCACCTCATGGTAACTCTCTAATCCTTTATGCCCGTTGTAGCCTTTCATATTCATGATGGCATCAATGCCCACTGTGTGGGCATCACTTTCAATACATGCGCCCACGACAACCAGTTTACGCCCGACTTTCTCCCGAATCCGCAGTTCAATCTGCCTTTTCTCTAAACGAACCTGGGTGAGCTGGGGAACCTCAATTACGGTAAAATCTACAGTGACCCGCGAACGGGCGTAGACGACGAAAAAGCTGAATCCTTCTCCCATGTCCTGGGCATGGGAGATATTTGGCTCCTGAAAACCGCTCTGCAGTGCCCAACGCTTGGCAGCCTCCTTCGCCTCTTCTCCGAACGGAATGGGCAAGGTAAAGGAAAGTTGAACGATCCCGTCGTCCAGTGTATCGCCATAGGGGCGGACCGCCTTCAAATTAACCTTAGACATCACGCTCACCACCCATTCCGCTCGGCTCGAACGTTTCTCGCCCCTCAGTTTCAGCTCCCAAGAGCCGGATAAACGGATTTAGATAATCTGCCCCCTTGGCAAACACCCCATCTAACCCTCTTCCCCCCTCTAAACTACGAGAAATATCTGCAAACATCCCCCTCTCCAGTGCCATGAAGAGCCCTATCTTCTCGATATCCCGTAGCATCTCGACGGCCTTTTCCAGGGTCTCTTCCGCCCGCTTTTGAATCCGGCCTTCCGCTTTAAAAGTTATCTCCTCCCCCATATGGCGCAAGACCCCAAAGGTCAGACGAGCCGCTTCCAAACTCAAAGCCCGATCTTGAATAAGGGGGGTGTGAATCGCTTCCGTGAGCATCCCCAGCAAGTGGATGCTCTGCCCCGTCAGGACAGAGGCGACATTAAATAGGGCATCCTGAATATGTCCTCGGAAAATATTACCTGTCATGTGTTTCGTTGGGGGCATGTATTTAATGGGGGAGCGCGGAAACACTTCCCGAACGAGCTGCGCCTGGGCCATTTCATAAAGAAACGCGTCCGGCACATCCGGATTGATCTCCATCGCATGTCCAAGCCCCTGTTGTTCTTCTGGCACTCCGGACAGAAAGGCAAACTCAGCGTTGATAAAATTGGAAGCAAGTACCGTATGGGCAGCCTCCATCGCATCCGCAGTCGTGAGATAATTGTCCTCACCCGTGTTGATAATGATTCCAGCAAACCCGTTGATCATTCGGGAAAAGTACTGATCGACGAAGGTGCGTTGCATGTTAATATCTCGGAAAATGATCCCATACATGGAGTCATTGAGCATGACATCGAGCCGCTCCAATGCCCCCATTGCTGCGATCTCAGACATACAGAGCCCTGAGGCGTAGTTGGTGAGGCGAATATAACGTCCCAATTCCTTTCCCACCTCATCGAGGGCCGCGCGCATGATCCGGAAGTTGGCCTGAGTCGCATACGTGCCGCCAAACCCTTCCGTGGTCGGCCCGTAGGGCACATAATCGAGCAGGCTCTGTCCCGTGGAACGAATGACTGCGATGATATCGGCCCCTTGGCGGGCGGCTGCACGGGCTTGAATTACATCTTCATAAATATCCCCCGTTGCGACAATCACATAAAGATAAGGCTCAATCCCTTCTCCCTGGGCCAGCATCGCCCTGCGCGCTTGGCGCTGAGCGCGTATCTTTGCAACTGCAGGCAGCGCTAACGCTCTTGCCGTGTTCTCGATCACTTCCTCTGGAAAATCCGGAAGTTCTGCTAGGCGAACCGTTCCTTGCTCAATCCCCTCAGCCAAAGACTGAGGGGATTTTCCATAATGAATGAAAGCTCTTGTCAGCGTTCGGGCTGATCCCTCTGCGAGCAGTCCCTCTTCCTGGAGGTGTTCGACCACAAGATTAGGCAAGGGGATCCCTTCGAAGTTCACTCCATCAATTCCTAGTAAACGGAGCACCGCCCGTTCCACACTGACGGTACTGTGTGCGATGATGAATGGTTTAACCTCAGCCACAATCTCTTTGGCTAGGGTACGTGCCTCATCAATGAGGGCCGGATTTAGGTTCAGTTTTCGTTCTTGATAAGGGCAAGTCAACACGTTCACCTCCACTATAAACTCCCATGCGGATACCAGATTTTTTGTTTAACCAGATCAACTAAAGGCACTGGACTATAGGGGATGAGTGCCTCGGCCAGTTCTTCCGTGGGAATGGGATTTAGCGGATGCCAAGGGCTTAAGCTGAGAAAAACCAACTTAGGCTTCCGTCTCAGGTACACCTCAATCCCGCGCGCTTTCAACCCATGCCATACCGTAGTCGTAAGCAGAAGCTGAGCCGGGCTGTCGAGGTAAAACCGCTGAGGTAGACGTTTCCGTTCGCGCAAAGCAAAATACACCTGATCCGTAAACGCCCCGCTCAAATAAAGTGCTTCAGGCTTTGCGGGCACGACCTTACACCAATCCCATAACCAAAGTCCTCCCGGAAGCGAATGCCACTCATCCTTCGTGCGGAAAGCATTTCGTCCTTTGTTCCCCTCCAACCCGGTGCCTCTCGATCTGGATTGTTCTCCTGTTCCGCCGGCCTCTTGATTTTGGGGAAAGTTCTCTGCCACAGGCAAACTGAACCACTCTAATACTTGATTCGTTCGTTCTCTGACTTCAGGCAGGGAACGGCCGACGGTCGCCCCCGTACTCAGAACGATACCCGCGTCGGTAAGCAACAGGTGAGATAGGCGATCCAAGGCCCCATCAATATGCACCCGCTCTGCCCCCCAAATTCTCAGGTGTTGAATCCCCTCTTCAAGCTCTTTCAGACGTGACGGCCCGGCCACGCTGGCATCACTTTCCTCAAGGGCTTTCAGAATCAGCCAGACACCATATTGAGGGTGATTACCCCAGCGTTCAAGCACCTGATACGGGATAGGTGCCTGGCTGAGCGCCGAACTTACTAGGAAGTTCTCCGCTGTTAACAACAACTGCCCCGGATATATGCGCACAGGCGGCTTAGGGTGGCCGTAAAGGGCATCTTTTGCTTCGCCGTCATAGCCAATGGACGTAATCCCAACGCTTTCCTGTGCAAACCACGCATTCACCCCATTGAGTGCGGTCGTCTTGCCCACATTTTTTGCCAATCCCGCAAACACCAGGAGGCTCCGCTCTCGGAGACGATCCTCCAGCCCGCTCGCCCAATGGCTTTTAGACTCCCTCAACATAGCGTGAGCCTCAGGCATAGGTTTCTTCGTAGAGTGTCCGCAGCGCCGGGTTTTCCCGCATGATCTGCAAGGCTATCTCGGCATGCCCCTCCGTGTACCCGTTACCGACAAGCATAGTGATATCCTTTCCGATCCCTTCCGCACCGAGAGCGGACGCCGTAAAGGATGTCGCCATACTGAAAAAATACACGATCCCTTTGTCTTTGGTGGCGAGGATACTCCCCATTTCGGTCTGGGGAATGTTTACCATATTTAGGGTAATATCCGCCATCTTCCCCTGGGTTAACGCCCCGATTTCCCTGAGCACCCAGAGGGCATCCCGGGCATCCCCTTGCAAAGGGATAACCGACAAGCCTGAGGCTTTCATCCGTTCCACCCCCGAGGCCGAATGGCTGATTCCGATCACTGTCCCAGTGACCCCGGCCCTCTTGCACGCTTCATGCAAAGAGAGAAGCCCCGACTTGCCCCCGCCGCCGATCACGACCACCGTATCTCCCGGCTTGACGATCTTGGCAGTCTGGGCTGGTGCCCCAGCCACATCCAGCACGGCTAGCGCCAATTTCTGAGGCATATCGTCCGGAATCTTGGCATAAATTCCACTCTCAAATAGTATGGCTTCCCCTTTAATTTCTACCTGATCAATATCGGTATGGACAGCCCGTATCTCCGCAATATGAAGCGGGGTTAAAGACAAAGACACCAGGGTGGCAATCCGCTCCCCCATCTTTAGCTCCCGTCCAGCCAAAGCTGAACCCATCGTTTTCACCGTCCCGATGAGCATTCCCCCTGAACCTGTCACCGGGTTATGCTGTTTGCCTCTCTTGGCCACGGTGTCTAAAATAATTCGGCCAATTTCATCTTGTTCTCCCCTGGCCTGGGTCTTAATCTGGGTAAAGGAAGCCGAATCGATATTTAAGACTTCCACCTCGATCAGGATTTCGTTATCATACAGAACTGTGAAGTCATTGTTCACCCGCCAGGCCGGTTGGGGCAAAACCCCTACCGGTTCAATCACCCGGTGGCTGCCATATGGACATCCCATCGCCATGCCTTAACAACTACCTTTCCTTCGTTCATTGAACGAGTTCACTCCAAGCCTATTCTCTGTTCGTAAGGGATATGTTTTGATCCCAGTCTACAGGGCTAAAAACCTACTGGCGATGGACTCCTTGGACAACTTCCCCCTTGTCGATTTATACAAAGTGGCATCGTACACCTTCTGCTTCGGCATTTACACTAAATGCATAGGCTAAAAGTCCTAAACATGCCAGCAAGGCTGTTTAAATGGGAAGAAACTGCTATTATTATGCTATTATTAAACATAGAAACATATTTATAGGAGGATGCCCAGATGGATAGGACGGAACGCCCGGATGCTTGGGAAGATTTTTCGCGCCGCTTGATGGATCGCGAATCAGCTCCCTTTTTTGACCGTATCTTTGACGAGATGGCTCACCTGTACCGCACCTTAAATTACCCGAATGGGCCATCTCTCGATAACTTTTGGGCTTGGTGTTACGAACAACTTCAGGCTGCGCGCTCGCGCGCTTTCAACGTGGAAGAGGAAAAACGGGCAGAGCGATTTCAGCAATGGAAAGAAACGCTTTCTTCTCTCACAAAGCATGCGGATTCTGATATTTAAGGAACCGGAAATCCAAAGAGGAACAGGGCTCACCCAAAGGTAAAGCCCTGTTTATGATTGTGCATCCAAATGTTCTTGCGCAACCGCTAACATAAGCTTGATGCGATTGAGCTGATTCACTTCACTGGCGCCTGGGTCAAAATCAATCGGGGCGATGTTCGAGTCCGGGTAGGCCCTCCTGAGTTCACGGATCATCCCTTTCCCGGTGATATGATTCGGCAAACAGGCAAAAGGCTGTAAACAAACGACATTGTTAACACCGCTATGCATAAGTTCAACCATCTCCCCGGTCAGGAACCAACCCTCTCCCGTCTGATTTGCCAAGGAAAGATGCGGTTCGGCATAGCGAGCGATCGCTTCAATGGCTTTTGGCGGTTCAAAGCGTTGGCTCTCTGCCAATGCTTTTTTCATCTCCTTGCGAAATGCCTCAATGCGGCTAATCGTGAGAAAACCGCCCAACATTCCGGAAAAGCTGCCGGAAAGAAGTTCATATTTTACCTTGCTGTCATAGGCACTGTACAGGAGGAAATCGATTAAATCCGGGACAACGGCCTCAGCCCCTTCCGACTCAAGCAGCCCGACGATATTGTTGTTTGCTGTGGGGTGGAATTTGACCAAGATTTCACCCACAACCCCCACCTTCGGTTTGATCAAGTTTTCATAAATCTCTATATGATCAAAGTCCTGGACAATCCCATAAATATTCTCCTTGAAGCCCTTCTTCCCTCCGGAGCGCAACTGGGCCTGGCATCTGTCCACCCAGTACGCATAGAGCCTATCCGCAGAACCTGGAACTGTTTCATAAGGCCGCACTTTGTAGAGAACGCGCATCAGGAGGTCGCCATAAACCAAGGCCATCAACATCTGATTAAACAGCTTCAGAGTGAGTTTAAAACCCGGATTTTTCTCCAAACCCGTTGTGCCCGTACTTAACGAGATGACCGGCACCTGGGCCAATCCTGCGTCCTGCAAAGCCTTGCGGACAAAGGCAATGTAATTTGTCGCCCGGCAGCCGCCACCCGTCTGAGTAATGATGACAGAAGTATTGTCTAAATCATATTTACCCGAACGCAAAGCCTCCATCAACTGACCGACGACGATGATGGCCGGATAACAGGCATCATTGTTCACAAAACGCAATCCCTCATTGATCGCGGACTTGTCCACTGAGGGCAAGATTTCAATGCGATACCCTTCCTGTTCAAAAGTAGTCTTAAGGAATTGAAAATGAATGGGGGACATTTGAGGAGCCAAAATCGTATGCTTAGTCTTCATTTCCTCGGTAAAGAGAACCCGGGCAACGGGTTCAGAAAGGCGATGGGGGACGAAATCCTTCTTATCCCGCTCATTGATCGCCGCAATCAACGACCGGATCCGAATTCTCGCCGCACCAAGGTTATTAATCTCATCGATTTTTAGAACGGTATAGATCTTTCCATAACGATCTAAGATTTCTTTCACTTGGTCTGATGTCACCGCATCCAGGCCGCAGCCAAACGAATTAAGCTGAATCACTTCAATATCCTTGTGTTTGGCTACAAAGGTAGCCGCTGCATAAAGCCTGGAGTGATAGACCCATTGATCCACAACCCGCAGAGGCCGCTCGACGCTATCGAGGTGGCGAATGGCATCTTCAGAAAGCACGGCAAATCCGTACGCTTGGATCATCTCAGGAATACCATGATTGATTTCGGGATCCACGTGATAAGGCCTACCTGCCAAGAGAATCCCTTTACTCTGGTGCTCCTCGATATAGTGAAGAATTTCCTCTCCCTTTTGCCGGACATCTTCTTTGTACCGTTCCAATTCCTCATAAGCATGCCGAACAGCGGTAACGATCTCGCGCCTCGGGATCCCCTCGGAGCGCAGTTCCGTGGCCAACCGCTTGGTCATCCGGGACGGCATGTCCAGCGGCAGAAACGGATGATAGAACGTGATCTCCTTTCCGATCAGAATGTCCATATTGGCACGAATCGTCTCCGGGTATGAGGTGACGATCGGGCAATTGTATTTATTATTCGCCTCGGGGTCTTCCGCAATATTGTTGGGAATACTCGGATAGAAGATTTTCCTAATCCCTTTGCGGACAAGGTCGGTGATATGCCCATGAACAAGTTTTGCCGGGTAACAGGCAGATTCTGAAGGGATCGTCTCCATGCCCAGCTCATAAATAGGTTTGGAAGAACGACCGGAAAGGAGGACACGGTAGCCCAATTCTGTAAAAAAGGTAAACCAAAATGGGTAATCCTCATACATGTTGAGCACGCGGGGCAAACCGATCACGCCCCGGGGTGCCTCCTTTTCCGGCAGAGGTTTATAACTGAAAAGCCG
>JAJZPA010000002.1 GCA_021811425.1 Bacillota bacterium | reverse complement strand
GAAACATGGGAGTGGCTTGACGAACTTCCATGGTTCTACGGGAGACATTATTTTGCTGGGAACGAAGACAGAGCACTTGCAGCCGGCTTTTGACGAGTACAGCGATGCCGGGTTTGACCTAGGAGGCTCCGGTTCGGATTTGCGCAGCCCCAGTTGCTGTGTGGGGCCAGGCCGCTGTGAACACGCTTGTTATGACACCTTGGATATGTGTTATGACATCACCAACGAATTCCAGGATGAGTTGCACCGTCCGATGTGGCCTTATAAGTTCAAAATCAAGATGTCGGGCTGTGCGAATGATTGTGTCGCCGCGATCGCTCGGGCTGACTGTTCGGTCATTGGCACCTGGAGAGACACCTTGACGATTGATCAGGATGCGATCAAGGTCTATGCCGCCGAAGGGCTTGACATTCAAGGCATGGTCTGTGACAAGTGCCCGACGCGGGCTCTCAAGTATGATGCCGCAAAACAGGAACTACAGGTCATACCGGAAGATTGCTCGCGCTGCATGCACTGCATCAACGTGTTGCCCAAAGCGGTACAACCGGGTCAGGAAAAGGGTGCCACTATCCTCCTGGGTGGGAAATCCACGATCGTGCAATCTGCCTTTCTCTCCTGGGTGATCGTGCCCTTTATGAAGATGGAAGCTCCCTATACGGAGTTTAAGGATTTGATGCGGCGCATTTGGGAATGGTGGGATGAGTTTGGCAAGACGCGCGAACGGGTGGGCGAACTGATTTACCGGGTCGGCATGGGCCGGTTCCTCCGGGAAGTCGGACTCCCGCCGGTGCCACAGATGGTCTTCAGGCCACGGGCCAATCCCTATGTTTTCTGGCCGCAGGATGAAATCGTTAAATAGGTTTTCTAAGATTGTAGGAAAGGTGGAGTAAATAATGTCCAGAATTGATGCCGGTCCTCCTAACTACCGCGAGATGCTGCCGCCGATTATCTTGCAGAACTACGGAAAATGGCAATATCATGAACTTCCTCAGCCCGGTGTTTTAAAACACGTCAGCGAAAACGGCTCGGAACTCTACAGTGTGCGCGTGGGCTCGCCGCGTCTGGTCAGTATTGATTTCATCCGCGAGATCTGTGATTTGGCCGATACCTACTGTGACGGCTATCTGCGCTTTACCAGCCGCAACAATATTGAGTTCCTGGTCGGGGATCCGGCCAAAGTTGCCCCCCTGCTCCAAGCCCTGGAAGCCAAAGGGTTGCCGGTCGGGGGAACAGGCAACGCCCTCAGCAATATTGTGCATACGCAAGGCTGGGTGCACTGCCATACGCCGGCTACCGATGCCTCCGGCATTGTCAAGGCGGTCATGGATGACTTGTTCGAGCATTTTGGCCGCATGGACTTACCCGCCAAGCTGAAGATTGCCATGGCCTGCTGCCTCAACATGTGCGGAGCGGTGCACTGTAGTGACATTGCGATTCTCGGCGTGCATAGGACGCCTCCGCGGGTCAACGATGAGATCATCCAGAAAGGAACTGAGATCCCGACCTTGGTCGGTGCCTGTCCGACGGGGGCGATCCGTCCGAATCCCAAGACCAAGAGTGTGGTCGTCAACGAAGACCGCTGTATGTATTGCGGGAACTGCTACACGATGTCTCCGGGTATGCAAATATTGGATGAGAAGAATGATGGTGTGGCGATTCTCGTGGGCGGCAAGGTGTCCAACGCCCGGACAGCTCCGAGCTTTTCCCGTTTGGTCATCCCGTTTATGCCCAATAATCCGCCGCGCTGGCCGGAAGTGACTGAGGCGGTGCATCATATCGTGGATGTCTGGATGCAGCAGGCTCGGCGCGGAGAGCGCGTCGGTGAGTGGATTGAGCGCATTGGCTGGGAGAAATTCTTTGGCCTGACCGGGCTGCCTTTCAGCGATAAGCTGATCGACGACTTTATCTTCTCCAAAGAGACGTTTAGGACGACGGCAGCCTTTAAGTATTGAGATGGGATAAGATTAAATAAGGGGGTGCCATGCCGATGCAAGGAACAGCCAACCCTGAAATCAAAGCCAAGATCCTGGCTTACCTGGAAACCGTTGAGAAGGCCAAGAGCAAAGAGATCGCTCAGGCTATCGGGGAAAAGAAGGCGGATGTCGACCTGGGCGTTAAGGAACTGGCTCTGGAAGACAAAGTGGAGTATCTCTACATTACGACAACCTTTGTCGCCTTGAAGGGCAAGGTCGGGGAACCGAAGTGAAATACTGACGAACTCAGCGTGCCGATGAGCGTGGGTCAACGGCGTTGGCTCACGTCGTCGGTGCCGGAGCTGGGGAACTTAGATAAGTTGGGCATGTGTCAGGTAGTGTCGGGCATGAGTTGGAGGAGCTGAGAAGATGGCACAAGATGGAAGCCCTCTCAAGGAAATGGGAAGCCTTCTCAAGGAAAAAGAAGAGCGAATCTTAACTAGGTGGCAGAGTGTGCTCTTAGGGAGTTATCCGGAGAGTGCAGCGAGATTCTTTCAAAACAAGGGCGCCCGTTTTACAAACCCAGTGGCCTACGCCTTAGAAGCAGGCATTCATGAGGTTTGGAACGCGCTCTTGGAGGGGAAAACACCTCAGGAACTTGCCCTGGCGCTGGATTCCCTGCTGCGCCTGAGAGCGACGCAGGAACTGAGTCCCAGCCAGGCCGTAGGATTTATTCTCAAGTTAAAGGGGATCCTGCAAGAGGAAATGTTCACGGTAGGCCAGCCTCCAGAGGCTGAGGCGCTCTTTGCTCTGGAGGAATGGATTGACGCTCTGGCCTTGCTGGCCTTTGATGGCTACGTTCGTTGTCGGGAGCAGATTTTCGAACTTCGGGTCAGAGAACTGCGCCTGACGCTCGGAGGATTGTCCCCGAGAGAACGGGATGTGTCCCAGAGAGAACAGAATGGTTCCGAGTGTCACTCGAATGCAGAAGGCGCGGGAGTAAACTCACGAAGACGGCCGTCCGAAAAGCATGTGGAGAAACATACGGAGACATGTGGGCTTGGAGAGAGGTGAGGGAGTTGAAGATTCTATACCCTTTGTTGGGCGTATTAGCCCTCGTTCTACTGGCGTACGCGGGGGTTGCGGGTGCGCATCTAAATGTTCTTTTTGGCATCGTCGTTCCGTATTTGGCGTTTTTGCTGTTTCTGGTCGGATTCATGGTTAGGGTGATCACGTGGGGACGGTCTCCTGTTCCCTTTCGGATCCCGACAACCTGCGGGCAACAGAAATCCTTGCCTTGGATTAAACAGAATCGGCTTGAGAATCCGTCCTCTGCTCTGGGCGTTGTCGGTCGGATGGCTTTGGAAGTCCTTCTGTTTCGCTCCCTTTTTCGCAATCTGAAGACAGAGAAGCGGGGAGATCGCTTAGCTTATGGTTCCGCCAAGTGGTTGTGGCTGGGAGGGCTGGTTTTTCACTGGTCTTTCCTGATCATCGTGTTGCGGCATCTCAGGCTATTCATGGAGCCGGTGCCGGTGTTGATCATGCAGTTGGCTAACTTAGATAGCTTTCTCCAAATCGGAGTTCCTCTCTTCTATATCACAGATGGACTCATTTTGGCGGCTTTAACCTACCTCTTTTTGCGCCGGGTGCTCGTGCCGCAGATTCGCTACATTTCCCTGCAGGCAGACTATTTCCCCCTGTTTTTGTTCCTGGGGATCGCCGCCAGCGGCGTGCTGATGCGCTATGTGTGGAAAGTGGATATCGTGGCGGTGAAGGCGTTAACCATGAGTTTGGTCACGCTGAGGCCGGAAGTACCACTTGCGATCGGAGCCATCTTTTACATTCATCTTTTCCTGGTGAGTGCAGTGTTTGCCTACTTTCCGCTCAGCAAGCTGATGCATATGGGAGGGGTGTTCCTGAGCCCGACGCGCAACATGATCAACAACAGCCGTAGCGTTCGGCATCTCAATCCCTGGAATTATCCGGTGCAGGTACACACTTATGAGGCGTACGAAGCGGAGTTCCGGGCGAAGATGAAGAAGGCCGGGCTACCGCTGGAAACGGAGTGACGGGGTATGGCTAAAAAGGTGAAGCCGGAAGAATTACTGCAGTATGACTTTAAGCCACCAAGGCAGGAATGGGTGGACACTCCAGTGGAGTTAAAGCCGGGCACATTTTGTTGGGGTGCGAAGGGGAAAAATCTGCAGACTGTGGGGTTCCCCAATGCCCGTGACTGGTCGCCCACCGAGGAGGACTGGAAACTACCGGAGGACTGGCAGGAAACGATCCTGGAGGGGATCGCGGATCGACTGCAGAAATATCGTTCTTTCCGCTTGTTTATGGATGTCTGTGTGCGCTGCGGGGCTTGCGCGGATAAGTGTCATTTCTACATGGGCTCAGGGGATCCGAAGAATATGCCGGTATTGCGGGCAGAACTCCTCCGTTCGGTTTACCGCCGCTATTTTACCACGCCGGGAAAACTCTTAGGCCGCTGGGCTGGGGCTAGGGAACTGACGCCAGACGTGCTCAAAGAGTGGTGGTACTACTTCTTCCAGTGCACGGAGTGCCGCCGCTGTTCGGTCTTCTGTCCTTACGGGATCGACCAGGCCGAGATGACCATGATGGGCCGCGAACTCCTCAATTTGCTGGGACTCAATACGGATTGGATCGCCGGCCCCGTAGCTAACTGTTACATGAAGGGAAACCATGTGGGGCTCGAGCCGCAGACGATCACCAGCAACATCGAATTCATGGTGGAAGACATCGAGACGGTTACGGGTATTCAAATCGAGCCCAGCTTTAACCGCAAAGGGGCAGAAATCCTGTTTGTGGCACCATCGGGGGACTTTTTCGCCGAACCGGGTACGTACACGTTCATGGGCTATTTGATGCTTTTTGAGGAATTAGGGTTGGACTATACCCTAAGCACGTATGCTTCCGAGGGCGGGAATTTTGGCTTTTTTACTTCTAATGAGATGGCAAAGCGGCTGAACAGCAAGATCTATGCTGAGGCTAAACGCCTCGGGGTGAAGTGGATTCTCGGCGGGGAATGCGGGCACATGTGGCGGGTGGTTCATCAATACATGGACACCTGGAACGGTCCGGCGGATTTCTTGGAAGAGCCGGTATCGCCGATCACGGGGACAAAATTCGAAAATGCCAAATCAACCAAGATGGTGCATATTGCAGAATTTACGGCGGATCTGATCCAGCATAATAAGCTGAAATTGGATAAAAGCCGCAATGATCACTTGAGGGTCACCTTCCACGATTCCTGTAATACGGCACGGGGCATGGGGATTTTGGAAGAGCCGCGCTATATCATTCGCAACGTCTGTAATCATTTTTATGAGATGCCGGAAGAGACAATCCGGGAGAAGACGCTCTGCTGTGGGAGCGGATCAGGGCTTAACGCCGGAGAGAACCTGGAACTCCGTTTGCGGGGTGGGTTCCCACGGGCTAACGCTGTGCGCTATGTCCGGGAAAAATACGGAGTGAACATGCTGGCTAACATCTGTGCGGTGGACCGGGCCGCCATGCCGACGCTCATGGATTATTGGGTTCCGGGCGTCGGTGTGACTGGGGTACACGAGCTTGTGGCCAATGCTTTGGTCATGAAAGGGGAAAAGGAGCGGACGGCGGATCTGCGCGGGATGCCTTTACCTGGAAAGGACGGTGAGGCCTGATGTATAAGGGAGGAAGGATCATCGCTGGGCTCCTGCTTTTTGCCTGTCTGGCGCTAATGCCATTTCTGATTAACATTGGGAAGGCAGCGGCCAAGCCGAGCCCGCAAGTGAATACACCCTTCATTCAACAGCTAACAACTCAGACCTGTGTGGAGTCGGCTGCGTTTATGAAAACAGAGCATATGCAACTCTTAAATCAATGGCGGGACGCGGCGCTGCGCGACGGTAAAACGGTTTATGTCAACAGTCAGGGACAGTCGTTCCCGATTAGCCTGGAAAACAGCTGCCTAAAATGTCACTCCAACCCACAACAGTTTTGCAACACCTGTCATACGTATGCCGCTGTAAAGCCCTACTGTTGGGACTGCCATAATCAGGGAGGGACCAGGCAATGAGTGTGACGCGCAGGAGATTTTTAAAGCTGGGCCTTACGACCTTGGCGGGGATCGGCGGCGCTATGGCCCTGGATGGGTTCTGGAGAGGAAGTGCGGAGGCCTCCGAGGTTTTAACGGACCAAAAGGCCTTGAAAGCCAAGCACTGGGCCATGGTGATCGATTCAGACCGCTTAAAATCGGCGGAGAATGTTCAGCGGATGATCGATGCTTGCCATCGGACCCACAATGTGCCCGACTTTGGCAACAGCAAAGATGAGATCAAGTGGATGGGGACTGAGACGTATGAACATGCTTTCCCAGGGCAGGAGAATGGTTATCTCAATGAGGGCATCAAAGAGAAACTTTTCCCGGTGCTGTGCAATCATTGTGAGAATCCGGCTTGTGTACGGGTTTGCCCGACCCAGGCTACGTTTAAGCGCCCGGATGGGATCGTAGCCATGGATTACCACCGCTGCATCGGCTGTCGCTTTTGCATGGCAGCTTGCGCGTTCGGAGCCAGAAGCTTTAATTTCCGGGATCCCCGGCCCTTTATCAAACAGGTGAATCCGGATTTCCCCACTCGCACCAAAGGGGTTGTGGAGAAGTGCAATTTCTGTGTGGAGAGGCTGGAGAAGGGGCTTCCACCTGCCTGTGTTGAGGCCAGCAACGGGGCCTTAATCTTTGGGGATCTGGATGATCCCAATTCGGAAGTGCGCCAAGTTCTAGCTACGCATTACAGCATCCGGCGTAAACCGGAATTGGGTACAGAACCCAGCGTTTACTATCTCATCGGTGGGGGGGAAGAGCATGCTTGAGAAAGCTCTAAGCGGAAGCCGAAGGTATTGGGCCTGGGTCGCGGTTCTCTTGGCATTGATTGCTGTCGGGTTCAGTACCTACTTGAAGCAATATCATGAGGGGCTAGGGATCACGGGCATGAGCAGGGATGTGTCCTGGGGGTTATATATCGCTCAGTTCACCTTTCTGGTGGGGGTTGCGGCCTCGGCCGTGATGGTTGCCATTCCCTACTATCTGCACAACTACAAGAAGTTCGGTAAGATTGTGATTTTAGGGGAGTTTCTGGCCGTCGCCTCTGTGGTCATGTGTGTCTTGTTCATCTTCGTGGATTTGGGTCAACCGGTGCGCGTGCTGAATGTGTTGCTCCATCCGACGCCCCATTCCGTGATGTTTTGGGACATGATCGTGCTGAGCGGATATCTTCTGCTCAACATCATCATCGGCTGGACTTCCCTGGGGGCGGAACGCAAGGGATTTCCTCCTCCGTCATGGGTTAAACCGCTGATCTATATCGCCATACCGTGGGCGGTCAGCATTCATACGGTGACAGCATTTTTGTATGCCGGATTGCCTGGGAGAAGCCATTGGCTTACGGCGATCATGGCGGCACGCTTTCTGGCTTCGGCTTTTGCTGCCGGTCCTGCACTCCTCGTCATCCTCTGCCTGTTGCTGAGACGCTTGAGTACCTTTGACGCGGGGAGGGAAAGCATCCAGGCTTTGGCGAAAATTGTGGCCTATGCTATGAGTGCGAATGTATTTTTCTTCCTGCTGGAGGTGTTCACTGCCTTTTACAGCCATATACCTGAGCACATGGCTCCCATTCGCTATCTGTTTTTCGGGCTGGACGGGCATCGGGGGCTGGTTGGGTTTATGTGGAGCGCAGCCATTCTTGCCTTTGTGGGTATTGGGCTTCTGATTAACCCGTCCACGCGCAAGAATGAGAGGGTATTGCCTTTCGCTTTGGCGGCGGTGTTTATCGCGGCTTGGATTGACAAGGGTCTGGGGCTTATCGTTGGCGGATTTATTCCTAATCCGATGGGTCGAATCACTGAGTATGCGCCGACTTTACCGGAAATATGGATTACGCTCGGCGTTTACAGTATCGGATTGTTGGTTTTAACCGTTCTCTATAAGGTCGCGATTGCCGTGCGGGAGGAGGAATCTCTGGCAGCGCACGGATAATCCCGAATAACTTATTGCTGCTGTTGAACCGCTATGGTTCAAATAGATTATCTGAACAAAGGAGGAGATCCGTATGGCAGAAATTGTGGTTGGGACGCTCACCCTGGCTCTGGATGAAGATGGTTTTCTTGAGAATGCGGACGAATGGAATGAAGAGGTGGCTTTGGCGTTGGCAGCCACTGAGGAGGTTGTCCTTACGGAGGAACACTGGGAGCTTATCAATTATCTGCGCAATTATTATGCAGAATACAATGTGGCGCCCATGGTTCGTAAATTAGTCAAGGACAGCGGCAAGAGTCTGCAAGAGATCTATGCGCTATTTCCGAGCGGCCCTGGGAAAGGAGCCTGCAAAATCGCCGGGCTGCCCAAACCGACAGGGTGCGTCTAAGCCCACGGGGGGATGATTCCCCCCTTTACAGGGAGTCGACAGCAAGCACTGAGTAGGGAAGGGGTGTGGGGTCGATGCCGGGGACTGGGGAGAAGGATCGACTGCAGAGCTTCCAGGGCCAAGGGTTATGGCATGTGCCCCGGATCATCATAGGAGCCCCCCAGGGGCGCAGTGGAAAGACGACCGTAACGCTCGGACTCTTGCGGGCCTTGAACCGGATGGGCGTCGCCGTGCAACCCTTTAAGAAGGGCCCTGACTATATCGATCCAAGTTGGCATCGGGCTGCGGCAGGGCGGGATTGCCGGAACTTGGACTCCTACTTTATGAGCCCGGGGCAAATCCGCTCTTCTTTGCTCAAGGCGTCCCAAGGCAGCGCTTTAACGGTCATCGAGGGTGCCATGGGATTATTTGACGGGATCGATCTGGCAGGCAGTACTTCAACGGCGGAGATCGCGAAAATCACGGGATCCCCGGTGATCCTGGTCGTCGATGCCACCCGCATGACCCGGAGTGTGGCGGCATTGGTCAACGGGTATCAAACCTTCGATCCGGGTATCAGTGTGGTTGGGGTCATCTTGAACAAGGTGGCAAGGGCGCGTCAGGAGAAGTTGATGCGCGAGGCCATCGAAATGTTTTGCGGCCTCCCAGTGCTGGGGGCACTGCCCAAAGAGGCTTCCGTGAGCATACCGGATCGCCACTTGGGCCTCGTCACACAGGAGGAAATGGCTGAAGCCGTATCGCTCCTGGATGGATTGGCCGATCTTATCCAGAAACATGTGGATCTCGCCGCAGTGCGCGTCCTGGCAGAAAAAGCGCCGAAATTGCCTGCGACTGCACAGACCACCGCCGTGCAGACCATCGCCGTATTTAAGAGCACCCCAGATAGTGATGCGATGACAGCAAATAGTGCTGTGCCAGGGGAAAGGGTCGTTATCGAGAACCACGGCCGCTGGTCTTTAAGTGATTTGGGGAGTGCGACGCTTGGGCAAAGTTTTCCGGTACGGCTCGGGGTCTTGCGGGATCGGGTGTTCAGCTTCTACTACCCGGAGAATTTGCAGGCTTTACGGCAGTATGGCGCTGAGCTGCTTTCAATTAATAGTCTGACAGATTCTTGTTTGCCGGAGGATTTGGACGGTTTATATATCGGTGGAGGCTTTCCGGAAGTCTTTGCGGCGGAACTGGGAGGCAATAGACATCTGTGTGAAGATATTCGCTGCGCTACCGAAGCGGGGCTTCCCGTTTATGCGGAATGCGGAGGGCTGATGTACTTGGGTCGAAGCCTCCAGGTGAATGGCCAAACCTTCGCGATGGTCGGCGCTCTGCCGCTAGATACCGTGATGGAGGCTAAGCCGCAGGGACATGGTTACACCAGCATGGAGGTATTAGGGGATAATCCCTGGTTTAGCGGCGCGCAAAGCCTGCGGGGACACGAATTCCATCATTCCCGGATTGTGAACCTTGACCCCGAAGTCCGGTTTGGGCTGCGTGTGGAACGGGGCTATGGCATCGACGGGGAGCATGACGGGATCTTGTATCGAGGAATCTATGCGGCCTATAATCACATTCATGTGCTCAGTTGTCCCACTTGGGCATCATCATTCGTAAATCTGGCTGGAGCGTATCATCAAGTAAGGTGGGGGAACAAGAAATGGGCTGCTGGAGAATAAATGGGTTTTGGAGAAAGGGGGGAGGCAAAAACGAAACGGTTATACGCCATAAAGAATTTAACGGAAGGGGGAAAGAACGATTGAGCAGATGGGGGCTGAAGGAGAGATAAGTCTAAGAAAGGGGGAAGAAACAGCAGAATCCAGCTTACTTTGTGAAAGAACTATTTTTCTTAAAAATATAGTTTTAATTAGTCCTGCGACGGAATATAATGAATATGTAATGGATCGTTGAGACCATTACGAGGAGGATGGCTAATATGAGCAATATCTCCACCGTTAAAACGACTCCAACCCTAGGGGGCGGATCCGGTCTGTTTAAGAAGGAAGATTACTGGGCGGTATGGATTGGGCTTGGCACCGTGATTGTGGCCATTATTCTTTGGGCGGCAGGTAGTAAAGTCATGCCCTCTTTGGCGATCAGTTTTCCAGCTTGGGATAACTTTGCTAAAGTTTCGGCATATCTTGGCGCCCACTTGAGCGGGATTATCGGTCTCTGGTTTTGCTTTTTGGTCGTGTTCTCAGTCGCTGTTAAGATTCTGGGACACGACTTAAAAGCGTTCGTTCCCGGGTTTACGATTCTGTTTATTTTGGGTGTGCTGGTCTCGATTCTCGGAGCTTCGACAACAGCCAAGAAGTGGAGCCTGGAGGCCCCGTTGATGGCTCTGCTGGTGGGGCTGATTATCGGCAACTTTGTTCCCATTCCGAAATGGTTGGATACGGCGTTTCGTACCGAGTTTTACGTCAAGACCGGGATTGTCTTGATGGGAGCGACCCTTCCTTTTACCCTCATCCTGCAGTCCGGTCCGATGGCGTTCCTCCAGGCAACGATCGTGGCGGTGTCCACCTTCCTGACGATTTATTGGGCAGGAACCCGGTTGTTTGGTTTGGACAAACGTTTTTCGACAGCGTTGGCAGCCGGCGGTTCAATCTGTGGGGTCTCGGCCGCGATTGCCATCGGTGGCTCTGTGAAAGCGGAAAAGAATCATGTCTCCGTGGCCATTTCCCTCGTCGTCGTCTGGGCGGTGATCATGGTCTTTCTTCTGCCAATCCTGATTAAAGTTCTTCATATTGCTCCCGGACCGGGCGGCGCCTGGATCGGAACCTCTGAATTCGCCGATGCGGCTGGTATTGCGGCTGCGGCTTCGATTAACGAACAGGCGATTAAAACCTTTACCCTGATGAAGGTTGTCGGGCGTGATATGTTCGTGGGCATCTGGTGTTTTATTATGGCCATGATTTCCGTGACGAAGTGGGAAAAACGGGATGACGGAACGAAACCGAGCGGTAAGGAAATCTGGATTCGTTTCCCCAAATTTGTCCTGGGCTTCTTTGGCGCCTCGATCATCGTTACCCTGCTCTTGGCCTCCGTGGATGCACCGACGGCCAAGAGCGTCTCAGCAAGTATCATCGCTCCGATTTCCATGATCCGGTTATGGGCGTTTATCTTTACCTTCCTTTGTATTGGCCTGACGACGCGTTTTAAAGATTTGGCGTCGGTGGGCTGGCGGCCTTTCGCAGCTTTTACAACGGGGGTATTGGTTAATGTGCCGCTGGGCTACATCTTATCTGTTATCGTCTTAGGCGGCTATTGGGCCATGGTAAAATAGGTCTGTATAGGGCTTGCGCTTAAAAGAAAATGGGTGTGTTTAAGGCAGAAGTTCGCAGCAGAAGTGAGCAGGGACCTTCCTGTGAACGGCAGGTCCCTGCTGGCTAAGCAGTTAAGGAGGTGTGCTGATGCGTGCTGAGAATGAAACCTGCGTCCAAAAAGTACGGTTTTCTTTCGTGTTGTTTGGCAAGGGCGGACGGAAGGAAAGAGAGTCTCCCTGGCAGCGGCTGAGCCGAAATAAAGGGGTCAGCCCAGAAGTATTAAGGGCAAGCAAAGACTTTCTTACCTGGCGGTTAGAACGGATCGCAGCGATGATGGAACTCTTGCTGGCTGCTCATGGAGACTGGGGTCTAGCCAGTCGGAGCGATCAGGTCGTCATGGAAACGGAGACGTTGGATTTTAATCAGGCGTTGCAGATTCTGCGACAGCACGGATTTCGTGACGATGAGTTTGTCCTGACCGTAGAATATTCCCGGAAATGGGGAGTACTGTGAATGGTGGTGTGATTAAGGCAAGTGTATAGGGGGGAGTCTGATGAGCGAACAAGAGTTTCTTGCTTTCAAGACGGTTGCTGACACTCGGAACATTACGCTGGCTGCTAAGAAATTGCATATGAGCCAATCAAGTATAAGTCTTCAGATTCAAAATCTGGAGAGCCATTTTGGAGCCCGTTTCTTTGACCGCACCAACAAGGGAGTAACCTTGACCCGGAGCGGCAAGGTTTTCTATAATCATGTATGCGAAATACTGAACCTTCTTCATGATGTTCAGGAGAAATTGAGCGACTTGGTTGAGGATCGGCGGGGAGTCGTCTATTTGGGGGCGACGCTTACCATTGGGGAATATGTACTGCCCCATATTTTGGCTTATTTGTACAATATCCGTCCCGACATTGACTTTAAGGTAAAGATTGCGAATACAGAAGTTATTAGTCAGGATGTCCTGGAGAAAAATATTCATATTGGTTTAATTGAAGGTCCTGTGGTGCGTCAGAGGGATTTGGTGATTGAGCAGTTTTGGCAAGATGAGTTGGTCGTGGTTGTACCTTATTTTCATCCCTGGGCTGAACGACCGAGTATTACGTTGAATGAACTGGCCGGCGAGCGTATGATTGCCCGTGAGGTTGGTTCCGGAACCCGAAAAGTCTTAGAATTGGCTCTCCAGGAGCGTGGGTTTGATCCGGAGAAACTCGACATCACGATGGAACTCGGGAGTACGCAGGCTATTAAGCAGGTCGTGTCTGCCGGATTGGGCATGACGATTATTTCTTCCCTCACGGTACGACGGGAGTGCGATCAGCGTATTTTTAAAACTCTGCAAATTCAGGATGCTCCGATTTACCGGCCTCTGAATATCTTGACCTTGGCGCAAACCAATGAAACGAAGGAAGAAAGATTCTTTATTAACTTCTTGCATGACCAGGATAGTCTCTGCGAAGTCTTAAATCTGGATTATTGCAGTTTGGAAAATCCCGCTAATCCTGCTATTATATAAAGGGGCCGATCATTATCTTTAGGCGGAAAGTATGATATGATCAGGATGCCAATGGTATCATCTTTAATATGTTAATGTTATGTGAGTGATTATAAGTACTCCAGTCAAGTGAACGCCCGCTTATTTAAGTGGGCGTCTTGAAATTGGATTAACAGAAATAACAGAAATTTAACGACGCTACGGAGGGAAGGATCAGGGAAAGCATGCAGCAGGATTGCCGGATCGGCTTGGTACAAATGGAAAGCAGGGTCAACGCGGTCGAAGATAATTTGAAAACAATCTTAAACAGTGCAGCGGCAGCGGCGCGGGAACAAGTGACGCATCTGTGCTTCCCGGAAATGGCTTTGCACGGCTATGCTCCGGGGGAAGCCGCGCTTAGTGCAGAGCCGTTGCACAGCCCACGGGTGAGGGAAATTGCAGCATGCGCTCAAAGGTTGAACATGACCTTGTTGGTGGGGATGGCTGAATACAATGAAGAACAGCCGGATAAACCCTATTTAGCTCACTTGATCGCCCTGCCTGACGGACAGGTCAGAAGTTACCGCAAGACGCATCTTGGTCAGAATGAAGGGGAGTATTTCTCTGCAGGTGAAGCGTTTCCGATCTTCGTCAGCCATGGGGTGACGTTTGCGGTCGGGCTCTGTTGGGATTGGCATTTCCCCGAGGTTGCGGCGATCTATTCCCTGAAGGGGGCGGAAATTCTGTTTGCACCGCATGCTTCCCCTGCCATCGCCGGAGACCGCAAGGAACTCTGGCTGCGATACCTAGGGACGAGAGCCTATGATAACTCGGTTTACCTCGGGGCGTGCAACCTCTGCGGCAGCAATGGCCAGGGGCAAGCGTTCAGCGGTGGGGCCTTGGTGCTGGGACCCAAAGCCGACCTGCTCGCTGAGGCCGCCTCGGGGACGCCCGGGATCCTGACGGTTGAACTTTCCTCCGCCCGCCTGAATCGTATCCGACAGATGCAGTCTTCATCCATGAAAGAACGTTTCTTTTTGGCTGAGCGACGGAAACACCTGTATCGGGAATTAATAGAGCTGGACATCTAGGTGGAAGCAACAGAAGCGTCCCCTCGCTTCTAGGTGGAAGCGAGGGGATGCTTATAGTGCTTGTTGCGGCTCACAGTCAGTATACCTGGCAGTTGAGCCTTTTTTGGCACATCAGAAAGTATAAGTCTGTGGGTGCATAAGGGCAACTAGGCGGCCGCCTTCGCTGACTCAAACAGGACGTTTGAGATTAGAGCATCGCCATGGATGGCTAGATGCCGGATGGCAAGGCGCCAAAGGCTTGGCGCCAGCCAAGTTTTCTTTAGCGCGAAACTTGCGATGCGTCGCCGTGCTTCCAGACTAAACTTATCCGATCCGGGCCATATTAGCATCGACAGACCTAGACGGTCAGTGTATAATGTATACAGCATAAACGGTGAGTACAAGGGGAGACGAAGGATGCGCGAAGAAAGAGATTTTCTCGGGGTGCAGAAGGTGCCGGATGAGGCTTATTATGGAATTCAGACGCTGAGGGCGGTGGATAATTTCCCCATTACGGGATATCGCCCCCATCATGAACTAATACGGGCTTTAGGACTCGTGAAGGCGGCTGCGGCCCAGGCGAACATGGAGATCGGGGCCTTAACCCCGGTGATTGCCAAAGCGATTATTCAAGCGGCTCTGGAGATGGCCGGCGGCAAGTTCAACGACCAGTTTGTCGTGGATGTCATTCAGGGCGGTGCTGGGACATCGATGAATATGAATGCCAATGAAGTGATCGCGAATCGGGCGATCGAAATCCTCGGGGGAAGCAAGGGGGATTACGCTAAAATCCATCCCAATTCCCATGTGAATATGGGACAGAGCACGAATGACGTGTTTCCGACGGCGATTCGGATTGCCTGCCTCAATGTCTCACGCGATCTGCTCAAGAGCTTAAGGGAATTAAAACAGGCCTTCGCTGCTAAAGCTCAGGAATTTGACGGGATCATCAAAATGGGTCGAACGCATTTACAGGATGCGGTGCCCATCCGTCTAGGCCAAGAATTTTCAGCGTATGCGGCTATGCTCAAACGAGACTTAGGACGGATTGAAAGGTCAGTGCGCTCTCTTGAAGTGACCAATATGGGTGCGACAGCGGTGGGCACAGGGCTGAATGCGGATCCTGCCTATATTGCCAGGGTCACGGAAATCCTGGGGGAAATCAGCGAACTGCCGCTCAAGCGGGCCGACAATTTAGTGGATGCGACCCAAAATACCGATGCTTTCCTAGAGGTGTCAGGGGCATTGAAGACCTTGGCAGTGAACTTGTCGAAGGTTGCCAATGACCTAAGGCTCATGGCTTCGGGGCCGCGGGCAGGGTTTAAGGAAATTAACCTTCCCTCATTGCAGCCGGGTTCCTCGATCATGCCGGGTAAAGTCAATCCTGTGCTGCCGGAGGTCGTCAATCAAGTAGCTTTTCAGGTTCAGGGGAATGATTTTACGATTGCCTTGGCCTGTGGTGCCGGGCAGATGGAACTCAATGTCATGGAGCCAGTCATTGTTTTTAATCTCCTGCAATCCTTGGATATTCTCCGCAACGTGATGAAAGTCTTCCGGGATCGCTGTGTTGTGGGGATTACAGCGAATGCTGAGCGCTGCCAAACCATGGTAGAAAACAGTGTCGGAGTGATTACTGCCATCAATCCTCACGTCGGATATGATGTGGCCTCCATGGTGGCCAAAGAAGCGATTGCCGGTGGCCGCTCCGTGCGAGCGATTGTCTTGGAGAAGGGTATTCTTACGGAAGAGGAATTGGATCTTATTCTCCATCCGTATGAGATGACAAAACCGGGCATTGCGGGTGCACGTTTGCTCAAGCGGTGAGACTTTTAATTTCGGACATCGAACGATAAACCCGCCTTGCGAATTTGCTCGGAAAATGGTAAACTTGACATAGCATTTAACAGCCAGGAGCGTTCCTCCTGGCTCATTTCTATGAGTGTTGGGGGTTCACATGGCAGTTGGCCGCAATTCGTCAGGCACCGGTCGGACGATCCTATTAATTTTGATCGGAGCCGCCCTAGGCACTTTGGTGGGTTTCGGTCTAGAGAAATATGGGTTATTTACGCCTTTTTTGCGCCCGGCGATCATCGATGTGCCATCGCACACCTATTTGGATTTCTTTTTCCTTTCCCTTTCCTTTGGGTTTCGCTTGAATATTACGGCGGCCACACTTCTTGGGGCATTGGGGGGGTATTATCTAGCAAGGAAGTGGTAAGATGCTCGTTTTAGCTTCATCCTCTCCCAGGCGGCGCATGCTCTTGGAGATGTGGGGGTACGAATTCGAGCGGATCGAGGCCTCGGTTTCGGAGGACTTACCAGCCAGTGCTAAGGCAAGTTTAGGGGTGCGCATTTTAGCCGGACGTAAAGCCCAGGCGGGACTCAGATACTGGCTAGAAATAGAGGGTACGCCAGAGGTGGTTGTTTTAGGCTCGGATACGATGGTTGTCTTGGATGGGGAGACCTTGGGCAAACCGGGAAACCCTAAGGAAGCCGTCATGATGCTGAAGCGGTTAAGCGGCAGGGAGCATTCGGTCTTAACAGGTGTGGCCTTGGCCAGGATAGGGAAGCTAGAATCTTTTGTCGTGGAGACGAAGGTTCGTTTTCGGGAATTGTCACAGACGGAAATTGAGCGTTATGTGGCCAGCGGGGAGCCCTTGGACAAAGCTGGAGCGTATGGGATTCAAGGGCCGGCGAAGGCGTTTGTTGCTTCCTGTGATGGCTCATTGACGAACGTCATGGGCCTGCCGATGGAGCATGTTGAAGAGCGGCTAATAGCGTGGGGGATTGAACATAAAGACATCGCTTCACGCGGGGTGACTTATGGATTACCGGAAATTGAAGGATCTCCCAGAGGAGATGTTTCCCCGTGAACGCCTGTTTCAGTTCGGCCCGGAGGCCTTGTCCAACCGGGAGATTTTGGCCATCCTCCTCAGAACCGGCGTTAAGGGAGAAAACGTCCTGGACGTCGCGGAACGCCTACTGGCGGAAACCGGAGGACTGACAGGTCTTGCCCGTTTGACGGTGCACGATCTTGCTCAGCTGCATGGCTTGGGACAGGCAAAGTCAGCGACGGTCAAGGCGGCTCTGGAACTCGGGCGACGGTTAGTGTCGGCTGATCCGGCGGCCAGACCCGTGGTCAATTCCCCTCAGGATGTGGCCCACTTGGTGATGGAGGAAATGCGCTATCTTGATCGGGAACATTTTCGCATTATGAGTTTGACCACAAAAAATCATGTTTTAGGGGTAAGCCAAATTTCTGTGGGATCGCTTAACTCTTCCTTAGTGCATCCGCGGGAATGTTTTAAAGAAGCAATCCGCCGTAATTCGAACGCCATCATTCTTTTGCACAATCATCCAAGCGGGGATCCGACGCCAAGCCAGGAAGATATTGAGGTGACGCGAAGGCTGTCTGAGGGTGGACAGATTTTGGGAATTGAAGTGCTAGACCATGTTATTATTGGCGATAATCGGTATATAAGTCTTAAGGAACGAGGAATATTATAGATAGTTGGTGCAAGGGAAGGGGTCTTTTAGCAATGTTCTTTGGAAAAGATTTAGGGATTGACCTGGGTACGGCCAACACCTTGGTTCATGTACGTGGCAAAGGGATCGTGGTGCGAGAACCTTCGGTCGTAGCGATGGATATGGAAAAGAAAACCCCTCTGGCGGTTGGAGACAAGGCCAAAGAGATGATCGGGCGCACCCCAAGCCATATTGTTGCCATTCGCCCCTTAAAAGACGGGGTGATTTCTGATTTTAATGTAACGCAAAAGATGTTAAAGTACTTTATTTCTCGGGCCCTTGGTTCGGATTCGCCCTTTGCCCGGCCTCGAGTGGTCATTTGCGTCCCTTCCGGGGTAACCCCTGTGGAAGAGCGGGCGGTTAAAGAGGCGGCGATGGCTGCTGGAGCGAAAGACCCCATTATTATGGAAGAACCGATGGCTGCAGCGATTGGAGCCGGGCTTCCGGTCAGCGAACCAACCGGCAATATGATTGTGGATATCGGTGGCGGAACCACGGAGGTTGCGGTGATTTCCCTCGGCGGGATTGTGACCAGCCGTTCGATTCGGGTCGCCGGAGATGAAATGGATGATGCGATTGTGGCGCATATCAAGCGCCGCTATAATCTCATGGTCGGCTACCGGACGGCGGAAAATATTAAGACTGAAATAGGGGCCGCCTATATGGCTGAAAAAGGGATTACTTATTCTGTTCGCGGTCGGGATCTCTTGACAGGGCTTCCCAAGACGGTGGAAGTGACATCTGAGGAGATTCAGGATGCCTTGCAGGAACCGGTAATGGCGATCATTGAGGCGATAAAATCCTGTTTGGAGAAGACCCCGCCGGAGCTGTCCGCCGACATCATGGATCGCGGCATCATGATGGCTGGTGGAGGGTCGCTTTTGCGCAATCTGGACAGGCTCATCGCCGATGAAACGAGCATTCCCGTCCATATGGCGGAGGATCCGTTATCCTGTGTTGCCTTAGGAACCGGCCGCGTGTTGGAAGACCGGGAGATCTTAAGAAAAATTATTGCACTGCAGAAGAGCTAAAAGATGCGGGGAAACCCAGGATCTTTTCCGCCAGAATTGAATTGAGCTGGGGGCAAGTACGGTGGGGAGAAGAGTCAATGTGACGGGAATTGCGGTTCTCGTCTTCTTTCTATTGCTAGGTATTCTGATAAGCATGCGTTTGACGGGGCTCGGACGGCAGTTTTTGAATCCGGTCGGGGGTGCTTTGCAGCGGGTTTTAAGTCCTGTGGAAAACGCCCTGCTTCAAGTTGGAACGCTGGTCAGAGATGATACACGAGCCTTCTGGAGCTTTGACGCCGTTCAAAAAGAAAATGCGGCCTTAAAAGGAAAAGTGGATCAGCTGACAGGAGACAATCTCAAACTCAAACAGCAGGTTCTGGCCGGGATGCGCTATGCTGAATTGGATCAGGGTGTATTTCGCAGCCCAACCTTGGACAAGTTCAAGATGCTGGGTTCGACTATTATCAATCGTAATCCCACTGCGTGGTATCAGACGTTGACCATTAACCGGGGAAGCGATGATGGGATTCGTGTCGATGCACCTGTGATAGCTCATTTGGGCCTTGTGGGCAAGGTTATTGCCGTCACACCGAAAACGAGCGAAGTGCTGCTGATCACGGACGGGGAA
This sequence comes from Bacillota bacterium, assembly GCA_021811425.1. GTDB lineage: Bacteria > Bacillota > Desulfitobacteriia > Desulfitobacteriales > Desulfitobacteriaceae > JAJZPA01. The sequence continues at coordinate 36,402 of JAJZPA010000002.1, read as the reverse complement.
GGTCAGGTCAGCGCCTTGGTGCGCGGAAGTTCTGGAGAAGGCACCTTCGGCATCGTCCAAGGGACCTACCAACGGGGCTCACGGCTGACCGCCAGCGGGCATCTGCAGATGCTCTTCCGCCGGGACGACAACGTCAATGCCGGGGATTTGGTGCTTACTTCGGGTTGGGGCGGGGTTTATCCGAAAGATATTCCCGTGGGCAAAGTCACGGAAGTCCAACTCGATAAATCCGGCTTATTAAAGACCGCGTACATCGAACCGTTGGTTAATTTTGATAACCTGGAAGAAGTCTATATTGTAAAAATGTCGTAGGTGAAATGATATGCGTTATGTCATTTTGGTATTCCTCTTGCTGTTAACATTAGTGCTGCCGGGCACCCTTTTCCACCTCTGGGCTTGGTCAGGGATCAAGCCTGATCTTGCCATGCTTTTCATCATTTATGTCGCGCTTCATGAGCCGAAGTGGACAGGAATTTTATGGGGCCTGGGAACAGGGCTCATCGAGGATTTTTATCTCGGTCATTACCTTGGTATGTACTCAGTGACGCTGACGCTGGTCGCGGCTCTGACGAGTTGGCTTGCTGGACGTTGGTACCGAGAAAATTTCTCGCTCACCATGCTTCTCGTTTTCCTGGTCACCGCCGTCGGTCAGCTCATGGTTGGCTTCCTCGGCCTGGGTGCCGGACTGAGCTGGTCTGCTTCCGATATCTTCCGCCTCGTTCTTGGCGTCTCCATCTACAACGCCCTGCTCGTCCCCGTCACCTACCCCTGGATCCATCGCTCCTTCCTCCACGGTTGGTTGAGGTATAGGCCGAAGTATGAACGCTGAGCTTCGGGGAGGGGAATGGCACACGGCACCATGCTCATCCATGGCGCTTGCAGACTAAACCACCTACTCGGCTTGGTTATGGGTGGAGGGGTTCCCGCCGAATTCGCCATCCTTGGCTCAGTCGACGGAATCACTTAGACACGAAGAACCGTCCCCCTTGTCTTTTCCGGCTTCTGACTTCCGGCCTCTGACTTCTGAATTAAGGAGGTGTTCCCTATGGACGACGAAGAGAAAGAGCGCAAACCCTATGTGCGGCGACTTTGGGGTTTAGCGGTTGTGGTGACCGTAGTGTTTACTATCCTCAGCTTCAATCTTTGGCGCTTGCAGATCGCCAAGGGCGCTTATTATGCGGCGATGGCCAAAGGAAATGTGCTGCAAACGGTTCCGATTCAGCCTACGCGCGGGGATATCATCGATCGGTCAGGGAAACTATTGGTGACGAGTGTTCCTGAGTTTGCCTTGACACTGGACTGGCTCGGTCTTCAGGAGGCAAGCCAGACGAGTTGGAAGGATGTCGTCAAGCGCTTAGCCACGTTTGTTAAGCCCTATTGGCCGAACACCTCGGAATCCGTGGATCTGATCACCGAAGACATCTTAGCTATGATTCAGAATCATCAGTGGGAACGTTACCGTACGATGGCGATTCTCCCCAATGTCCCGCAAACACTTCAAGCTGTGGTTGCAGAACACCAAGAAGAGCTGCCAGGAGTGAGCGTCGAGGCCGTTCCCGTGCGTTCCTACCCAGAGCACACCTTGGCTGGGCAGATTCTTGGCTATGTACGCGAAATCAGCGACCCTGAAATTAAGGAATTTAACAAGAATCCTGAGGCGCAAAAAGCGGGTCTCGAGTATAAGCAAGGAGATTTGGTCGGCAAGGATGGGGTTGAGAAATCCTATGATTTCTGGCTCCACGGCAAGGCAGGGCAAGAACAGGTTGAAGTAGATAATAATGCCCGTCCTATCGCTGAGACAATAGTGCAAGCCCCTGAGCCTGGAAAAACGATTCAATTGACGATCGATGCTAAGCTCCAGCAGGTGGTTGAGACTGAATTGGACAATCAGATCCACAAAGCCGAGCAGACACACCCTGAGGCCCAGGCGGGAGCCGCCGTCGTCATTGATGTGCAGACGGGAAAGATTTTAGCCATGGCTTCCCGGCCGGCGATGGATCCGAATGATCTCACCGGTATCATTTCGGATGACACGGCTAACCGCTATTTTAAGGGGAAAGCTGCGGCTTCACTGAACAGGGCTCTCTCCGGGGTTTATCCTCCCGGTTCTACCTTTAAGATGCTCACCGCGATGGCTGCTTTGAAGGCCGGAGTGATCACGCCCAATGAGTATATTGATGATTCTATGGCTTCTCTGGGGTCAGCGTCAGCCCAGATTCAGGGTTTTCCAGAGTGGGGGGGTTACTATTTCGGTAAAGTCGACCTTTACCGCGGGTTAGCGAAGTCTTCAGATATTTATTTTCAAGTCTTAGGCCGCCGGGTTTTCGACGTGGATCCTGAAATGGTTAAGCAGTTAGCGAATGAAACGGGGCTCGGCGTGTTATCTGGTGTAGATTTGCCGGGAGAGGTCAAGGGCATCGCTCCCTCTCCGGAATGGAAAAAGGCGTATTATCAGCCTTATTATGATGAGCAACGACAGAAGAAACTTGCGGCGATTGACAGCGATTATGCAGTCAAAATCGCTGGGGCTCCGGATCAGAAAACCAAGGATAAGCTGCAGAAGGAAAAGGACAGCAAAAAAAACCAAGTTGAGGTTTGGTTTAAACAAATGCTTAGCCAGTATGTGGATTGGCATTTGTATGACAGTTTCAACAATGCGATTGGACAAGGGTATAATGCCTATACGCCTCTGCAATTGGCCAATTATGTAGCAACGATCGTCAATGGTGGTCAGCATTATCGGCCCTATATTGTGGACAAAATCATTGATCCGGTTTCGGGAAAAGTCGTGAAGCAGAATCAACCCAAGCTTTTGAGCACGCTTTCGGCATCTCCGGATGTCTTGAACCAGGTGAAATATGGTATGTCTAGGGTGATGACTGGAGAAGGAACAGCCGCTTTTCTCTTTGCTGATGTTCCGGAGTTTAGCGGGGGCGGTAAGACGGGAACCGCCCAAATTGGTTCCAAAGATACGATTTCCGGGGAACTTTACAACGGCCTGTTTGTGGCCTTTGCCCCGTACGACAATCCGCAGATTGCCTTTGCAGGGGTCATAGAATATGGGAGCCACGGCGGAGATACGGCCGGCTATGTCGCTAAGGCCGCTTTTATGCAGTATTTTGGTTGGAAATAAGCGAATAGGGGTTGAAAAAACGGGGAAAATCGTCCTCGTTTTTTTTGTTGGGAAAAAGGGAATTCCCCTCGTTCTGTAGAATTTATCTCATCAGCGTTCGAATACAGACAAGCACTGGAGGACTGGAATTGACCCGGACAGAACATCTTTCGATTAAAGGAACCCGTGACGGACTCGTGCTTTATTTGGATCCCAACGTAGAATTTCAGATCGTGCTCGATGAGTTGAAACACTATCTTGGTGAGTCTTCCCAGTTCTTGCAAGGTGCTACCGTACGTTGCTACGCGGGGGAGCGGGGGTATAATGCCGAGGAACTCCAGGCTCTGACCAGCACCTTGGCGTCGTACAACTTAGAACTCTCTGGCTGGCTCAAAGCGGCAGAGGTGTACGGAAAAATTACTCGCCCGAGTGACGTTGAGCGGGAAAAAGGCGATGAAAGCATGGCCGAAGGGAACTGCCTTTTCATTGATCGTACGCTGCGTTCAGGCAACAGTGTGCAGTATGAAGGGCATGTGGTTGTTCTGGGCGATGTGAATCCGGGGGCGGAAATCATCTCGACCGGAAATATCGTGGTTCTCGGGGCTTTGCGAGGAGTGGCTCATGCGGGGGCGTCCGGGAATCGCTTGGCCACGGTCAGTGCTTATCACCTGATTCCGACTCAACTGAGAATCGCGGATTTGCTAACCCGCGCTCCTGACGGAGAGGACACCTGGCGGGGGCCAGAAATCGCTCGGGTTAAAGAGGGTCAGCTCATTGTTGAAGGGTTGGCAGGAATGACGTGGAAAGGTTCGTTAAGATAAGGGAGGCGTAATTATGGGTGAAGTAATCGTAGTGACCTCAGGGAAAGGTGGTGTTGGCAAAACCACTACTTCGGCAAATCTGGGTACAGGGCTTGCTGTTGCCGGCCATAAAGTCGTATTAGTAGATACTGATATCGGGCTGCGCAATTTGGATGTGGTTATGGGCCTGGAAAACCGGATCGTTTATGACATTGTGGATGTCACGAGCGGCAACTGTCGGCTCCGCCAAGCCTTAATCAAGGACAAGCGTTTTGAAAACCTCTTCTTACTGCCGGCTGCTCAGACGAAGGATAAAAACGCGGTCACTCCGGAGCAGATGCGGGAGCTGAGCGCGGAACTGAAGCAGGAATTTGATTATGCCATCATCGACTGCCCGGCTGGGATTGAACAAGGCTTTAAGAATGCGATAGCGGGTGCGGATCGGGCGGTTGTGGTCACAACCCCGGAAATGAGTGCCGTGCGCGATGCGGATCGGATTATCGGGCTTTTGGAAGCAGCAGAACTCAGTAATCCGAAGCTGATTATTAACCGTATTCGGCCCCAAATGGTTAAGCGCGGGGATATGATGGATATGGCAGATATTCTTGACATTTTGGCAATTGAGCTACTGGGTGTGGTTCCGGAAGACGAGAGCATCATCATCTCGACGAACAAAGGTGAACCCGCGGTCATGGATCATAATGCAAAAGCAGGGGAGGCTTACCGCCGGATAACTCGCAGAATCCGCGGCGAACAAGTTGCTCTCATGAATCTTGATGTGCCTGAAGGACTCATGGACAAGCTGAGGAAACTCGTCGGCCTTCGGTAAATGCTCGTTGAGGAGGGAAAGACATGTCCTTATTAGAGTTTGTTAACCGGATGCTGGGCAAGGAGAGCACCTCAAGTAAAAATATTGCGAAAGAGCGCTTACGCCTTGTTCTCGTGCATGATCGGGCGAGCATTTCACCGCAAATGCTCAACAAGCTTAAAGAAGATCTGATCAAGGTGATCTCTAATTATATGGATATTGATGAAGACTCCATGGAGGTTAACTTAAGTCAGGACGATCGGGAAGTCGCACTCGTGGCGAATATTCCTGTGATGAAGATGAAAAGGGATTATAGTACCAAAGGATAGATGGTGGATAAAATATCAAGCAGGAACAACTTATGTTCCTGCTTATTTTTCACGATGTGATATAATAATCTGAGCGTACAAGCATTCAGGAGGTAAGGCGCATTGGACAAGCGAATGCTGAGGAACTTAGATTTTCTATTCATCCTGTTTTTCTTATTGTTATTGGGAGCAAGCTTGCTCATTTTGAGCACGGCTTCTCTTAATGTGGATAAGGTCAATCCTTATCATTATGTTGAACTGCAAGCTAGGTGGATTTTGAGTGGCTTAGCGTTGCTGGGCGTGGTGGCCTTGTTTGATTACCAAAAGCTGAGGAAAATGAGCTGGTTGCTCTACGGAATCAATCTGTTGCTCCTTATCGCCGTGTTCTTTGTCGGGTCATCGGCCAAAGGGGCGCAGCGCTGGATTCCGGTGACCTCCGGTTTTGCTATTCAACCTTCTGAATTCGCTAAGATCCTGATCATCGTAACGCTGGCCGATTTTTTAGCGAATCGGCAGGGACAGCTGAATCGCTTCCGTGATTTTATCCCACCCATCCTGTTTGTTGCCGTACCCATGCTGCTTATCTTTTTGCAGCCGGACTTAGGAACAGCTATGGTTTTGGTTGCGATCCTGATCGGGATGATGTATGTTGCCGGAGCGAATCCCTGGAAATTTACACTCCTTCTCTTGGCTGGAGCGGCGATCGTCGGCGTGGCTCTCTGGCTGCATTTTGCGCACGGTGTGCCTTTGCCCATGAAAGATTATCAGTTGAAACGCTTAACGATCTTTATGGATCCGGCATCGGATTTAGCGGGGGATGGCTGGCATATTATTCAGTCCATGTGGGCGATTGGGTCAGGCGGTCTTTGGGGAAAAGGATATCGTATGGGGACACAGGGGCGGTTTAATTTCCTGCCTGAGCATCATACGGACTTTATTTTTTCGGTGATTGGTGAGGAGTTCGGTTTTATCGGAGCGGTTACGCTACTGTTTCTTTTCTTGATCTTTATCGTGCGGGCGATTAGCATTGCCAGCAAGTCGAGGGATCTCTTCGGCATGCTTATTGCTTCAGGCATTGTGGCGATGTTTACGTTTCATATCCTGGTCAATGTGGGGATGACTTCAGGGATTATGCCGGTAACGGGGATCCCGCTACCTCTGATCAGTTATGGAGGGAGCACCATGTGGTCGAATATGCTCGCCGTTGGGCTTTTGCTGAGTGTGAATTTGAGGCGACGAAGGTTGATGTTTTAGGGAACCTCGATTTCGGGGTTCTTTTTTTTTGTCCTCCCTCATAGATTTTTATCGGGATGTACGAGCCTTATTGAGTTTTGGGTGAAGTGAGGGAGCGGATATGAACCCGTATGAGCGCTGGGATGACTGGGAATGGGAGAAGGCGGTCCAGGAAGTGGGCCACGGGCGTGAGGGAGACATGAACCCACCGTGGAAATTAAAGCGTGCCGGCACTCAGATGAAGCAGGGGTGGGGGAGTTTCCTTAATCAATGGTCGAGTGGGCAGAGGAAAACCGTAATGGCGGCCCTTGTTTTCTTAACGGTTTTTGCGAGTTCAACAGGGGGGGATGTCCTGTCACAAGGGATACATCGCTTTTATCAGACCGCGATGATGAGCGGGGATTACTATCCGGCTTTGACCACGATGGCGAAAGGGGCTATGGGATTGGGCGGAGTAACCGGCGAAAGCTTACCGGTCGATGCAAAAATGCAGGGAAGGTTTCAGCCGCCCCTGTCTGGTCCGGTGGTGGCCGGATTTGGTCAAGTAGCGAATGACGGTAAGGGCACGGTACACCAGGGAATTGATGTGGGAAGTACCTTGGGGACACCGGTGGTTTCGCCGTTCCGGGGAATCGTCGTAGCAACAGGGGTTGATCCCCAGATGGGGAATTTCATCAAGCTCGATTTCGGGGACGGCTGGAGTGCAGTGCTCGGAAACTTAGGTGACGTGCCAATTGGCAAAGGGCAGAAAGTGGAGCAGGGGGAGATTGTGGGAACCGTCGGGCTTTCAGCACCATTGAAACAGCCGTGGCTCCATTTTGAACTGCGTAAAAACGATAAGCCGCTAAATCCCCTGCCATACCTAATCCCGCCCACAAAAACAGGCAAAAACCCTTAAGAACGGATTGTAGCGAATTTTTGAAGCAGAGCGACGATGCGAGCACAGCATCGACTGAAGCATACGTGGGCTAAAGCACAGTATTGATAGGGGCACTGTGTCGCTGAGGACAGAGGGGGATACGGGGGGGTCAAACGTGCAGCTTGGGAAGATTGCGGGGATCAGTCTACGGGTACACCCCGCATTTCTGGTGGTCCTGGGGATTTATGCGGTCCTGGGTTTGGGTGCCCAGGCCATTCTCGTCTTTACCCTGGTGATGGGGCATGAACTCGTTCATCTTTTGGCTGCGAAGGCTTACGGATTCAAGGTGACGGGCCTTGAGATCTTTCCCTTGGGAGGGGTGGCATACTGCGATGGTCTCTTTGAAGGACGCAAAGTTGAGGAGAGTTTAATGGCTTTGGCAGGCCCCTTATTTAATGTGGTGCTTTTATTTCTGGCGGAGGGATTGCGTTGGCAGGGGTTCTGGAACGGAAGCTTCTCGGAAGACTTTGTACGTTATAATTTTTGGTTGGCGGCATTCAATCTGATTCCGGTGCTCCCGCTTGACGGGGGCCGGGTGGTACGGGCACTGTTTTCCGGAGTGTTTGGTTTCGTCCGGGTGACAAAAGGATTGGCCTGGGCGGGAAGGTGGCTGGGAATCGCTCTCATCGTTTTTGCCCTCACCACCTGGCTGAAAAATGGTTTACAGGAGGGTACATTATTTTTAATCATCCTGGCCGGGTTCTTTTGGCTTGCCGGAGGGAAGGAAATTGCCTCCGCTCGGGTCACATTTTTACGCCAACTCACCCAGAAGAAAGAGGAACTCATGCGTAAAGGGCTAATGCCGAGTCACTGGTTGACTGTGCACAGAGAAACTCCCGTGATTCGGATTGTCGAGGAACTGACAGCGGATCGCTACACCTTCATTGCGCTCACGGATGACTTGGACGGGCTGGGGCAGACCTTCTCAGAAACACAGGTGTTAGATGGAATGATGCGAGAGGGAATTAGTTACCCAGTGGGCAAGCTATAGTGAGGTTCGAGGTTTGACGTCGAAGTCGTTCGCTCGTTGTTGAATCCCCAAACTTCATGGATGATAAGAACCTTGCGCCTCGGTGTTTGGGGTACAAGTCTTTGGGCCAGCTTGATAAGGTGGAAGCAGCAGAACCGTCCCCTTGCTTCCTTGGAAACAGGAACACTCTATGCTATAATACTGTGTTACAGTGCTATAATGTCCAAATGAGGGGGCCTTTCTGACTTATGAGCAATACAACGACCCATATCCGGGAACAGGTGGAACGTTTTCTGCCGAAAGTATTGAAGCCAAGCCGATACCTGGGTGCGGAGTGGAATTCGATCCATAAAGACTGGGATGAGACGGATGTCCATATGGTATTTGCCTTTCCAGATGTGTACGAAGTGGGGATGTCGCATTTGGGAACGCGGATCCTTTATCATTTAGTCAATTCTTTGCCTCGGTTTGCCTGTGAACGCGTTTTTGCCCCGTGGGTGGACATGGAAGAGAAGATGCGTGCACGGGGCATTCCACTATATGCTTTAGAGTCTTTCCGCCCGATCAGGGATTTCGATGTCCTGGGTTTTACGTTACAGTATGAGATGAGCTTTTCCAACATCTTAAATATGCTGGATTTGGCGGGGATCCCGCTGCGTACGAATGAGCGGGGTCAAGAGGATCCTTGGGTGATTGCGGGCGGGCCTTGTGCCTATAATCCGGAGCCATTAGCTCCATTTATTGATTTTGCGCTGTTAGGTGAGAGTGAGGAACAGTTGCCGGAGGTACTTAACCTAGTGGCCGAGCAGAAGAAAAACCCGGTCTCGCGGCGGGAGTTTTTGCTTAAGGTGGCGCAGGTACAGGGAGTTTATGTTCCGGAATTCTACCAGGTGGATTATCAAGAGGATGGACGGATTGCCGGGATCATAGCAGAGCCCGGTGTACCCAAGATGGTTGAAAAAGCAATTGTGAAAGACCTGGACACGGCTTTTTTCCCGACCAACCCCATCGTACCCTATATGGAGATCGTGCATGATCGCATGATGCTGGAAGTGATGCGCGGCTGCTCCCGGGGCTGCCGGTTTTGCCAGGCTGGGATGATTTACCGCCCGGTACGGGAGCGTTCACCTGAGACGCTCTTGCGCCAGACCGAAGAACTGGTGCGTTCGACAGGGTATGGGGAGATTTCGCTGACCTCTCTTTCTTCCGGAGATTATTCCTGCATTCAACCGGTTGTCCAGGAGATTGTCACAAAATACAGCCCGGAGCGGGTCGGGGTTTCTCTCCCGTCTCTAAGAATCGATTCTTTTGATGTTAAGCTGGCTCAGGAAGTACAGAAAGTGCGCAAATCGGGGCTCACTTTTGCTCCAGAGGCAGGAACACAGCGTTTGCGTGATGTGATTAACAAAGGCGTGACAGAAGAGAACCTCATGGAGGCGACAGAAGCGGCATTCAAGGCGGGTTGGTCGAGTATCAAACTCTATTTCATGATCGGGCTGCCGACGGAGACCCAGGAGGATTTGGAGGGTATAGTCCATTTAGCAAAGAACGTGGCTAATCTGGGGAATAAGCTGGGCAGGCGCAATGTCAATGTCACGGTGTCCACCAGTTCGTTCGTGCCGAAGAGCCATACCCCGTTTCAATGGGAACCTCAGGAACGCCAAGCTTCCCTGGAGGCCAAGCAGAAATACCTGAAAGAAAAACTGCGAGATCGGCGGATTAAGTATAATTATCACGATGCCTCAACCAGTTTCCTGGAGGCGGTGTTTGCTAAAGGAGATCGGCGTTTGGCGGATGTGCTGGAACACGCTTTCCGGGCCGGTTGCCGTTTCGACGGCTGGTCAGAGCATTTTCGCTATGATGTGTGGCTGGAAAGCTTCAGAGAATTAGGAATCGACCCCAGTTTTTATGCGCATCGAGCGCTGGATTACGATGATGTCCTTCCCTGGAATCATCTGGAGAGCGGGGTTAAGAAGCGGTTTTTGATGCAGGAACATTTTCAGGCCTTACAAGAAGCGAGAACGTTGGATTGTCGGCATAATGACTGCACAGGGTGCGGGGTGTGCCCAGACCGAGGGGTGCAGATCGATTTGAAAGGGTGAGTGTCATGCTTTTGCGGATTGCCTACTCCAAGCTGGAAACAGCCAAATACATTGCCCATCTGGATTTAACCCGTGTTTTCGAGCGGGCCATGCGGCGGGCGAAAATCCCAATGGCTTATTCCGAAGGATTTAATCCGCATCCCAAGATCGCTTTTGGATCCGCCTTGGCGGTCGCTGTGGAAGGGGAGCGGGAGTATGTTGACGTGGAATTGCGGCAGGACATGGATATTCGGGAGGTACTGGGGAGGCTTCAAGAACAGCTTCCCTCAGGTATCCGTCTTTTGGAAGGGAGCGTTGTGGAGACCGGAAGCAAGGCTTTAATGGCGGTGCTGAATGCCGCGAGTTATCTCATCCGCGTACCCATGGCTCTCCCGATCGGGCCGGAACGTTTGGCCGAAGGGATGGACGCTTGGCTTAAACGGGAGCACATTCCCTTTGCCCGTTACAGTAAAAAGGGGCGTACCGACAAAGATATCCGGCCTTGGGTGAAACGTTTGACTGGAAGCGTGGAGGGTGATGCTGTCATCGTCGAGCTGGAGGTTGAGGTAGGCAACTCTGGTAGTGTACGCCCGGAAGAAGTGCTCGCCAGCCTCAGGGATTTGGAGAATCTCCCCTTTGATCTCGAGGCTCTACAGATTAAACGGACCGGGATCTATGTCCATTATGAGGGGCAGCATTACTCCCCTCTGGATCCGGACCATAAGCGCGGATTTAGATCCGAGGCCCGTTAAAAGACCAATGCCGGGGATCAATCATCGGAGTTCGAACATCGAGCGCACTGGGGGTTTCGAGTTGAAAGAAATTATTCTGAAAGGACTTGCATCCAACCTGAGGGCGGCCCTGCTTGAGGACGGGGAACTCGTGGAAGTCTTCGAAGGAGATGGGGTTCAGGCGGGGCTCGTGGGGAACATCTATCAGGGCCGGGTCGAAAATGTTTTGCCAGGGATGCAGGCTGCTTTTGTGGACATCGGACTGGAACGCAACGCCTTCCTTTATGTGGGGGATGCGGTGCCACCCCGTACCCTTGAGGAAGAGGAACGCCAGGCTGCCCCGGAAAGCATCCGGGTGGAGAATGTTCTCAAATCACGGCAGGAACTTCTGGTTCAAATTATCAAAGAGCCGGTAGGAAACAAAGGAGCACGGATAACAACAAACCTTACCGTGGCCGGTCGCCATGTCGTCTTGGTCCCGAACGTGGATCATGTCGGTGTTTCACGTAAAATTGTAGAGGGAGCTGAGCGCGAGCGGCTCCGTCAGCTGGCAAATGTTATCCGCCCCAAAGGGATCGGCCTGATTATCCGTACCTTGGCTGCAGGGATCCGTGCCGAGGAGATGCGGGAGGATGTTGAAGAACTGATGGAACTTTGGGCGGATATTCAGGAAAAGGTGTCTCATGTGGCTGTACCTGGGATTGTCCGCCGGGAAGTGGATCTCATCGCCCGCTTGGTACGTGATCTCATGGACCCTGATATCGCCCGGCTGACGGCAGATGATGCGGATGTTGCGGCAACTTTGAGGAGTGCTCTGCAAAATATTGGTCATCCGGCAGCAAACCAAGTATTCGTAGACATGCGGGGAGACTTATTTGAGCGTCTTGGCGTGGATGACGAAATCCGCAAAGCTTTGCGCCCGAAGGTTTGGCTCAAAAGCGGCGGTTACTTGGTGGTGAACCGAACAGAGGCCTTGGTGGCTATTGATGTGAATACGGGGAAATACATCGGCAAATCTTCTCTTCAGGAAACGGTGCTCCATACGAATTTGGAGGCAGCCCGCGAGATCGCTCGTCAACTGAGGCTGCGGAACCTGGGTGGCATTATTATAGTGGATTTTATCGATATGTTTTCCGAAACAGACAAGGAACAGGTGCTAAAAACCCTCTCTGATGCCTGTGCGGGTGATCGGCTGAAGTGTGAGGTTTTAGGTCTGACTCAGCTGGGGTTGATTGAGATGACCCGGAAGAAATCAGGCCAGGCTTTGGCGGCACGCTACACTCGGCCTTGCTCGGCTTGTGATGGTGCAGGGTATTTGACAAATCAATTCTAAGGATGTTAAAATAATGCAATGTGGTGGTTTCTCTGCCGCAACCGCACGAACCAGGTCAGCAATAATCATTTCTTTGCGATTGATTGATATGGATGATTTTATTAATTCATTGACGTTGATTTACGGTAAGAAGAGATTAACCTGAAGAGGCGAGTCTAGGATAGAGGAGGTGTAAATATGTACGCTGTGATTGAGACCGGTGGCAAACAATTCCGGATTAAACAAGGTGATGTCATCTCTGTCGAAAAATTAAACGCGAACGTCGGGGATACCGTGGCCATCGATAAGGTTCTCCTCGTGGAGAAAGATGGCGTGGTTAAGGTCGGAACCCCTGTTGTCGAGGGAGCGAAGGCTATGCTGAAAGTGATGGAGCATGGCAAAGGGGAGAAGATTATTGTCTTCAAATACAAATCCAAGAAAAATTACCGTCGTAAGCAAGGGCATCGCCAGCCCTATACAAAGGTCCTCGTCGAGGCCCTCGAAGCCTAAAGGCAAGAAAACTGCGAACGGAGTGCGGTTTGCTTATTGGCTTGATGAAGCGGAGCGGATCCGGGGCTTTGAGTTTTCTGGGCATGCCGGTTTTGGCGAAGACGGACAGGATATTGTCTGCGCGGGGGTGTCAGCTTTAAGTATTGCAGCGGCCAATGGGTTGGAGTATTTTCTGAATGTCCCCCCGCTGGCTAAGGATGGCGAAGGCTTTCTCACTTGTCGTATTGAATTGGCAAGCCTTGAGGAACTGGATAACGCCCAGTGGATTCTGAGAACGTTGTTATTAGGGGTTGAATCCATTCAAGATGCTTATGGCAAAGAATATGTAATGATTGAACAGAGGAGGTGGACTCCATGTTGAAGATGAACTTACAGCTTTTCGCTCATAAAAAAGGAGTAGGAAGCTCTCGGAATGGTCGGGATAGCAACGCCCAACGCCTTGGTGTTAAACGGGGCGATGGTCAGTTTGTTCTAGCTGGCAACATCATCGTACGCCAGCGCGGGACGAAGTTCCATCCTGGCAAAAACTGCGGCCTGGGTAAGGATGATACCTTGTTTGCGCTGGTTGACGGCTATGTCAAGTTCGAGCGCAAAGACCGCAATCGCAAAAAAGTTAGCATCTACAACGAGCGCCCGGTAGCTCAAGCTCAATAAGCAGACTTCATCGAACCCTCGGGACATCCCGAGGGTTTTTGGTTCAGAAGGAAAGAGAGTATGCGCCTTCAGCAGAGTTTGGCAGCTGCATGGGCCTCAGGGATTCACTAGGTGCTCGCGAATATCCCTTACTCTAGGGTCTTTGCGAAGGCTTTCCTTCGAAAAAGGAATCTAGCTTGTGCGGAAATTGAAAGTGAACAGGTGATAGTATATGGATAAAGAATCCAACCCCGGGCTGGCCGAGCGGCTTCTCACTGAGCAGCTAAACTGGTACAGTATCCAGCGCCATGATTTTCTGAACCATTGGCAGGTGATCCTGGGATATTTGCAGCTGAAGCAGGTGGATAAGGCCTCGAGCTATATGAAAGAGGCGTTGAATCTGGAAACCGAACAGCAGGCAGGCCAGATTGCGGATCCCTTGGTGGCTGCTGTGGTACTGGGTCTCATTCATCGCCTGCGGTTGGAAGGGTTTGTGGCGAAGCTAATGATTCCTGAGCGGTTTAAGGTTCCGGAGTTTTGGCAGACCTTTGCGGTAAAAAAGTATGCTGAAGTGCTCTACGGGTACACTACAGAGTGTCTGAAACTCAGTCATGCCAATACCAGTGCCAATCTCAAGCGTGAGGAAGGCATGATTCAAGCCCTTATCGATTTTGAAGATGAGTTCGGCGAAAGTTTTGTCTTCAGCCTCTATCAGGAACAGGCGGGAGTGGCTGAGGAAGTGTGCCTGGCTGAGCGAACGTTTAGTATTGATTGGAACGTTGAATTGTAAGTAAGGAGTAGGCTCATGTTTTACGATCAAGCCAAAATTTATGTCAAAGGCGGAGATGGCGGAGCGGGGGTCGTCGCCTTCCGCCGGGAAAAATATGTACCCGAAGGCGGCCCGAGCGGCGGGGATGGCGGACGCGGCGGCAGCGTGATCCTGGAAGCGGATGAGGGTTTGAGAACGCTCGTGGATTTCCGCTATAAGCGCCATTATAAAGCCCTGCGGGGTGAGCATGGCCAGGGCAAGAATATGCACGGCAAGGGCGCAGAGGACCTCATCCTTCGGATCCCGGTGGGAACGCTGGTTAAAGACTCGGAGACGGGGGAGATCCTAGCCGATTTGGTGGAGCACGGGCAACGCGCCGTTGTGGCCCCGGGTGGCCGGGGCGGCCGGGGAAATGCCCGCTTTTTGAGCAACACGAACAAGGCCCCGACCTTAGCGGAAAACGGAGAGCCGGGCAAGGAATGCTGGCTGCTCTTGGAGTTGAAGCTCCTCGCGGATGTGGGGCTTGTGGGCTTTCCCAATGTCGGTAAATCGACGCTTATTTCCAAAGTCTCAGCGGCAAAACCGAAGATTGCGGACTATCATTTTACGACCTTAGTGCCGAACCTGGGGGTTGTGCGGCTGGAAGACGGGGAAAGCTTTGTGATGGCTGATATCCCAGGTCTCATCGAAGGAGCCCACACGGGAGCAGGCCTGGGACATGAATTTTTGCGCCATACGGAACGAACCCGTTTGATTCTCCATGTTTTGGACATCTCCGGATCGGAAGAGCGGGATCCAGTGGAAGATTTTCGCATCATCAAGGAAGAATTGTCTCAATACAGCGCTTACTTGGCCGAACGTCCGATGCTTATTGCGGCGAACAAGATGGATATGCCGGAGGCAAAAGAGAACCTGGCGAGGCTCCGTGCCGAGCTGGGGGAGGATTATGAAATATTCCCGGTTTCGGCTCTGAATGGCGAGGGGCTTGCGCAACTTATTTACCGAATCGCGCAGCTCCTGCCTGAGCTTCCAGTCCCGGAACTGGTGCTGCGCACAAAAGCAGAGCACCGGGTCACGAAGGCAAGTCCAGATGAGCGCTTTTCCTTGTCTCGGGATGAAGCGGGGGTTTTCGTCATCAGCGGGGAGGAAGTGGAACGCCATGTGGCGATGACGCATTTTGAAAGTGATGAGGGGCTCTATCGCTTCCAAACCATCCTGCGCGTGCTCGGGGTTGACAAGGCCTTGGTGAAGGCAGGGATCAAACCCGGTGCTAAAGTCCGAATCGGTCGTTTAGAGTTCGAATGGGAGGATTAGAAAAACGGGAATGAAGAGGGTAGCTTGGGTTTTGGGCAGTGGGGTACTGGTTCTGGCGGGATTGGTCCTGTGGTGGTTTTGGGGGAGACCGGCTCAGCCAACGTCAGTCCATGTGGTGACGGTGAAGCCAAGTACGTTGACAGAGGCGGTTTATGCCTCGGGGACGATTGTCCCGAAGCTGAGGCAGGAAGTCCGCGCTGCCAGCCCCGGAAAAGTGGCAAAGGTTTTAGTGAAAACAGGTGATGCCGTTCAGGCTGGACAGGTGCTTGTGCAGATGGACAGTACCCTTGCCGATGCCCAAGTGGCGCAGGCACAGGCAAGTCTGGATGCGGCTAAGGCTGGACAAACTTTGGCCCAAAAGAACCTGGCTCAGGCAGAGGATCGCCTTGCCACCCTTAAGGCTAACCCTCCTGCCCAAAACGTGGCTATCGCGCAGGCGCCGGGGGCTGGGGCGCAAATGTATGCCAACCCGATTAGTTCGGGGAGTTTTGCCAATAATGCGTCCGGTGCGGGAGTAGGGGTGCCCGGTGCGGATGCGACGCTTCAGCTCGAAGGTTCAGTCGAACAGTTACAAGGCTCGGTACAGCAGGCCGGTTCGGCAGTGAAACAGGCCCAGGCAGCCTTGAATATGGCTCTGGCGCAGCGCGATCAATTGACATATAGAGCAGGGTTCGTGGGGACGGTGCTGGAGGTAAATGCCCAGCAAGGGAACCCAGCTCCTTTGCAAAGCCCGCTCCTGGTGGTTGCGGATTTGAAGTCCCTCTATGTGCAGGCAGCTTTAAATGAAGCGGATGCCGGCAAAGTCAAGAGCGGGCAGAAAGTTTTCGTGAGCAGTAAGTCCTTATCCTTGGATGTCGGGGGTCAGGTGCAGACGCTAGCCCCGGAGGCAGTGGCCCGACCAAGCCTACAAGGAAATGCCGCGCCCACAGTTGACGTCACTTTGTCCTTGGATCAGGTGTCTGAGACACTTAAACCGGGTTATTCGGTCAATGTCAAAGTCCAGGTTGCCTCGAAATCGGGGGTTTTGGCCGTTCCCCAGGAGGTTTTGTTTCAAGAAGGGGAACGGAACTTTGTTTACACTGAAGCTGGAGGAAAGCTCAGGAAGGCCGAAGTGAAGACGGGCATTGCTGATGATGTCAACCAGGAAATCACCTCCGGCCTGAAAACCGGAGACCAGGTGGTCTTGAGCCCAAGCCGTGAGTTCTATGATGGCATGCCGGTTACTGTCATAGGAGGTGGGAGTGGATGACCTTTTGGGAAGGAATGCGCGGGGCCTTGCACAGCATGGTAGCGAACAAGTTGAGAGCAGGACTCACCATGCTCGGAATCGTGATTGGCATCGCGGCGGTGATTGCAGTGGTCACCATTGGCTTGGGTGGGAAGGCTGCGATCATGCAGGAAATGCAAAAGAGCGGGGTCAACCTGTTCGTCCTCTATGTCAAATCGGTTGGACAGGGTGGCGGCTCGGCAAACCCGATCAACCTCCAGGATGTGGAGCGCTTGAAGCGCGCGTTGCCGGGGGTTAAGACTCTTCTCCCAGCCAGCATTGAATACGCGAACTTGGACGTAAATCAAAAAAAAGGCCCGGCGGTTGTGGTGGGGACGACGGCAGAGTTTGCGGGGCTTAGGAATCGGGAGATTGCCAAGGGACGTTTTTTTTCGACGGAGGAAGCGGTCTCCGGACGCCGGGTAGCCGTGATCGATGAGACTTTAGCGAAGCAACTATTTGGGGCCGGGAATCCCCTCGGACAGCAGGTACTCATGCGCAATGTGCCCTGCCGCGTGATTGGGGTGTTGGCCAAGGATACGTCAGCTTTTGCTCAATTTGATATGGGGCCGAAAAATGCGTTTGTTTATGTCCCTTGGGAGACGTGGTCAGAAATTTTCCAGTCGGAGCGGGTGGATCAAATTGAAGGCTCGACCGTGAAGGAACAGGATATTGAAGCTACGATCAGTCTCGCTAAGCGGATTCTCAATACTCGGCATGGTACGACTGACAAGTATGAAGCCTTCAACGTCCAGCAGCTTGTACAGGCAGCCGAAAAAATCACGCACATTCTGACGAGCATCATTGCTTTTGTGGCGGGGATCTCGCTTTTGGTCGGAGGGATAGGGATCATGAATATCATGCTCGTCTCTGTGACCGAGCGCACGCGCGAAATTGGCCTGCGCAAAGCCGTGGGGGCACGCGAGCGCGATATCCTGGCCCAGTTTCTCTTAGAGGCGATCACCCTCTCGTTTAGCGGCGGGCTCTTGGGAATACTCATCGGGATCGGTGGAGCGAGTTTGGCAGCATATCTACTCCACTGGCCGCCCCTGCTTTCCGGCTGGGCAATCGTCCTTGCCGTTACTTTCTCCATCGGGGTGGGCATCTTTTTTGGCTATTACCCTGCCCGTAAGGCGGCGAAGCTGGAGCCGATCGTGGCTTTGAGGTACGAATAGGCATCTGGGGTGGTGAACTAAATGTGGAGCCTTGGTGAAGTAGAATCTCAAATACTTCCTTGGCTTTAAAGGATAAATTTGCGGTTGAGGATGAAACAAAATAAAGGAGGCGCGAACAGCGTGTTAACAGGAAAACAAAAAGGATATTTACGCTCACTCGGTCATGCGATGGAGCCGACCCTGATGTTGGGAAAAGGCGGGATTACAGACAGCATTTGCACCCAGGCTGCGGAGGCACTGGAAGCGAATGAACTGATTAAAGGCAGGGTTTTGTCAAACCTGATGGAATCGTCCAATGCTGTCGCCGAGGAATTGGCCGAACGGGTGGGTGCGGATTTGGTTCAGGTGGTGGGGAGAAATTTCCTGCTGTACCGAGCCTCTCAGAAAAAGCCGCAGATTGTATTGCCATCGTGAGTGAGGTAACCGCCGGGAGAGGACATCGACGTTATAATGCTAAATTTCTTTTACAGAAACGTAGCCGAAAGCCCACGGTTTTAATCGTGGGATGAAGGCGGCTCCTGTTTTTCTTTTAGTATTTTGATATCTTTTCGTTACAGTAATATGGTCTAAGTATAATAATTGATATGGGACAAGACTATCGACACACAAACACTACCGTATCTTTAATTAACTATCATTTCGTTTTCTGCCCGCGCTATAGGCGCAAAGCCTTAGTTGGTGCTGTGGAGATGCGCTTCAAGCAGTTGGTTGAGCAAATCGCTACAGAGCAAAACTGGCAAGTGTTGGCGATGGAGGTTATGCCAGATCACTGCCACTTGTTTTTGAACGCATTGCCCACAGACAGCCCGGCAGATATTATGGCGAAAATTAAGGGGGTGACTTCGCGTATTCTTCGCAAGGAGTTTAGACACTTAGCTCATTTGGAAAGTCTTTGGACGCGCTCCTATTTTGTTTCAACGGCGGGGAATGTTTCGAGTGAAACCATCCGGCGATACATTGAATCTCAAAAGAAACGGGGGTGAAAAAGTGAAGCGCAAAAAGAAAAAACTTGATCCATTCGGTCAGCCTATCATCGAAGAACCCCATCAACTGCTCACGGTCCAGGCCAAAATCATGAATCTAAGCGACCCGGATGCTTTGCTGTTAGGACTTGCCGGGTATGCTGCTACGAAGATGTGGAATGTGGCGAATCATGAACGCAAGGCTCTCTGGCAGGAAACCGGCAAAATACCGGGATTTGCGGACCAGTGCAAAACTCTGAAAAACAACCGCTGGTATAAACTCTTGCCGAGCCAGACCGCCCAAGAGGTTTTAGCGGAACTGGATGACTCCTACCTCTCTTGGTATAGCCATCGCAAGAACGGTGATTTGTCTGCCAAGCCGCCGGGTTTTCGGCAAAAGGATACACTCAGCACGTTAACGTTTAAGCAGAACGCCTTTGGGATGCTTGACGGGAACAAGGTTCTTCTCAAACTGCCCAAAACCTACGAGCGAACAAGATTGGAATTGGCGTATAAACTGCCGCCAGATACCAAACTAGGCAAGGTCCAGGAAGTCAAGCTGTCCTATGAATCGAAAACCGGGGATTGGTACTTGCTCATCTACCACAAAATTAAGATAGAGTATCTACCCCTGCAAAACATCCTCGCTCTTGATTTAGGGATTGTGAACATCGTTGCGGGGTACTTCTCTACAGGACAAAACTTTGTCATTCCCGGTGGTGAATTGCTATCCCTGGACCGGTATTTTCACACGATGAAAGCTAAGACGAACAGTTCCAAGAGCCGCAAGTGCAGGGGATTGAACCGCAAGTGGAGTCAACAGCGCAAACACTACCTCCATGTGCTAACCAAAAATATTGTGGATAAAGCAGTGGCTAATAAGGTATCCCATATCCTGGTAGGCGAATTAAAAGGTATTCGTCAAGACAAGGATTGGGGTGCGAAGCAAAACCAGAAACTGCATGCCTGGCCGTATCAAAAGATCATTCAGATGCTAACCTATAAAGCAGCACTTAAAGGCATTCTGGTCCAGGAAGTCTCGGAACGCAATACTAGCACAACCTGCCCTGTCTGCGGCAAGCGGGTTAAGTCGGCCAGGGTGGAGCGCGGGTTGTTTGTGCATTGCGGAAGGGCTTTCAATGCGGATATAGCCGGGGCATTCAATATCCTGCAAAGGTATCTTCGAGACAACGGCCTGCCGTTGTTAGAAGTAGTGGGCGAACTGGCACGCCCTGTGGTCAACTTGTTTGTGTGGAGAAAAACCACACCTCTAGGCCGTGAACAAGGGACGTTCAGGTCGGTTGCTTAATGCAACTCCTGTGCAGCCACGAATTAAAAACCTCCTCATCTGTCGGGGAACACTACCCCTTCAGGGGTAGGAGGATGTCAGTCTGATATAATACATACGATGAACGCTTTAAGAAAGCGAGTCGAATGACGATGAACGCTAGCCACGAACGCAAGAAAGTGAACCATTTAGGGATTATGGGAGGCACTATTGACACAGCCCAATGGACGAGCAAAAGAAGAAAGACAGACAGGAATGTACGAGACGCAATTCCAACCTTGGCGCGAAGCTGCGAAGGCGCGTAATACAGGAATACCACAGCTTCAACCGTTGGTGGATGGCCGTTTTAGCGTGGCAGAGATGAGAAATTTATCAAGACACTCACCAAAACCTTATTAAGAGAGTGCAGAGCACATTTAGCAAAAGCCCCGAGATTGGGGCTTTTGCCATCTTTCAAGGTATGGTATAATCTTACAAGAATAAGAAAGGGGGCAACACTGTGGAAGAAATGCTCAACACGTTAGATGACAAAAGTGTAGGCTTGGTTAGCCCCGATAAGAACATTGCAATTGCCCAAAAGGTGAAGCAAAGTATTGCTGAAAAAATTCCATTGTATGAAGTGCGGTTGTATGGTTCGCGGGCGCGCGGAGATGCCAGCGCTGATTCGGATCTAGATCTATACCTAGAAACAGGACCAATATCAAGAGAACAAAGGCGGTTGATCAGCGATTTGGTTTGGGGAATCGGATTTGAGAATGACGTGGTTATTTCACCGTTGGTTATTCCCCAGAGTGAGGCCAGGAATGGCGCGTTCTCCGTTTCTATGCTTTGTCAAGCAATTAAGAACGAGGGAATTTCCATATGAAGGAAAATCCGAAAGATATTTTGATCCAATACAGGCTGAAATTGGCGGAGGAAGTTCTCGCAGATGCTAAAAAGCTTTTCAAGGTCAAGGTAGCCCCCGAAGTATTGTTAACCGATCTTACTATGCGATGTTTTACGCAGTATTGGCGGCCTTAGCCACAGCCAATCTGGGTTCTGCTAAACATAGCGGTGTGATCGGTCTATTTGACAGGTATTTCGTCAAGACAGGGCTTCTTTCCAAAGAGTTAAATAAGGCTCTCCATCGCGCCTTTGATCTACGGCAACAAGGGGATTACGGCGAAGCAACTGTGGCAGTTGATGCCGAAGATGCTGCCGAAGTACTAGAAAGCGCTGAAATGTTTTTGGCTGCCATACAGAGTTACTTAAAACAGTTAGAATAACCATAAGCGCAGACGGGATGCCGGAGGGTGTCCCGTCTGATCATATGAGGAGATGCTGAGACAATGGGACACTATTGTAGGATTTGCGGAAGAAACACGGGCAAACGAGAAGTTTACCGGAAGAGGGCATGCAAGTCATACATGCAAAGATTGCGCCCCGACATTGCGCCAAAAACATAACAGGAAACACAAGAAGGACAAGCAAAACCCGTTATTAGCATCGGAGAAAGAGCACGAGAAATTGTGGCTAAAAAATGTGGCGGCAGCGAAAAATAGTAAAGCTGAGTATAGGCTGCTCCCTTCGCTCAGCTTTTCTTATTTTTAGTTAGGTAAATTATGTTCATGGGAACTTTGAAAATAATGTGCTGTTTTGATTTCGAGCTTGTGTCCGTGAATTGAACAGAATATTTACTATACCGCTCCCCATTGTCAAGACACGATTTTTGAAATTTAAGTTATCTCCTTTCCAGTTAAATTTAATCGAGTTTGGATAAGAGGAACCGTTTGATGTTAGATTTCCGGAGATAGACCTCTGGGTTAGGCTTGACATGGGACCCTACGACGGATGCTTCAATGGGTTGAGGGCTGCGGCTCAAATGATGTATTCCTTTAGGGTAAGCCCCATCCCTTGAATCTAGGGTAGCATCTGTCGCCCCCATATTAAGTCTTATTTTGGGTCACGAAGCTGGATGTTAAGCAGTTGTCCGTATGCAGCTTTACCGTGGCTCTATGTATCCGGAACTATGGCTCAATTTTTCCGGACGGGTGGCTCACTGTACTCCGGAACGTTGGCCCTGCCGCACCGGTATATTCAGATGTGTGCATATGACGTAAGGAGTGGGGTGTTAGCGTTTCTCTTATCTTTGGCGCACAAAGGCGGATAGACTTAGGTAGGGGGCTACCAAAACTACATTTAGAAAAAAATATGTTGGAGTATTTTGACAACGTAAGAGGATAAGCCAACATGATGTGGAACTTAAACAGTGACATCTTATGGATACTTCAAGTCATGCAAAGCAGGTAATTAAAAGGAGGTCGAAAGCATGCCTCATCGTATTGTGCATACATCAAAAATGACTTGGGTGTTAGACCCAAAAGAAGAAATGCTAGGCCCTGTTGCAGATGGAGGGATGATCGTTGCTCGCGTTTCTCCAGGGTGTTGGGGAGCGATGATCACTCCCGATTATGCAAGTGGTCACGAGGTGACACATCCCATTGCCGTGGAAGGAGCGGAGGTCGGTGATGCAGTTTGCCTAAAGATCAAGAAGGTGAATGTCTTATCCTTGGCTACGACCTCAGGTACGGACAATTTTGTCGAGGGAAATTATGTTGGCGATCCGTTTGTAGCTAAACGCTGTCCGGGCTGTGGGGAGATTAATCCGAAAACCTATGTAGAAGGAATCGGAGAAGACGCGATCAAATGCGTGAAATGCAATACCCCGGTCAAGCCGTTCCATCTCGACAATGGCTACACCATGCTCTTTAACGAGAAACGCACGCTGGGTATTACGGTTCCCCCAGCAGAGGCAGAGGAGATTGCTCGGCAGGCCGAGTATTTCAGTGCGCTTCCTCCTGAATCCTGCCAGTATTCCTCCAATCTCTTAGCTAAAGGAGATTTGCCTGGTGTACTCACCCGCGTGCGGCCGATGGTGGGGAATATGGGTTCATGCCCGGCTGTAGCCCTTCCCTCATCACACAATGCTGGGGATTTTGGTAGTTTTCTCTTAGGCGCACCTCACGAGTATGCGGTCACTGAAGAAGAACTCAAGCAGAGAACGGATGGACACATGGACATTAATGAAGTTCGGGAAGGGGCTATGCTTATCGTGCCGGTGAAAGTCCCTCAAGCCGGAATCTATGTTGGGGATGTCCATGCTATGATGGGAGACGGCGAAATCGCCGGGCACACGACCGATGTATCGGCTGAAGTAATACTTGAGGTGAAGGTCATTAAGGCAATAAATTTGGACGGCCCCATCGTGCTCCCGCGCTTGGAAGATTTGCCTTACCTTGCTCGGCCTTACAACGAGGGAGAAAAGCTTGAGGCAATCGAGCTGGCCAATATTTATGGATTCAAGGTAGAGACTGAAATGTATCCCTTGCAGGTTGTCGGTTCAGGAGCGGATCTAAATAAAGCAACAGAAAATGGTCTGGAAAGAATGGCGAATCTAACTGGTTTGTTGTTGGCGGAAGTCAAGAACAGAGCTACGATTACCGGAGACATCGAAATTGGACGGCTGCCAGGGATGGTGCAAGTGACGATGCTGATTCCGGCAAGTATTCTAGGTGGATTGAAGCTGTTAGATTTTTACCGCGAACAATACAATTAAAGGCTCTGAGGGCACACGAAAAGTTAAGCATAGCCGAATGCTTCGGGAAAATGAAGAATAGGCAAGGAGTAGTGATACATGCCATTCTGTCCCTGTAAAACTTTTCACTTTGTGTTGATCCTTGCAATATCGAGGATTATTATACCAATTGTGTGAAAAGGATACGGGGGGTAACTATCCAAAATGCCGTTGAAAGTCATGTCGCTTTTAGGAGCGATAGAAGAGTTGCGCCACTACCTGAATCAGGTCGCTAACATCAGGAAGCTGACGGATCCTGAAGTTATCGAAGTGAGCCAAAGATTAGACCAATTGCTTAACCAATATAATTCGGATGTATTGAGTTAATACGTGTTGCTAACCACATTGTGTATAGTTACGTGTACAGTTACGCAGTGAAAAAACATGGGAAAATTTAATGTAAATCATAAAAAGTGCTGCTGACAGGAATGGCTGAGATCCGTGTAAATCAAGGGTTTAACGTAAAATGTGGTAGAATAATACAACCAGCCTGAGCTTTCACACGGATGAGGTCATCGGTTCACTCTCGTCATTGGCTACCTGTATTTAAGCGGTTTCAGCGCTAATTGGGTTGAAATCTTTGCCGGTTGTCCCACGTCGTGACACTGATTGAATGGCAATAGCGAAAAAAGGGTGCCAGGCAATAGCGATTTAAAATTCCCAAGTCTATCTGGACTTGTTTTTCCAGGAGAACGCAATGAAGAAGAAATTGACCCTAGTCCGTAAAGGAAGAACACGATGCCTCTTCAATACGGGCACTCGTCTCCATAAGTCAAAGAAAGACTATAACAGAAAAGTAAAGCATAAGCAGGGTGCTTTAGAAAACGTTGAGTAGGTAAGGGACCACCTGAGTGCGTATGTGTAACCTGAGATTATCGGTTGATAAGCAAATCGTAATTGGTTCCGTATTGGTACTGCTCCTCAGTCTTGCAGACGGAGCACTGACGATATGGGGAATGGATCGTGGGGTAATTGAAGAAGCGAATCCCGTAATGCAATTGCTAATAAGCAAAAGCCCTATAGGATTAATGGCTGTTAAGTTGTTGCTTCCGGTTATCCTTGGTTCTCTGCTATGGCAGATTCGCAATAGATCACGAAGGTCTGTTAGTTACTCATTGGGGCTTGTTTTGCTGGTTTACTCCCTGGTTATGATAGCTCATCTACATTGGATTGCTTTGAACACGGGAAACTAGCGTGGATTTCCAAGACTTGCCCTGTAATGCGGGAAGCAAGAATGATTTTGTCCGCAATCCAAGTTGTCACGGTATAAAACCGGCTCATCCAGCTTCACTGGAAACGCCGGTGGGCTAAAGACAGATGAGCTATCATCGTGGATAGCGATGCGAGACAGTTCCACAACTTGAGTGCAAGAGGAATGAACAAGTCCTGGCTCGTATCGAGGTTAATTTTTGCACCAAACTTGTAAAACAGTTATACTGGTATTTGATATAGCCCCCTGTTTCGGAGGATTTACATGAATGGAAAAAACAAGTGATAAAATGGATAGGGTTGGAATAATGGGTGGCACCTTCGATCCGATCCATTATGGACATTTAGTGGCGGCGGAGACGGCTCGGATAGAGTTTTCCCTGGATAAGGTTCTTTTTATCCCTACCGGGAATCCGCCGCATAAGCAGGAGCATAAAGTCACGCCGGCTGAACTGCGTTTTGAGATGGTGCGTCAGGCTATTAATGACAATGTCGATTTTGCAATTTCCCGGGTAGAGATAGACCGAGACGGCCCGTCCTATACGATAGATACCTTGAAATTATTGCATCGAGAGTATCCAGGGCAAGAACTCTTTTTCATCACGGGGACGGATGCCTTGAAGGAGATCTTTTTCTGGCGTGAAGCGGAGGAAATTTTGCGTTTGACTTACTTCATTGCCGCTTCGCGGCCCGGGTTTGAGGCTCGAGGGTTTTTGGAGCAGGCTGTTAAGGAACATCCGCAAGTGGAGGGACGGATTCACTCGCTCGAAGTTCCGGCGTTGGCGATTTCTTCGACAGACATCCGTGCCCGCTTGCAGCGGGGACAGTCGATTCGTTATCTTCTGCCCGAAACGGTGCGGCTCTTTATTAGGTCCCAGGGGCTTTATAAGGGTTAAGATGAAGACATAATCTGCAACTTTATGGCTGAAATTGGATTTGAACTCGGAAGGAGCATTCGACAAAACAGGGTATACTCCGGCCTGATTTGCTCATACTAGAAACGAATCCAATGAGCAAGAGGTGACAGCAATGACAGAAACCCTTTACGTCGGAAATCTTCCCTGGAACACATCCGCAGAAGAACTCACTGCGTTTTTTGGTGAGTATGGCGAAGTACTGAGCAGTCGCATCATTACGGATCGGGAGACAGGACGCTCCCGGGGATTTGGTTTTGTCGAGGTTGGAGACGGAGACGCTGCAAGACTGGCGCAGGATTTGAACGGCAAAGACTTTGGCGGACGCCCGCTCACCGTGAATGAAGCGAAACCAAAACAGTTTTAACGGTGTAGGGGGGGCCATCAGCCCCCCTTTTCTATACACTGTATTTACGGTATGCTGGTACGTTTCAGGATATTAGTCTTTCAGAATGTCTATATATTGTGTTTCTGTT
Organism: Bacillota bacterium; assembly: GCA_021811425.1. Classification (GTDB taxonomy): domain Bacteria; phylum Bacillota; class Desulfitobacteriia; order Desulfitobacteriales; family Desulfitobacteriaceae; genus JAJZPA01. The sequence continues at coordinate 9,998 of JAJZPA010000002.1, read as the reverse complement.
CGCAAAGGAGGAAATCATGCTTGATGTTCGTGTAGCCTTGGACTTGGCGGCCCATTCCCTTTCTCCGGGGCGATTCAGGCATACCTTAGGGGTGGCAGCACTGGCGGAAGAACTGGCATCGAAGCATGGGATTGATCCTCTAAAGGCAAAATATGCGGCTCTGGTGCACGATTTGGCTAAGGAGATTCCGACCGTGCAGCAAGTAAAGCTGGCCCGCCGCTGGAATCTTTTAGCATATCCAGAAGATGAGGCGAACCCAGCCGTGCTCCACGGGCCTTTGGCTGCGTATTGGTTGACCCATTGCGTGGGCGTGAAGGATGAGGATCTTTTGGCGGCTGTGGCGCATCATACCTTAGGGGTTCCGCAGATGTCACAGCTGGAGATGCTAATTTACAGTGCTGACCTCGTGGAACCGAACCGAAATTTCCCCCGAGTGGACAATTTGCGTAAAGCCTTGTATCATAGCTTAGAGGAGGGTACATTGGCTTGTGTTGAACATACGTTACAGTATCTAGAGGAATCCAACCGGGCTGTTCACCCTTTGACTCATCTCGCCCATGAAGATTTGCGAAGGAGGCAAGGATAGAATTTGGAACTTGAACAGAAAGCGCTCAAACAGGTGGTCGATTGGGTCGCGGACAAGAAAGGCCGCGATATTGTCATGCTCAATCTTAAAGGAATATCCATGGTCACGGACTATTTTCTCATTACGACCGGAAACTCAACCACTCAGGTCAAAGGGATTGCCGATTATTTAGAAGAGAAACTCGGAAGCATCGGCATTCCTATCTTGAGGGTGGAGGGGCTTCCGGAGGCTAAATGGCTCTTGATCGACTGCGGGGATCTGGTTGTGCATATTATGACGCCCGAACAACGAGATTTCTATAATCTGGAGCGCCTCTGGGGCGATGCAGAAGTGTTGGCATTTTCGGACTAAACGGTGGGAAATCAAGCCATCATTGGACAGCTAGGGGGAAGGGTCATGCAGGAGAAGTATTCTTTTTCAGAAATTGAGCCGAAGTGGCAAAAACGCTGGCTGGAGGAAAAGGCCTGGAGGGCTGAAGCGCATTCAGAGAAGCCGAAGTTTTATGCCTTGGCTATGTTTCCCTATCCATCCGGAAATTTGCACATTGGACATGTCCGCAATTATTCGATTGTTGATGTGATCGCCCGCTTTAAGCGCATGCAGGGCTATAATGTGTTGCACCCCATCGGTTGGGATGCCTTCGGGCTCCCGGCAGAAAATGCGGCGATTAAAAATCAGTCTCCGCCGGCGGAATGGACTTGGAAGAATATTGCTAACATGAAGCGGCAACTCCAAAGTATGGGGATTTCCTATGACTGGGAGCGAGAGGTCGCAACCTGCCATCCGGGTTATTATAAGTGGACGCAATGGATATTCCTGGAATTTTATAAGCACGGGCTGGTTTATAAGAAGAAGGCTGCCGTCAACTGGTGCCCGTCTTGTGCGACGGTCTTGGCGAATGAGCAGGTTGTGGACGGAGCTTGTGAACGCTGCGAGACGCCGGTGACGAAGAAGGATTTGGAACAGTGGTTCTTCAAGATTACGGACTATGCCGATGTCTTGTTGGACGATCTCAATAAGCTCGAGGGCTGGCCGGAGAAGGTTAAGGCCATGCAGCGCAATTGGATCGGTCGTTCTGAAGGAGTGGAGGCCGAGTTTGGCATCGAGGGACGCGAGGAGCGCATTAAAGTCTACACGACCCGGATTGATACGATTTTTGGGGTGACTTACTTGGTATTGGCTCCCGAGCACCCGCTCGTCCAAGAATTGGTCGCTAATAGCAAGTTCGAACAGCCGGTCATGGCTTTTATAGATAAGATGAAGGGGCTCAATGAGATCGCCCGGACCTCAACCGACGTGGAAAAAGAGGGCCTCTTTATTGGGAAATACTGCCTTAACCCCTTGAATGGGAAGAAGATCCCGATTTGGATTGCCAATTACGTCTTAGTGGACTATGGTACCGGTGCTGTGATGGGAGTTCCGGCCCATGATGAGCGGGACTTTGCTTTTGCAACAAAGTACAACCTCCCGATTCCGATGGTTATTTTGCCTCCAGGCATGGATGCGGCGGCTAAAGACAAACCCTTGGCCGCAGCCTTTACCGAAGAAGGAACCATGGTGAATTCTGGCGAGTTCGACGGGCTGGATAATGATACCGCCTGGGATCAAATCGCCGATGCGCTTGAAAAACGGGGACTGGGTGAGCGGAAAGTCAACTTTCGCCTGCGCGATTGGCTCATTTCGCGTCAGCGCTACTGGGGGGCCGCGATCCCCATGGTTTATTGTGAGCACTGTGGTACGGTGCCCGTGCCGGAAAAAGATTTACCGGTTTTGCTTCCCGAGGATGTCGTGTTCAAAGCCGGCGAGAATCCACTCACGACCTCTGAATCCTTCGTGCACACGACCTGCCCAACGTGCGGCGCTCCGGCTCATCGCGAGACGGACACGATGGATACCTTCATGTGTTCCTCCTGGTACTATCTCCGCTATACCGATCCGCGCAATGAAGAAGAGCCCTTTAGCCACGAGGCGGTTGATCCTTGGATGAATGTGGATCAATATGTGGGGGGGGTGGAGCATGCGATTTTGCACCTCCTCTATTCTCGCTTCTTCACCAAGGCCTTACGCGACTTTGGCTTTCTTAAAGTAGATGAGCCCTTCCAGAACCTGCTGACCCAAGGGATGGTTTGTATGGACGGCTCTAAGATGTCGAAGTCGAAAGGGAACGTGGTCAGTCCGGAAGAGATTATCAATCGCTTCGGGGCGGATACCGCGCGCATCTTTATCCTCTTCGCCGCTCCACCCGAACGGGATCTGGAGTGGAGCGAACAAGGGGTGGAAGGGTGCTATCGCTTCTTAAATCGTATTTGGCGGTTGGCCGCTCAATATGAAGCTACCCTGAAGGGAAAGAAGACTCCGCCACTCGATCCAGGGAGCCTCGATACCGAAGGCAAAGCCATGCGCCGTCAGACCCACCTGACGATTCAACGGGTCACCAACGATGTTGGCCAGCGTTTTAATTTCAACACGGCCATCAGTGCCATTATGGAGCTGGTGAATGCCCTTTATCTCTACAAGGAGAAACCAGAAGCCAACCCCGCCGTGGTCAAGGAGGCCCTGGAGCGCATTCTCGTTCTCCTAGCTCCCTTTGCCCCTCACATCACGGAGGAAATCTGGGCCGGGTTGGGCCATGCACAGAGCATTCATGCCCAGGAGTGGCCTTCCCTCGATGAGGCTGCCTTGACTCAGGATGAGATAACCATCGTCCTCCAAGTCAATGGTAAAGTCCGGGAGCGCATTCAAGTTCCGGCAGAAATTTCTGCCGCCGAACTGGAGAAGAAAATCCGTACCCTACCAAAGATCCACGAATGGACCCAAGGTAAGGAAATCATTAAAGTGGTCACGATCCCCGGCAAACTGGTGAATTTGGTGGTGAGGTAAGCGAAATCTCAAACGAGAAGCGATTCAGACAAGTTTACAGGGGTCAGACGTTTAGGTCTGGCCCCTGTTTGCCTGTCTCGGTAGTTCGGGGACGACTTAAACTTCTATCCACGTTAGCCCATTCACAGGGCTTTAGCCTTGCGAAAGTTCGTTTCTCACCTGGGCGATCTCACTCGGGGACGCAGTTTGAGCTGGTTTGTAATAGCCTTTTTGCATGGCGATATTGGCTAATTGGTATTGAAAGTTTTCATCCCCATTGCGGATTTCCTGCCAAGTTTGGCGGAGATGTTGGTTAGACGTTTCACTAATCGTTCGGGCATAATTAGCTAAACTGCCTTTTAACTGGCTGAGCACATCAGCGACAATTTCCTTTTCTTGCATCCGGATTTTCTCCTTTCTAGTGTAGAAATGACATGAGTTTTTGTTTGGTGTTCTGAGCAGACTGAGCGGATTGTTGCAGCATTTGTTTAACTTGAGGGTCAGTCGCCTGGCTGGCATATTCCTGGAGTTTTTTGGCGCCCAAGGAGTGAGCGGCAATGGATTCTCTCAGGTTCTGCAGTTCCATTTGTGTCAGTTGTTCTTGCATTGGGCATGCTCCCTTCCTGAAAATTCAAGTTTAGTATGAGCAAAATGATTTGTTTTATACTGGGATAAATAGAAAAATTGAGATAAGGGTTTTCAATAAGTCCATTGTTTGATACAATGAAATTGATGTTTATGGTAGGATGGCTCTGGTGACCCTGGTGTCTCAGGATCACATACATGGAGGCATCTTTTTTCTGTCATTGGCTCTATTTGATGGGGTTTGCTTTCGAGTTACAACCAATGCTGGTGTACGGCTTGCTAAGGGGGATGGGGATGAAGATACTTGCGATCAATCCGGGATCGACATCGACGAAAATTGCAGCCTATGAGCAGGAAGCGTGCCTTTGGAAAGAAGGAATTGACCACCCGGCCGACGAGATCAATGCCTTTGTCCACGTGGGGGATCAATATGAATATCGGATTGAAATGATTTTAAAAACGCTCTCCGAAAAAGGAATGCCTCTTGATCAGTTTGATGCCATCGTGGGACGGGGAGGATTGCTTCGTCCTTTAGCGGGTGGAACGTATTTGCTCGATGATGCGCTGGTGAATGCCCTGCATCACGCTCCGGGGGGTGAACATGCTTCGAATCTGGGAGGGATCATTGCTTTCCATTTAGGACAACAGATTAAAGTCCCGGCTTATATCGTGGATCCGGTAGCCGTGGATGAGATGGAGCCGGTTGCGCGCTTGTCCGGACATCCGGAATTACCCCGTTTAAGTCAGTCTCACGCCTTAAATATGAAGGCCGTGGCTCGCAAAGTAGCGAAAGCAATGGGCAAAACCTATCAGGATGTTAACTTGATTGTGGCGCATTTGGGTGGAGGAATATCGGTCGCACCGCATCGGCGAGGAAAAATGATCGATGTCAACAATGCGAATAATGAAGGGCCGTATTCTGTCGAACGTTGTGGTACGTTACCCTCTTACCAACTCCTGAAACTCTGTTACTCCGGAAAGTATTCGGAACAAGATTTGCTCAAGCAAATCCTCAAAGAGGGAGGCATGTACGCTTACCTGGGAACCAAAGACGGGCGTGAAGCCGAGCGGCGCCTGCGTGCAGGGGATTTGCAAGCCAAGCTCGTGTTGGAAGGCATGGCCTATCAGGTAGCCAAGGAGATCGGTGCGATGGCCACCGTACTTGAGGGGGATGTCGATCGAATTGTTCTAACCGGTGGACTCGCGTACTCTGAATTTATCACGCAGGAGATTGTGCGTCGGGTGTCCTTTATGGCCCCTGTGGTCATTGTTCCCGGTGAGGAAGAAATGGAAGCCCTGGCGCTCGGTGCTTTAAGAGTTTTGCGCGGGGAAGAAGAAGCTTTGACTTACCAAGCTGATTAGCAGAACGTGTTCACTGGGGTGGCTTTAAAGGGTCGCTAGGATGGCTAGGGCAGCTAAGGGTGGCATAAAAATGGGGTGTGTTTACAATGCGTTATAGTGGATTTGAATCACTCACTGAGAGCGCGAAGCGTTTAGGACGGACCAAGGCAGCAGTAGCCGCTGCCGCGGATAAAGAAGTACTGGAAGCGGTGAAGCTGGCTGAGGGAGAAGGTTTAATCACCCCCGTTTTGGTAGGGGATGTTGCCGAGATCAAGCGCTTAGCCGCAGATATTAAGCTCAATTTAGAGGAAGCGGAACTGATTCATGAACCGAATCCAGTCGCAGCGGCAAATCGAGCTGTCGATGCCGTGGTAGATGGAAAAGCCCATTTCTTGATGAAAGGGATGGTCAATAGTTCAGATTTTTTAAAAGCGGTCTTGCGTCCGGAGCGGGGATTGCGAACAGGACGCTTGCTGAGCCATCTCGCCGCGTTCCAAGTTCCGGGCTACTCACGCTTGTTCTTTGTCACTGACGGAGGCATGAACATCGCGCCGGATCGGGAACAGAAGAAGGAAATTCTGGAAAGCAGCATTGCGTTTATGCACCAAATCGGGATGGAGACCGTGAATGTTGTTGTACTCACGGCCACGGAAGTGGCGAATCCCAAAATGCAAGCGACGTTGGACGCGCAAGCTCTGGTGAAAATGAACCAAGCGGGGGAGTTTCCGGGAGCGATTGTCGAAGGCCCGCTGGCACTCGATGGGGCCGTCAGTGCGTCGGCCTTGAAGCATAAGGGCATTGCCAGCCAAATCAACGGAGAGGTGGACTTATTCCTTGTCCCAACCATCGAAGTGGGCAACGTGTTAGGTAAAGCCATGGTCTACTTTGCCGGGGCGACCATGGCCGGAGTCATTCTCGGGGCCCAAGTCCCGATTGTTCTCAATTCGAGAAATGATACCCCACGCAGTAAGTTGATGGCGTTGACGCTGGCGGCACTCAGTCGGAGGGAATCATGACCGTCGATAAGTCGAACCTGTTGAAATTTACAATAATCATCGTATAATAATCATGTGAACCAACCGTTTCCTTGAACGAGGCAAAGAAGCGTCTTGAGGAGATATATAGCGATGCAGAAGGGTAAGGTTAAAATCCTGCCTCCTGCGTGGGCTGAGCTTGGTGTGAAAAGGTGAGAGGCGTATGATAGCCAGACGTAAAGCATCGGAACAGATTGTTGACGAATTGATGAGGATGATTCAGTACGGGCAGTATGCAAAAGGGGATCGTCTACCCTCGGAAAACGTATTGACCAAAATGTTTGGGGTAAGCCGTTCTCCCGTGCGCGAAGCGCTGAGTGTTTTGACGGCGTCCGGAATGATTGAGTCACGCCAAGGTGGAGGAAGCTATGTCAAGGCTGCTTTCGAGGGCCCGGTTTTGCAGCCGCTCGTTGATAAGGTCATGGATCTGAAGGACACTCTTTATCTTTTGGAAATGCGGCAGATGCTCGAGCCCGGGGCTGCGGCGCTGGCTGCTCAACGACGGGATGAACAAGATTTAGCGAATATTGAAGAGGCCTTAATTCGGTTCCGGAATGTTAGCAGTGACGACAAGGTCATTGGAGAGGAAGAAGATTTTGCTTTCCATAGAGCGTTCGTGGTCGCGGCCCATAATCCGATCCTGTTGGATATTGTTGATTATGTTTCTAAGCATTATCACAGAAGCCTTGCAATTACCCTGGCGCAAAACGTCGGATTATGGCGCAAGCGTCAGCAAGTTTACAAAGAACATGAGGCCATCTTCGAGGCTATACAAGAGAAACACTCTGATTTGGCAAAGGTACAAAGCCGGGTTCATTTGGAAAAGGTGTGGGAGAAGATCACCGGTTCGTTGCCTAAATAAACCGAAAAGAGTGTTCAGTTGCCCGGAGGGCATCGCTATGGATGGCTAGATGCCGGATGGCAGGGCGCCGTAGGCTAAACGCCAGCCGAGTTTTCTTTAACACAGGGGGCGAGAAGGTATGCTTCAGATCAAGCCGTTTGGAGATGGGGCTATCCACATCCGGTTCGGAGAGGAGATCGCTGACCGCGTTGTTCAAGAGGTAGAAGCCTTTGCAGCTCAAGTGTTTCGAGCTGAGGGAAAATGGCTGCTTGAACTCGTGCCTACGTATACTTCAGTCACTATTTTTTACAAACCTGAGCTGGATTATCGTCAAATCACGGAATGGGTTTACCGAATTTACAAGGAAGAAAGTGCACGGACGAGGGAGCAAGCCAAAGCGAGGCTGGTGGAAATACCGGTATGTTACGGCAGCGAGTTTGGTCCGGATCTGGATTACGTGGCCAAATACCACGGGTTAAGTGTTGATGAGGTGATTCGCAAACATACGGCACCTGAGTACAGGGTATATATGATTGGCTTCATGCCGGGGTTTCCCTATCTCGGTGGCTTAGATCCAAGGACTGGCTACCCCACGCCTAAGCAGGCCGCGTGCTAGAGTTCCGAAAGGTTCAGTGGGAATCGCTGGAGGACAAACAGGACTTTATCCTTTAGAATCCCCCGGAGGCTGGCAGCTGATAGGGCGGACCCCTTGGCGGATGTTTAACCCCTGGGCCGATCCTCCGACATTGCTTCGCAGCGGGGACCGTGTCCGTTTTGTGGCGATAAACGAAGAAACGTATGCTGAGATTGAGAAGAAAAATTTATGATTATCGGTTTGAGATCACATTTTGTCATTTAGACCAGCTTGCACAGGCATATATTCACCATGGGATTATCCCCGCGAAGTATGAAGATGATGCCCTTCATATTGCGGCGGCTTCCGTTAATGGTTGTAATATTGTAGTATCATGGAATTTTAAGCACATGGTAAGAGCAAAAACTATTTTCGGAGTCAATGGAATTAATAAAATGTTGGGCTATGGTGAACTTGAAATATTATCGCCAGACAGTATGGTTGATGAAGAGGATGATAAATAATGAAAGAATCATCGGCAATGAAAGAGATCCATGAAATCAGGTTAAAAAACTACGGGAAAACTAAAAATATGACAAGAGAGGAAAAGATAAAATATATTAATACTAAAGGCGAAAATGCGAAAAAACGTATTGAGGAGTTTACAAGAGTCAACTACCCCCACTTAACACTGTAATCGGTGTTTGAAGTGGGGGCTTGGGGAAACGTGTAAACCGGTTGTACACGCCCCCAGGCCCGGTTGATTAGCCTCAGTGGTCGGAATCAGTAACGAGCGAACCACTACGTTAAGCCAGAATAGATAGGCACCGGGGGATCCTCCACACGTTCCCTGCTCTGCGGTGAGTGTCTAAACATCTCTGAGAGGTAGGAGAAGTGATGCTCACATGGACTCCGGGTATACCCATATAGGTTTCTCAGCGGTCAATACAACAAAAGAACAGATAGCCGGGGAATTAACCTTGCTTCAAGGCCAAGTCGAACGAAACAAGGAACGTTCCATGTATCGCAGGCAGCGGCGAAACAGACTTCGTTACCGGGCCAAGCGTTTTAGTAACCGCAAAAAACCAAAAGGGTGGCTGGCTCCCAGTCTACAAAACAAGCTGGATACGCATATCCGCTTGGTAGACAAGATTTCTACCCTGGTTTCCGTAAGTAAAATAGTGGTGGAAGTAGCTGCCTTCGACATCCAGGCTATCAAGAACCCTAAAATCGAAGGCAAAGAGTACCAACACGGAGAACAGTACGACTTTTGGAACCTGCGGGAGTATATCCTTCACAGGGACAACCACCAGTGCCAAAACCCAGAATGCAAAAAACACAAAATGTCATACACCGGCAAACCACCAATCCGGCAAGTTTCTGTATGGATGGGAACCGAAAGCCAAGAAATATAAGCCGGAGACATTTATGAGCGTAGTGCGGTGGAGACTGGTCAATACTCTTGGCTGTAAACACACCTACGGACATATCACCAAAACCAAGCGTATTGAGCTAGGGCTTGCAAAATCACATGCCAACGATGCATTCTGTATTGCCGGAGGAACCAGCCAACAGAGAGTTAATCCGCTACAGATTAAGCAGATTCGGAGGAATAACCGTAGCTTGGAACTGTTCTATGATGCCCGGTATATCGACATCCGGACAGGCGAGAAAGTTTCCGGTGGAGAGTTGTTTTCCGGTAGAAGAACCCGGAATATCAACCTGAACGGACCTAATTTTCGGTTTAACCGGGGAGAGAAATTAGCAAAGGGACAGCGTAGAATCAGGAAAATGCGGTATGCGCACCAACCCGGCGATATAGTGCTCTGTGCTGGACGGAAATGCATAGTGAACGGAATCCAGAACAAGGGGGCCTATATTAAGTTAGCAGATCTAGCCAAGCCGGTTAAGACAGATCTGGTTAGCCCGTTGTATTACGGGAAAGGACTTCGTTTTGGCTAGCAACCCGCATTCATCCTCGACTTTAGAAGTCGGGGTCTTCTGCGGAGTATTGATAAAAAAGATCTGAACGTCCAAGTTCAGGTCTTTTTTCCTATTGATGCACGGTACAGAAGGTTTTCAAAAATACTGAAAAAATCAGATAATGTTATTGCCATGCGAGAGATGGGGTGTTATATTATAGTTGTCATACAACGTACATTAGAACCCGGTGGACAA
>JAJZPA010000091.1 GCA_021811425.1 Bacillota bacterium | reverse complement strand
GAGTGCGATTCAAGGCGATCAAGTCCGGGTGACGGGCAAGAACAAAGATGATCTGCAAGCTGTGATCGGGCTGCTGCGTAAAGAGGACTTTGGGATCGAACTGCAGTTTATCAATTATCGTTAATCTATATCCCTGCAAGGGGCATTTGGTGGAGGACACTTGGATAATGAAGCACACTTGGATAATGAAGCACACGGGGAGAGAATCTCAGCCTCGGAAAAAATCAAGAGCATTATCAGGCACAAAGGAGGGTATTAAAAAACTGTCGGGCAGCCGCTTTCTTCCGGTGAGTCGTGAAGAGATGAAGGAACGGGGTTGGGATGAGCTGGATTTCTTAATGATTTCCGGGGATGCCTATGTCGATCATCCGAGTTTTGGCATAGCGATCATCGCTCGGCTCCTGGAAGAGGCAGGCTATCGAGTCGGGATCATGGCCCAACCGGATTGGAAAGATACGGAGTCCTTTCGACGTCTGGGTCGCCCCCGATTGGCTTGTCTTATTTCCGGCGGAAATTTGGACTCCTTAGTGAATCATTATACGGCAGCTAAGAAGCGGCGTTCCCAAGATGCCTATTCTCCGGGAGGGCAAACCGGTCTAAGGCCGGATCGGGCTACGATCGTTTATTCCAACAAAGTGAGAGAAGCTTTGCCGGGAGTTCCGATAATCCTGGGCGGGATCGAGGCTTCTTTGCGTAGGTTTGCCCATTATGATTATTGGAGTGATAAACTGAGGCGCTCGATTCTCCTGGATAGCCAGGCGGATATGCTTGTTTTCGGCATGGGGGAACGCGCTATCATAGATGTGGCTCATGCTCTGGCAGCGGGGAAGGCGATCTCGGAGATTACGAATGTCCGAGGAACGTTGATCCCTTGGCAAGGCGAAGCACCACCGGGATTCACCGAGCTACCCACCTTTGAAGACATCAGTCGTTCGAAACTTCATTATGCCGAATCCTGTATGTGTCAATACCAAGAACAGGATCCGTATCGAGGGAAGGGGATGTTGGAACGCTATGGTCAGGATCGGAGGGGGGTGCTCCAGAATCCTCCGACCTATCCCTTGACTCAAGCGGAGATGGACAGCGTCTATGCGCTTCCCTATACCCGAACCTACCATCCGATGTATGAGGCTGCGGGCGGTGTGCCGGCACTAAAAGAGGTGGAATTCAGCCTGGTCAGCGCCAGAGGTTGCTATGGTTCCTGTTCCTTCTGCGCCATTGCCTTTCATCAAGGCCGGATTGTGCAATCCCGTAGCGCGGAATCCATCGTCCAGGAGGCAGAAAAATTAACTTGCAATCCTCATTTTAAAGGATACATTCATGATGTGGGTGGGCCAACGGCGAATTTCCGACGGGCTGCTTGTCCGGCCCAGTGGAAACGGGGAGCCTGCGCTCACCGTCAGTGTCTTTTTCCCGAACCGTGTGGGGAATTGGATGCCGATCATTCGGAGTATTTGGATCTTCTCAGGCAGCTGCGGAAGCTGCCTCGGGTGAAGAAGGTGTTTATTCGTTCCGGTATCCGTTATGATGTCGTGCTGGCTGATAAACAAAGCGATTTTTTAACAGAACTTTGCGCTTACCATGTGAGCGGGCAACTTAAGGTTGCGCCTGAGCATGTGAGTGATGCGGTATTAAAACGCATGGGAAAACCCGGGCGTAAAGTTTATGAAATCTTTGTTAATCGCTATACACAGACGAACCGACGGTTGGGCAAGAAACAATATCTAGTTCCCTATCTCATGTCGTCCCATCCGGGAAGCACCTTAAAAGAAGCGGTGGAGTTGGCTGAATATGTGCGCGATATGGGAGTCAACCCGGAACAGGTGCAGGATTTTATCCCTACTCCGGGAACCTTATCGACCTGCATGTACTATACGGGACTGGATCCTCGCACCTCGGAAAAGGTCTATGTACCCAGAACCCAAAAAGAAAAAGCGATGCAGCGCGCTCTGATCCAGTACCGAAATCCTGCCAACGATGATCTGGTGCGGGAAGCCCTGCATTTAGCTCATCGGGAAGATCTAATTGGTTTTGGCTCCAAATGTCTGATTAAGCCAAAGAGAACCCCCTCTGAAACGGGGAAACAGGCTGGAAAGGGTCCGCAAGGACACCCATTAATGCTAGGGAGTCGGATGGGGAAGACTAGTGCAACAAGGACTAAGCCGGGCGGATCAGCAAAGGCTAAGCCGAGTGAAGTGGCAAAGACTGCGCAGACGAAAAGAGGTTCTCGGCTTAAGAAGGCTAGAGCCACATAAAGGGATGAACTTGATCCACTGAGGGAGCGTCGGGCGATTTTGATTCACTATGAGAGAATTTCTCCGAATTCATCAATGAGGGAATCGTCCACTTCTTCGAGGACTAATAAGCCCAATTCCTTCATATATTCTCCCGAACCGTCTTGCGAGAGGCTGGTTAAGTCAAGTGAAGGATCATCGTGATAGAACTTGGACAAGGAGAACCAAAAGCCCTGTTGACGCGCTTCCGGTTCAAAGCGAAGCAGATAATATTCAGCCTCATCTGAGGTACTTTGAAAGAAGACCGCTTCCCCTGGAACGACTAAGATGACGCGCACATCCTCGTATTCCCGATGGGCAAACTGCAGGGTGAAAGCTTGAACGAGGGAGTTGCGGCTGGCCACTGTTTTGCTTTGAATATGGGGAATCTGAGATTGGGGCTGGGTTTTCTCTGCCTCACCAGGCCAAGAAAAGTCGGTCTCCAGCAGCTGTTTGGCCTCCATATCCTCGGCGAGTTCATCCAGCCGTCGGGATACTTCTAACGGCAAAGTGTATTCAGGACAGAGAGAGGAGCGGCAATGGTAGATAGGCACCTTATGGACTTGGCCGACGCCGTGGATTAAATCGACTGGAACCGTGCGGGTAGTCAGATACCCTTCATCTCCACAGCCGCAGACATCAATAGGGTCTAAGTAAACAGTTGACATGATTCACCTCATTTAAATGATGTTATCTTGGGGATGAAGTGCGAAATCCGTCTCTCTATATTTTGCCACGATTTCGTTCTCTAAACAACCTTCCGGCGACCCTTTTCCAAGACGCCCACTTCTACAAGGGGGCTTTCATTTGACTTGAGGCAAGAACATTTTGACACTTGTGGAATCGTTGGTTTATACTAGGAATATAAACGGATCATTTGAGGTGAAACATTGGCCACCAAATTATCAATCGTTACATTGGGTTGTCCCAAAAATCAAGTTGACAGCGAAATTATGGCCGGGATTTTAGCCAAAGGGTATGAATTGACTGACAAACCGGAGGAAGCGGAGATTATCGTGGTCAATACCTGTACCTTTATCGACCCGGCGAAAGAGGAATCTATTGAGACCCTTTTGCAAATGGCACGCCAGAAAGAAGAAGGGGTTTGTCAGACCCTGATTGCTGCAGGCTGTATGGCTGAACGCTATGGGCAGGAACTGATGCGGGAAGTCCCGGAACTGGATGGTGTGATCGGGACAGGGGGAGTAGCCCACATTGCGGAGGTTGTTGCCAAGGCTCAGGAGGAAAAGGTCAATACGGTCGGGCAAGTGAGCCTTGATTTTCTTTATGATGAAAACATGCCCCGGATTCGCTCCACCCCTGAGTATTCTGCTTATGTCAAAGTCGCTGAGGGGTGTGACAACCATTGTTCGTACTGCGTGATTCCCCAGGTGCGTGGTCATTTTCGCAGCCGTCCGGAGGAGTCCATCCTTGAAGAAGTCCGACAGATGGCCCGCGAAGGAGTTAAAGAGATCTTGCTCATCGCTCAAGATACCACCCGTTATGGGCTGGATCGGTACGGAGAACTGCGCTTGAGCAGACTCATACGCGAGCTGACCCAAGTGGAAGGGATTGAGTGGATTCGCTTAATGTACTGTTATCCAGAGCTGATTGGCGATGCACTGATTCAAACTATGGTCGAAGAGCCCAAAGTCTGTCGCTATGTTGATTTGCCTTTGCAGCATGCGAGTCCCCGGATTCTTAAAGACATGAACCGCCGTGGAACAGCTGAGGCAGCTCAACATTTGATTTGTAAACTCAGGGAAGCTATGCCGGATATCCGGATACGGACGTCCATGATTGTAGGTTTTCCTGGGGAAACAGAAGCAGAATTTCAAGAACTCCTGGATTTTATCGAAACGGTTGAATTGGATCGGCTGGGAGTTTTTGCTTACTCTCAAGAGGAGAATACTCCGGCGGCGAAACGCCGGGATCAAGTGCCAGAGGACATCCGGGAAGCCCGGAGGGATCGGGCTATGGCGCTTCAGCAAGCCGTGAGTGCCAGACGCCAAAAACGCTGGCTTGGCCGCATCCTCACCGTACTCCTGGAAGAAGCGCTTCCTGATGGCCGCTGGCTGGGTCGTTCAGAGGGGGATGCGCCGGAAATTGACGGCCAGGTCTATGTCGAGCCTGGAGAGATGCCCATGCATCCTGGTGATTTTGTTCAAGTGCTTATCCGGGACGCGGATAGCTATGATTTAATAGGAGAGGTTGTCCTGTGAATCTGCCCAACCGTTTAACACTGGCGCGTATATTTTTAATACCTATTTTCATGGCCTTTCTTCTGCTGCAGGTTCCCAAAGGCCAGACGCTTTTTCCCCATCAGGACATTGTGGCAGCCATTATCTTTATTTTGGCATCCACAACCGATGGGTTAGACGGCTATATCGCCCGTAAGAGACATCAGGTTACGGTCTTGGGAAAGTTCATGGATCCATTGGCGGATAAACTCCTCGTGTCTGCTGCCCTTATTTCGTTGGTACAACTTGGGGACGTTACGGCCTGGATTGCCTGGACGATTTTAGGGCGGGAATTTGCGGTGACCGGCCTCAGAGCTATTGCTGCAGCGGATGGGCACGTGATTGCGGCCAGTAAGCTCGGCAAGATCAAAACCGTCACCCAGGTGATCGCGATTTCAGCTATTCTTCTGCATGACTGGCCGTTCTCACTTATCCATATTCCGATTGGACAGCCATTTCTCTACATTGCTTTAATCTTTACGATTATTTCCGGAGCGGATTACGTGGTAAAGACACGCAAGCTGTTGAGAAGATAGGGCTGACTAAAAAGGAGACAGTAGAGGCAATCCTAAATGTCAACTCCTGAATTCAAAATACTATAATTAGAAATAAAGAGCCAAAGTAATTTGGCTCTTTATTGATCGCTATTTGAATACCTGAAAAAATTTTTTGGTATTTTTGGATAAAGATTCTTGTACGGTTTCTGCTATACTGCATGCTATAATGTCAATATAGAGAGAATGAACAAAGATAAAGAGAAAGAGATGGAGGAGGACAATGACCAAAGAGAGGATAAAAGTCATCAGCCTGGTCGGACTTCTAGTCTTTGGCTTATTGTTGAGCGGACGCCTCATTTATAATAAAAAATGGGTCGATGCCAATCTGATTCGGCAAAGTCAAGCGATTCCGGGCGTGGTTTCCGTACGGGTCGTGGATGTGGGTGGCCGACAGGAGTTTGATGTCGTGACTTCAGGGGTTCAGGATCTGGCGACAACGAGTCAGGCTTTGACGAAAGTAGCGGGCAAGCTCCCAATTCGGTTCCTTGATCAGCGTAACAGCACCTTGGAACAGGTGCTTCAGCAAATGCAGTTTGCTTTGCAAGAGGGCATTGCGCGTGGAAACTACACCGAGATGCAGGTGCGTGTTCAGGAAATCGGCCAAAAAGCCGGGGCGGATGTCGGTTTGAGTATGGATAGCGATGGGATTTACCTAACGCTGACTCAGGGGAAATATCAATTGGTAAGTGTCCTGGATCGGCATGGGGCTGGGACTTTCTTGCCCAGCGAGGCAAACCCGACGGAGAAAGGGGGAGCAGGATGATGAGAGATATTGGCCTCGGTATTTTAGTTGGGGTTTTTGTTTTTTTACTGGTGATGGGCTATAATATCCTGCCGATTGCTATGTTACTCGGTGCGGGATTTTTGTTGTGGCGGTTTGTGATTCAGCGTCAGCTTGTCCATACTAATGGCAAGGGTGTGGTTGTTTCCACTACGCCCATTGATTTTGCGGATATCGGCGGACAGAACGCCGCTAAAAAAGAGCTGCAGGAAGCTTTGGATTTTCTCCTTCATTCCGACAAAATGAAAGCGCTGGGGATCCGACCCTTGAAAGGGATCTTACTCTCGGGACCTCCGGGCACCGGCAAGACCCTTTTAGCCAAGGCAGCAGCACGTTATACCAACTCGGCCTTTCTAGCAACATCAGGAAGCGAGTTCGTAGAAATGTATGCGGGGGTCGGAGCGGAACGCGTGCGTTCCCTTTTCCGGAGGGCGCGGGAAATCGCTAAGCGGGAAAAGAGAAATAGTGCCATTCTTTTTATTGACGAAATGGATATTCTAGGCGCTAAACGGGGAAGCAATATTTCCCATCATGAATATGACCAGACATTAAATCAGCTCCTGGTCGAGATGGATGGGCTGAGTACGGATCAGGAGACCCCGATCCTAGTGGTCGCTGCGACCAACCGCGCGGAGGCGTTGGATGAAGCACTACTTAGGCCAGGGCGTTTTGATCGCCAGGTGAAGGTGGATCTGCCTGACAAAGAGGGGCGTCTCGCTATTTTACAAATCCATACGAAAAATAAGCCTTTAGCCGCAGAGGTTGACTTAGAAGCGATAGCGCGGGAGACGTTCGGGTTTTCCGGTGCTCATCTGGAGAGTTTGACGAACGAAGCTGCGGTGTTTGCCTTACGGGCGGGAGAAACCCAGATTACGGAGAATTTTCTGCGTGAGGCGATTGACAAGGTCATGATGGGGGAAAAACTCGACCGCAAGCCGACCCCGAAAGAAATGGAGCGGGTGGCTGTACATGAATGCGGGCATGCCCTTTTGGCCGAAGTCGTACGCCCTCACTCGGTTGCCCATATTTCCGTGCGTTCGAGGGGAAATGCTTTGGGCTATGTGCGCCATAACCCGAAAGATGATCTCTATCTCTACACGCAGTCCATGCTGGAAGAGCAGATTATGGTCGCGTTGGCAGGAGCTGCCGCTGAGGAAGAAATATTGGGCAGCCGCAGTACCGGAGCAGCGGGGGACTTTAGCCAAGCTTTGAACTTAGCCGAGAAAATGCTCATCTCGGGGATGTCCAAGCTTGGGGTGGTGGATTTAGATAATTTGGGCCCGGAGAAACGGCATGAGGCGACCAAGGAAATCTTCGAACATTTGGAGACAAAGACACGCGAGGTGGTTCAGCGCCATCGGGAGGTTATCCTAACGCTTGCTGAGATTTTGCGAACCGAGGAAACCATCAGTGGCGAAAGCTTGCGGGAGTACCTACAGCCGTCAGCGTAGTGAATCGAAAGAACGTTTCTTAACCCAGTGTTAAGAGACGTTTTTTCTTTTTATTGAGCAGAAAGCAGGATAAGTTTCATGCGGTTGAGAAAAACTCAAGAGGTAAATGATTTGCAATTCGAGCGGAGGGTGATACAATATTATGAAGGCTGAAATCGTGGCTACCGGAACAGAACTTTTACTGGGGCAGACATTGAATACGAGTGCCCATTACATAACAGGCAAACTCTCCAGTCTGGGGATCGAAGTGGATTACCATGTGACGGTTGGAGATAATCCTGAGCGTATTGAGGATGCTTTGCGCACCGCTTGGCAACGGAGCGACCTTTTAGTGACGACGGGAGGGCTCGGTCCCACTGTGGATGACTTGACCAAAGCGTTGGTTGCTAAGGTATTTGGGCTCGAAATGGTTCTGGATCAAACAAGCCTCGAACACATCCAAGCGTTTTTTGCCAAACGGAAAGGGCCAATGCCGGCAGGAAATGAAAAGCAGGCTTATCTCCCGAAGGGGGCAGCCATTCTGCCTAACCCGATCGGGACTGCGCCGGGGGCCATTATTGAGAAGGACGGGAAGATGGCTATCATTCTTCCGGGACCTCCGTTTGAGATGCAGCCGATGTTCGAGAACTATGTTTGGCCGGTTTTGCAGGAAAAGGTTGGCCCGGATGCGGAGCGGATGAATGTTCGGGTTCTCAAGATCTTTGGCATGGGCGAGTCAGCGATTGAGGAGGTATTGGGGGATCTGATGCAAAAGCCTAACCCCAGTATGGCCTTGCTCGCCAAGCGCTCGGAGATGCACATCCGCTTAGTGGCCCGCAGCTCAGCAGAGACACAAGCCCTAAAACTGTTAGACAAGGCGGAAGAGGATATCCGTGCCAGGCTAGGGCATAAGGTTTTTGGCAAAGATAGGGATACGATGGTTGGAATCGTGGGGAAGGCCCTGCGCCAGAGAGGCCTGACCATCGCGACTGCTGAATCGTGTACCGGGGGATTACTTGGGGGCATGCTGACCCAAGAACCGGGGAGTTCAGCGTTTTATCTGGGCGGGGTCATAAGTTACGCGAATTCAGTCAAAGAAACCCTGCTCGGAGTTGAGGCGAAAACCCTGGACTCGCTTGGTGCGGTGAGTGCAGAAGTTGCTCAAGCGATGGCCCAAGGGGTGCAGACGCGCACCGGGGCAAAGCTAGCCTTAGCGACCACGGGGATTGCCGGGCCTGACGGGGGTACGCCGGAAAAGCCCGTCGGCTTGGTTTACATCGGCTTGGCTACGCCGGAAGGAGTACAGGCACAAAAGTTTCAGTTCTATGGGGAACGGGAGTCGGTGCGCCAGTTAACCGTGAAGGCGGCACTTGATTGGGTGCGACGTTATTTATTGAAAATTTGAAAGGAGAACTTACTTTATGATGGTTGAACGTTTACAGTCTTTTGGAGATATAGAACTCAGCAAACAGGTTTTGCAGGCATTATCGGACATGGGTTTTGAGGAGCCGTCTCCGATTCAACGGGAGGCTATTCCCTTGGCTATGGAGGGAATTGATTTGATCGGTCAGGCCCAGACGGGAACAGGGAAGACGGCGGCTTTCGGCGTTCCAATCACAGAAAAGACCAATCCTAAGTTTCAGGCGGTGCAGGCGCTCGTGGTCACCCCGACACGGGAACTTGCAGTCCAAGTCTCGGAGGAGATCGGTAAGATTGGCAAGTATCGGCATATTAAACCGTTGCCGATTTATGGCGGACAGTCGATTGACCGCCAGATCCGAGCCCTGCGTTATGGTTGCCAGGTTGTGGTTGGTACGCCGGGGCGGCTTCTTGATCACTTGAATCGGGGAACTCTGAAGCTGCAATATGTTAAGATGGTCGTTTTGGACGAAGCGGATGAAATGTTGGATATGGGCTTCATTGAAGACATTGAAAGCATTTTAAAACAGATACCTCCCGAGGAACGGCAGGTCATGCTCTTCTCCGCTACGATGCCGATGGAGATCCGCAAGTTGGCCCAGCGTTATATGAAAAGCCCGCGGACGATTGCAGTCAGTCGGGATGAGTTGACAGTGCCCCTGACGGATCAGGTTTTTTATGAAACACGCGATAACATCAAGGTGGATGTTTTATGCCGCATCATCGATATGGAGGATATTGGCCAGGGGATTATCTTTTGCCGTACCAAGCGCGGGGTCGATGAATTGGTGGCCGCTTTAGAAGCACGGGGATTCTTTGCAAATGCTTTACATGGAGATTTAAGCCAGCAACAGCGGGACCGGGTCATGAAACGCTTCCGTGACGGTAAGACCGAGATTTTGGTTGCCACCGATGTGGCGGCCAGAGGGCTGGATATCGACAATGTCACGCATGTGATCAATTTTGATATTCCCCAGGATCCGGAAGCCTATGTCCACCGCATTGGACGGACTGGCCGGGCCGGACGCAAAGGACAGGCCATTACGCTGATTTCTCCGAAAGAATACCGTCAGCTGCGCCTCATCGAACAGTTGATTAAGACCCGGATCCGGCGGCAGGAGCTTCCCTCTCTGACTGATATCAGTGAACGGCAAGCGGAAAACCTTAAAAATACGCTCCTGAAATATATTCAAAAAGATCATCTGGGGACTTACCGTACCATCGTTGGGGATCTCATGGAAGAACATGATTCCATTGATGTAGCGGCTGCGGCTTTGCGTTATGCGGTCGAAGGGCCGATCACGGACGAGCACAGTGATGACGACGAGGCCGCTTTCGGCAACACGGGGGCGACTCCGGGGATGGTGCGCTTGTTCATGAGCATCGGTCGCATGCAGCAGATTCGGCCTCAGGATATTGTGCGCTGGATTGCAGACGAAAGTGGAATTCCTGGAAATATCATCGGGATGATCAATATCTATGACCGGTTTACCTTTGTGGAAGTTCCAGAGGAGTATGCGCAAAGGGTGCTCAATTCTATGCACCAAAACATGATTAAAGGGCGCAAGGTCAATGTGGAACCTGCCAAAGCCAGGGGCTGACATGGCGGAAATCTTGTTTATTGCCCCCTTGCCGGAACTGGCGGAGTTGGCAAAGGAGTGGAGCGCCCAAGGTATGAGTGCGCGGGGCCAGGCAGGCATTGATGTCCAGGTTGCGCGTATGGAAGACGGGGTACGGCTCGCACTGGCGGCGGAAAAACAGGGATACCAAGTGTTGGTCAGCCGGGGTGTGACCTCTTGGATGATTCGCAAAGCGCAAGTTTCCCTTCCCCTTGTGGATGTTCTCATCGGTGGGTTTGATATCTTAAAAGCCTATGTTCAAGCCAAAGAACTTGGCTCGACCATTGGAATTGCCGATGTGGACGAGATTATTCAGGAAGTCGACAGTTTTGAAGCCATAATGGGAGAGCGCTTTGTCAAGTACATCGTGAGCGACCAACATGAAGATATCCTCAAAGGGATCGTTTTTCTCAAACAAGCGGGGGTCGATGTTGTCATTGGCAAGGTAGCCATGGCCAACGAAGCACGCAAGCTGGGCATGCATGGCGTTGTCATCAGTTCCGGCCGAGAGGCTGTTGCCCGGGCTCTGGCTGAGGCTAGCAGGGTCTTAGACGTGCGCAAACAGGAAAAACGTCGAACTGAACAGCTGAAAGCGATCTTGGATTTTACCTATGACGGGGTGATCGCCTTAGATGAGAAGGGACGGATCAGTGTTTTTAACCCGGTCGTGGAGAAACTCTCCGGCTGGCCTGCTGAAAAGGCGATTGGTCGCTTCGTGAGCGAAGTGTTACCAAAGTCTCACTGCCAGGCCCTCCTCCAGACGGGAAACCCCGAAATTGGGGAGATTATGGAAATCGGCGGGGCGAAGGTCGTGGCCAATCGTATCCCCATCAAAGTTGATAACAGGGTGGAAGGGGTTGTGACCACTTTTCAGCCCATTGACAGGCTGCAGCGCCTGGAACATAAAGTGCGGCGAACCCTGGCTGACCGCGGGCATCTAGCTAAGCACCATTTCGATGATATACTAGGGCAGAGCGAGCCGATTAAGGATGTGATTCGGCTCGCTCGCGAATATGCCATGGTGGATTCGACAGTGCTTTTGCATGGGAAAACAGGAACCGGAAAAGAACTGTTCGCTCAAGCGATTCATAACGTCAGCCCCCGCAAAAAAAGGCCGTTTGTCGCGATTAACTGTGCGGCCTTGCCTGAGAACCTGCTGGAAAGCGAACTCTTTGGGTATGTTGAGGGTGCCTTCACAGGTGCCCGTAAGGGCGGTAAAGCAGGGGTTTTTGAGATGGCACATGGAGGAACCCTCTTTCTGGATGAAGTGGGGGAGATGACACCCTCCCTCCAGGCGAGGCTGCTTAGGGTATTGGAAGAAGGAGAAATCATGCGCTTGGGGGACAACAGCATTTTGCCGGTAGATGTTCGCTTGGTGGCCGCAACTCACCGAGATTTGCAGAAAATGATCGCGGACGGCAGTTTTCGCGAGGATTTATTTTACCGCTTGAATGTGCTCTCCCTGGTGATCCCCCCACTGGTTGTCCGGGGAGCGGACATCCTGCTCATCGCCCGCCATTTCTTGGCTGAATTTAGCCTCAAAATGCAGCGTAAAGTGGGAGGACTCTCTCCTGAGGCACAACAAGTGATGCTTGGCTATCCTTGGCCGGGCAACATCCGCGAATTGCGCAATGCCATGGAGCGTTTAGTCATGCTGACTTGGGAGCGTACGATTACGGCTGAGGACATGAAAAAGGCGATGCTGCTGGCCGACACGGTCAGCGGGAGCGAAAAGAGCAGCAGGGAGTCTGCGCAGAATCGGGGAGACGCAGCAGATCTGCACAACGAACTGGAGTCTGTGGAGATTCGCTTAATTAAGAAAACTCTTGAAGCGTGTGACGGGAACAAAACAGAGGCCGCACGCCGGTTAGGAATCAGCCGTACCACGCTCTGGCGGAAGCTGCAGGAATAATAAATCAGTTATGTAACGCTATCGTTAATAAATGGAACATATATGTTGCATAAATGGAACGTCGATGAACCAAAAGGAGGGGGATACCCTCCTTTTTTGATCAGTCAGAAAGTATATTTCTGTGGTGACATAAGTGCAACCTCGGCTTCTGCCGTCGTTCGATCGTTCCAATCCTACGCCGCCGCAGTATTGTTCACAGGTTGCGGCTTCGGCGATGATCTCCACTGGAGATCATCGC
>JAJZPA010000090.1 GCA_021811425.1 Bacillota bacterium | reverse complement strand
ATAAGCCACTTCATCAATGATCTCCCACCTCTCATCTTCCGGCTAGGTTAGGTAATCTGCATAGGTATATCTCTCATTTGATTCCGGTATTGGCATAAAATCAGCCCCTTTCTTGAAGCTGTTATTAAAGCTAGCTTACGGATAATAATACCATATTCTGGTTTATTAGTCACCCTTCCATTTAAACGAGCCTGCGCAGGATATTCCGCCAGCAAGACGTAAATTAAGCTGCCGCAAAACGAATCCCCCGATACCGGCCCTGTCCACCATCCGGATCCCGTACTGCTTGGATCCTTAAAAGGCTATTGGCAAATTCATGCCAATAGCCTGCAAGAGGGGAACCAAATACCCTCCGCAATAAGCCTGTCTTGGATACGAACCAGTCAAGCCAACTTCGAGTTTTCCTTGCCTTAGGCCAATTCCCCCAGGCTGAGGGCATCAATAAACTTATCCTGGAAATCGCTCCGACTGGAAAGCTCGACATGCACCACCTGACGCGCAATCGCCACAGAACGCTGGCGCACGCCCTGCGAAATGAGTGCCAGTTGTGCTCCTGCCCCAGCGGCGTTGCCCACAGATTGAATCTTCTCCTCCGGTACGGAAGGCAAGAGTCCCATCGCTAAGGCACTGTGTTTATCAATATAGTTGCCGAAAGCCCCGGCCAGCATAACCTGCTCGATGTCTTGGACTTTGATCCCGGCGGTCGTCAGAAGAATGTCAATTCCAGCCCGCATCGCAGCTTTGGCTAATTGTAACTCCCGCACATCTTTTTGCGTGATAACCACGGCTTCTTGGCGATTGCCACTGGCTTCGGCCAGAATGAAGCCGTTGCCGGAGTCATTTCGGCTCAGCCTTCGACGCAAAGTGTCAGGCAGCTTGTCCCCTTCGTCCGCACTGAGCATCCGCCCACTGGGGTCAACAACTCCAGTTCGCACCAGTTCGGCCACCAGATCGAGTAGGCCGGAACCGCAGATGCCTTTCGGTTCGGTGTTGCCAATGACTTGAAGCTGAAGACCTTCTTCCGTGATCTTCACCTTTTCAATCGCTCCGTTGGCCGCCCGCATGCCAAATTCGATCTGAGCCCCTTCAAACGCGGGGCCAGCCGCGGTGGAACAGCTCCAAAGCTGGCCGTGGGCCGCCAGCACGATTTCCCCGTTGGTGCCGATATCGACCGCTAAGTATACGCCTTGTTTATGATCCAGTTCTGTGGCCAGAATGACGCCGACGGTGTCAGCCCCCACATACCCTGCGATCGTGGGCAAGACATAAACCGGTGCCTGCGGGACAATCGCAAGCCCCAGCTCTTTAGCTTTGACCTCCGTCAAACGGGAAAAGCCGGGAACAAACGGCGACGGGGCCAGATTAGCGGGATCCACTGCCAAAAACAAATGGCTCATGGTGGTGTTGCCCACGACGGCGGCCTGGTAAATCTCAAGGATATCCACACCGGTTTCCGCCCTGAGATGAGCGACCAGTTTGTTAATCACCTGCAAGACCCGTCTCTGCAATTGTTCTAAGCCCTTAGGCCCCTTTGCAGCATGTTCGATCCGGGCAATCACATCCGCGCCAAAGATATTTTGCGTATTGCTCGCCGAAGCGGTCGCTAAGGTTTCGCCGCTCGTCAGATCCACCAGAGCGGCAACCACGGTCGTCGTGCCAATGTCTACGGCCAAGCCGTACAAGCGTTCAAGCGTATTGCCCGCCTCTACCACCAGAACCTCTGTCCCGCTGAGCACGGCGGTGACTTCCCCGCCGGCTTGCCGCAGCGCTCCCGGCAAGGAGCGCATCGCCTCCAGGGACAAGGTTGCATTGTCTCGACCCAGAGCCGTTAAGAAACGCTCGGCATCGGCCGCCTGAAGTTCCAAGGAAGGCGCCTCCACGTGCAGGCAAACCTTAATGACGCCGGGATCCGGTTCCACGGTGGCCCGGCTAAGCGAAATGGCGCTCTTGCGATAAAGCGATACCTCTGCTTGGAGAATTTCCACCACCAGATCCCCACTGACCGGTGTTTGACAAGCGCGGACCCATTCGTCCCCTTCTGAACGCAAAATCTTGACTCGGCATTTTCCACAGGTACCTTTGCCGCCACAGGGGCCTTCCACCTCCACGCCGGCTTCGGCTGCTGCCGCCATAATGCTGATTCCCGCAGGAACTTTTATTTGAATGTTGTCAGGCAAAAAGGTGATTTTGTGTTGCTCCATCTTGTCCTTCTTCTCCTCCACTTCCCTTGCTTAATAAAACAAATAAATCAATCTTTCGTTACTTCGATGCTGGCCGTTTGGGGCAACGCCAAACCTGCCGCTACTTCCACCGTTTTGAGAATCCCGGACAGCCCCGGACAACTGGGGTGAGGGCTGTATTTGGCAAACGTCTGATAAACCGTACCCGTATGAAGTTTTTGAAACAACTCCTGAAAAGCATCCACTTCCTTTAATTCGGCGGCTATCTTCTGATAGTTCGGGCAATCGCTTGTGATGTCCAATTGGACGGTTTGCCCATTGGTACTGTCCGCTTTTACCGTGATCGTATAACCGCAGACACCGCAGTGAATCACGCCTGTCGTCATTTTGCTCCTCCTCACTTAAGATTCGTTTTCTTCGGTAATCATCCGCTGTTTGGCGATACTTATTATTATAAGACGTGCTTGACATTTTTCCTATCCCTAAGCCCATGAAAAAGCAGCCTATTGTCATACTCAGATCTGCTGTTAAGGCTTAAACTGCTGCCTCCCTGCTTTAGGGGCAGTACCCCGGAGTTACCGGGATACTGCCCCTATGTTACACTGTATTTCTGTTCCTCATCCGTGTAAAGTGATGGATCGAGGATAAAGGCATCCATGCCCATGGCCACACTCATGACCATGAAGGCCCGGTTGAGCACCCGCCGTTCCGGTAGGCCGAAGGAAATATTGGAGAGTCCCGAGATCACATGCACCTGCGGATATTTTTCGCGTAAGAGACGCGTCGTTTCCAAGGCCTGCAAGCCGAAGTTGTAATCAACCCCCAGCGGTTTGATCAAGGGATCAAGGTAGATATCGTCTTCAGCTACTCCTGCCCCGGTAAGCCCGGAAACCAGTTTCTCCGCCACCTCTAACCGGTCCTTAAAGTTCATTAACCCCCAACGGGGTAAAAATACGGCGCAAGACCAAAGTAAAAGCGCCAATAGCGCTGGCATCCTCGCCCATCTGCGAAGTTACAATGGACACCGCCCGAGCCGGAGCTTCCAAGGCACGCCTGGCCACGGTCTCTTTCAGGGGTTCCAATACAAACTGTCCCGCCCGGGAAACCCCACCGGTAAGAATAATCCGCGATGGATTCAGGGTATTCAGCAGATTGGCTATGCCTATACCCAGATAACGCCCGGTATCTGCCAGCACTCCAATGGCCAGTTCATCCCCCTGTTCCGCGGCTTCATGCACCATTTTCGCCGTGATCGCTTCCAGATTAGCGTGTGTCCATGCCTTGAGCAGGGAAGATTGACCCTGCCGAATCCGGTTCCGGGCACGCTGAGCAATCGCCGGACCGGCTGCCAGTGCTTCCAGGCAGCCATGGTTGCCACAGGTGCACTGGGGACCGTCGATGTCGATCGTGGTATGTCCTATTTCTCCGGCGGTAAAGGAACTGCCTTCGTAAAGCTTGTGGTCCAACACGATCCCTGCTCCAAGTCCGCTGGCTATGTTAATACAGATAAAATTGGCTATCCCTTGTCCCTGTCCAAACCAGCTTTCTGCCAAAGCCAGCGCCCTGACATCGTTTTCCATCTCCACCGGTAAATTGAACTCCTCCTCCAACAGCGCCTTCAGCGGGATGTCGTGCAGTTTGAGGTTCGGTGCAAAAATGGATATCCCCTGCTCGGTATCAACCAGACCGTGCATCCCGACACCGATCCCCAGATATTTGTCCTTGTTGGCTCCCGTCTCTTCCATGACCTGACGCAGGGCATTCTTGACCAGGCCCACGAACTTTTCGGCTGAAGGGTCTTTAGGAATTCTGAGAACCGCCCGCTGCCGGATTGTGCCGTCCAAACTGGCACTGACCGCCTTGACCTTGCTTATCCCGGCATAAACGCCGAGAACGTAAAACCCTGTGGCGTTCAACCGCAACATGATCGGTTTACGACCCCCGGTTGACTCCCCTAGTTCACTCTCCACCACTAAGTTGGACTCCAACAATTCCGCCACGATATTCGTAACCGTCGGCGGTGTCAACCCTGTGAGGTTGGCCATCTCCACCCGTGAAACCGGTCCCTGCAGGCGAATCATGTTCAAGATGTTGGATTTATTTTGTAGTTTCATTCTCTGGAAACTGCCCACAGATGTGCCTAACGCCATGGTATATCCTCCCCAAATCAGAGGCCAGAGACGTGAGCGTCCGGTGGACGGTCACGCCACGAGGCCATTACTAGAAATTCAGCTCGTGGCCGAGTGGATCGGAAGCCAGAGGCCAGAGTAAATAGCTTAACTATAGAGCACCAAACTCCACCAGACCACAAGTGCGACGCTCCTTACCATATCCGGGCTGGGTTCACGATTGAGTTTCCTGGTCTGCATAGCCCCTGGGGTGTTTGCGGTGCCAATTCCAGGCACTGGCGATAATCTCGTCCAGTCCGGAGTATGCCGGTTGCCAGCCCAGCTCCGCCTGGGCCTTCGCCGCCGAGGCCACCAAGACGGCCGGATCTCCCGCCCGCCGGACACTGATCCGGCTGGGAATCGGATGTCCGGTGATGACCCGGGCCCTGGCAATCACTTCTTTCACCGAAAAGCCCTGACCGTTGCCCAGATTATAAATCCCGCCGGTCCCCTTTTCACGGAGAAAATTTAAGGCCAGACGATGCGCTTGGGCCAGATCCATGACATGGATATAATCCCGGATGCAGGTACCGTCTTTCGTCTCATAATCATCCCCGTAGATAGCAATCACGCCTCTCTGCCCAAGGGCCACTTGCAAGATCAGCGGAAGCAGATGGCTTTCCGGTTGATGATCCTCCCCAATGTTTCCGTCCGGATGGGCACCCGCCGCATTGAAATAACGCAGGGCCACTGCCTTAATTCCATAAGCCTGATCACACCAGTGCAGCATTTTTTCAAGGGCCAATTTGGTTTCGCCATAGGGGTTGGTCGGGAGAGTCGGATCAGTTTCCCGAATCGGAATACCCCGGGGTTCCCCATAGGTTGCCGCCGTGGAAGATAACACAAATTTCTTAATTCCGTGCTCCTGCATCACCGTTAAAAGCCTTTGTGCCGCTACCACATTGTTCTCATAGTATTTCAGGGGTTCCTGCACACTCTCCCCAACCAGGGAATAAGCAGCAAAATGAATAACCGCCTCGATCTCATACTGGCGCAAGAGCCGCTGCAGAAGTCCCCGGTCCTGGACATCCCCGCGGACCAGAAGTCCCGGAGAAACCGCCTCGGCGTGACCTTTGGAAAGGTTGTCCAAAACAACCACTTCTTCCCCCTGCGCTAATAATTCCATTACTGTGTGGCTGCCGATATAGCCGGCGCCACCTGTCACGAGAATCGCCATAATTCCTCCTCGTTCACTTCCCGCGCCCCGTCACCCACACTCACTGGGTAAAAGCTGGGCCTCAGTCCGGTCCGGACCTGATAGTCCCGGGCTACGGTTTGCTGAAATGCAAAAACCCTATCCTGCTTGATCAAACTCACTGTACACCCGCCAAAACCCGCTCCGGTCATTCGGGTACCAATGCACCCGGGCGCCTGGCTGGCAGCTGCATAAAGAGCATCTAACTCCGGCCCGGTTACTTCATAAAGATCCCGCAAAGACTCGTGTGACTCCAGCATCAGTTGCCCAAACGTCCGAATATCGCCATTCTCCAAAGCCTTGGCCGAAGCCAGCACTCTGGCGTTCTCCCTGACAACATGCTCGATCCGTGCCGTCGGCAACGGTGAAGACAGATGCTCTTTGACGCTCAGCCATTCCGCAAGACCCAGTTCACCAAGACAAGTCAGCTCAGGTCTGTATCCTTTAATAATTCGGAATCCTTCTTCACATTCCCTGCGTCTTTTATTATATTTTGATTCGCCGAGGTCCCGTTGTTTGTTACTGTTCGTAATCACCAACCGGTATTCGCCTAAAATAAGCGGGATATGCCGATAGGCCAAAGTCGCGCAGTTAAGCAGCAAGGCCGCTGCTTTCTGCCCCATGCCTACGGCGAATTGGTCCATGATTCCGCAATTGACCCCGACAAAACTATTTTCCACGTGTTGAGCCAGCCTGATTAAGGTTATCATATCCAGTCCGGCCTGCGTCAAAGCATTCAGGGCGACCGCTGTCACCAGTTCCAGCGAGGCCGAAGATGAAAGCCCGGCCCCATTGGGTATGTCTCCGTAAAAAAAGATGTCAAATCCCGGAATATCCACACCATGATCGAGGAACTCTTTGATGATCCCTTTCGGGTAATTGGCCCAACCGTCTTCCGGTCGGTTGACGATCTCTTGTTCCAGCGCACAGACCACCTGGGGTAAAAAGCCGTGCGAGGCCAAGTTGACAGTCCTGTCGTCCCGTTCACGCACAGCGGCCCATGTCCCATTGGTCAAGGCCGCCGGCAAGACAAACCCGCCCGTGTAATCCGTATGTTCCCCGATCAGGTTTACCCGGCCCGGCGCGAAGAAAAACCGGGTTGGCCCTTCACCATTTGAACCGAAGGCTTGCAGGAATCCTTTTCTTAATTTAGTTACCTGAAATCCGTCATTTAAGCTAGCTGCGATGTTCATGGTATTATTAACGTCCTTCTTTTATGGCTATTTTGAAAGCATAACTTTGGGGGCGCATAAGAAAACTTGCGTCGCCGCCTTCGCCTCAAGGCTTGGCGCCAGTCGAGTTTTCTTTAAGATACTTTTGATACGCCTGCCTTAACTGTCCCGCAGTCGCTTCGACTGCCTGGGTGTTGCAGGCGGCCCAAGCCCCCATTTCTGATGAAGCATAATATTTGATTTTGTTTTTCTCCCGCAAGGGGGGGTAAAACTCAATGTGGAAATGATAATAAGCCCGGGCTTCTTCCCCATGGGCCGGACGTTGATGCAAAACCATCATATAGGGAAAAGGCTGCTCAAAGAGCGCATCCATCGCCCCGATCATCGCTTTGAGACTGATGGCAAGACTCCGTTTTTCTGCCGCTGTAAACTCATCCAGGCCCGTCTTGTGTGCTTTGCTGACGATAAACAAGCCAAAAGGATAATCCGTGAAAAACGGCAGGTAGGCTAAGAAATGTTCGTTTTCATAGATGACACGCTTCCCAAAATCCTCCTCCTCCTGATTCATGTCACAAAGGAGGCAATGCCCCGTCTCCTCATAATGGTGCTGGCAGTTGTGCAATTCCATTTTAATCTTCAACGGCATTTGCGAATAGGCATAGATCTGTCCATGCGGGTGGGGCATGGTCACCCCCACTTCTTCCCCTCGGTTTTCGAAGATCATGACGTATTGATGGCACGGATCCTTGTTCAACTCACAATAGCGTTCCGTCCACAAATCCACCAGTTTGATGATATGATCGATTGGGAGTTCCGGCAGTGTCGCCTGGTGATCCGGGGAGTAAAGAATCACTTCACACTTGCCATAGGCTTTTTCCGTCCGGTAGAGTGTCGTGCCCTCCACATTCGGCTCCGGCGGCTCCGGCATCAAAGCCGGGAAATCATTGTCATATTTGAGAACCTCATAGTGCTCCGGCACCCTTCCCGACCCTGGGCAGAAAGGGCAAAAATCCTGCGGCAGAGTTGGACGGAACTGCCGGTTGTCTGCCACCATTGTCCAATCCGCCAAGAGGGGGTTATAGCGTAATTCGCTCATACCGGCACTCCTTTCTTGACCGATTCATCATCATTCAATGCTGATTCACCTCAATGCTGAGACTCCATTCGTAACTGCCCATTCCCGGAACAACCGATACTGCACCCCATTGCGTGGCCGTAGCCACGCTGTCAAAAGCACCTGTACACGGTTCCGGCGCCACGTTGTATTGCTCATGATAAGCTCCTTCATTGACCCACATACCTAGATAAGGAACTTGCTCGCTTGGAAATGTAAGCTTAATTTCCAAGCCGCTTCGTTCGTTACGCAAAGCGCACCAGCCCTCTGGAGTTGGACCAATGGCGTAGTATTTGTCACAACTTCCCTTCTCCGGTTGCAAGATTCTACTCATATCATAAACTTCGCCAGAACTATCTTTGGTAATTGGCCAGGAATGCACACTCCCGTACGCCCCCAACCTCGAAGGCGAGCCGCCGACGTTTATGACTTGCTGCACGGATTCAGGCAAGAGAATGCGCGTAAACTCATCAACCTTGAAAAGTGGATGAAGTGCCCAGATAAACCTAAAGCTAAATGGACTCAGGTTTTTGAGTTCGTATCGAAGTTCCAGCTTCTCTTCTCTCAGCATGAGAGTTTTGCTAAGCTTGTAGGGGACTCTCACGCCCGAGACCGATAGAGTCACTTTATTGTGATCATGATCAAGGTGACAATCCCAGGGCAAAGCCCAAACTTCCCCGTGATCCGGCAACCTCGTCCCCTTCCAAGGCCCATCCGGATAGAAGCACTCATCAATGGTGGGAAACATGTCATCTATCCCACTCATATCCCCAGCGAAAAAAGGCGAATCGTAGGCAGATTTTATAAATCCTTCCCCGGAATTTTGCCAAAGCAATTCTCTCTCATCGGGTTTGAAGATGAGCGATGCAATTTTGCCGCCCATACCGGGTACTAATGTAACCTTGAGCCATTCATCTTCTAAAACGACACTCTCTTCTTGGCGAAAAACACTACGATAAATTTTGCTTGTCATGAATCTTCTCCTATAATTTAAAATTCCTGTCCATTCGACTGATTTATCCCTTGACACCTGTCAAAGCTACACCTTCCACGAATTTTCGCTGCAGGATAATAAATACCACCAGCACGGGCAGAACTGCCAGACTGGCCGCCGCCATCTGCATTCCATAAGAAGTACCGTATTGAGCTTGGAGCAGAGACACTCCAACAGGGATAGTTAGCACTTTGGTGCTGTTAAGAAAGATCATAGGCTGAATGTATTGATCCCATATCCAAAAGAAATTAAGAATCCCCAGGGCTGTTAAGGCAGGTGTGGCCAACGGCAATACGATCCGGTAGAAAGTCATAAAACTCCCGCACCCGTCAAGCACTGCCGCCTCCGAAATTTCCAACGGAATCTTGATAAAAAACTGCCGCATCATGAAAATAGCAAAAGCGTCAAAAATATTGGGCAAGATAACGGCATACAAAGTGTTAATTAAATGAAGCTGCTGGAAAATATAATATTGAGGCAACAAAATGACTTGCCAGGGAACCATCATGGTTAAGACTAGTACAAAGAAAATTGAGTCCCTGCCCCGAAATCTCATCCGGGCGAAAGCATAACCAGCCAGGCTGCCGATTAATAACTTGATAAAAATTGAACTTATCACGACAATCACTGAATTGATCATCCACCGGACGTAAAAGGGATTGGCAAAAATGCGCTTGTAATTCGCCAGACTCAGATGATGCTGACCGAAAACATGAAATGAACCAAATATCTCATTTTCCGGTTTAAAGGAAGAAATAAACATCCAGACCAAGGGATAAGCAAACATTAAGCCAACCCCAAAGGCCAGTATCGTTGCCACCAGTTGACTTCTTTTCTTGTTCCAAAGGTTCTGCCCTTTCAAGCAACTCCCTCCTCAACTTTCGTAGCTCACCCATTTTTTGTTTAGCTTCCACTGAATTATAACAATGAGCATGGAAATAACGAACAGGACTACTCCAACGGCCGAGGCATAAGAAAAGTCCCCCATTTCGAAGGCTGAGCGAAAAATCAAATAAACCAAAGTCATGGTCGCATACCCTGGACCACCGTGGGTCATTACGTACGACTGGGTAAACATTTGCAGGCCACCATTAATCGTAATAATCAAAAGCATAAATGTCGTCGGCGAGATCATCGGCAAGGTAATATGCAGAAATTGCTTCCAATTGCCGGCCCCGTCGAGTCTGGCCGCTTCGTACAAATGTTTCGGAACCGTTTGCAACGCAGCAAGGAAAATGATGAAGTGAAATCCTACGTCCTTCCAACTGCCGATAACAGCCAACACAATCATTGACCAGAATGGATCGGCCAGCCACAGAGGTGGGTGAGTCACACCAAACTTCATCAACAACGCGTTGAGCGGGCCATTACTCGGATCGAGGAGCATCATCCAAACGACGATGGAGGCGATATAGGTGGATACGTACGGGATGATAAAAAAGGTACGGATAACGCTTTTGAGATAGAGCTTTGAGTTTAATACGATGGCCATGGATAGCCCCAGTGTCAGTGTTAACGGAACATAGACGACACAATACTTGACCGTATTGATTAAACTATCCTTAAAAACAGGGTCGCTAAAAAACTCCTTGTATTTAACCATCCCTAGCCAATGCCCTGATAGCTTCGCCAAATCAAACTTGGTTAAGCTCATCAGAAATGTCATTAAGAGAGGTAGAAAAACAAAAAACGTCAAGCCCAAGAGGCTGGGTAAGATAAAGGCATACGCCTCCCTCTCCTCCTTTGCTCTTCTCCCCTTAAAGGTTGGCTGCTGCTTTGATAGCCATGCCCTTACTCGCATAGAATTCTTTAGCTCCTCTCTAACTAAGTTGCTTCATCCCGTCTCAGGGTTCCGTCACATCACCACTGTTTGCCACCCGAGAGTACCAAAAGGCACTGGCTTTAGGCCGGCGTTGCTGGGACAGGTAATCAACGTATACTATGCCAAAACGCTTGGAATACCCCATCGCCCATTCAAAGTTATCCAGGAACGACCAAATGTAATACCCGCGTAATGGTCCTCCTTGTTCAATGAAACGCAAGGCGTTCTGCAGATGGACTCTTAGATAACCCATGCGGTCTGTGTCCTCAATTCTGCCGTCAGCATCCGGTGTATCGGCAAAAGCCGCCCCATTTTCCGTAATATACAGGGGTAGGGCCCGATAATCCGCCTGAAGGCGGCTCAATAGATCATAAAGTCCCTCAGGATAGATTTCCCATCCCATCGCAGTAACCGGTCCGGGCCCAGGTACGGCTACGGCACGCATCAACTGATCAGGCTTTCCGGCTCGCACAATACTACGCGTGTAGTAATTGATACCCAGAAAATCGACAGGGGTACTGACGACCGCTAAATCCCGTTCCTCAAGAAAGGACAAATCGTTGGTCCACGGTGCGAACTCACTCAACAAATCTTGGGGATATCCCTTGCCAAATAGGGGATCGAGAAACCAGCGGTTTAAAAATCCGTCTTGGCGCCGTGCTGCTTCCTGATCCTCAGACTGCTGCGTTGCCGGGTAGACCGGGCTCAAGTTCAGAGTAATCCCGATCTGGCCCAAGGGAGCCAAATCGCGAAATGCTTGCACAGCCAGCCCATGGCCTAACAGCAGATGATGACCGGCCTGTAAAGCAAGGCGCCAATCCGTCTTTCCCGGAGCCTGAACGCCAAAGCCATAGCCCAGAGCCGCGGAACACCATGGTTCATTCAGCGTAACCCATTTCGGAACCATCGCTCCAAAACGTTGAAACAAAAACGCCGCATAATCCGCAAAACGTTGAGCTGTATCGCGATGCGTCCAGCCACCCCTATCCTCCAAGGCCTGGGGCAAGTCCCAGTGATATACCGTGACCATGGGCGTGATGCCGGAACAGATCAGGTCATCCAACAGACGTTCGTAAAATGCCACACCTTTGGCGTTGAGCCTCCCGTTGCCCTCCGGGAAAAGCCGCGGCCATGAAATCGAAAGACGATAATGCTTCAGACCAAGTTGCTTGAGCAATTGAATATCTTCCTGATAGCGGTGATAGTGATCGCAGGCAATATCTCCGTGATCTCCATGGTAGACCTTGCCAGGTGTATGGCTGAAACGATCCCAGATCGATTCTCCGCGTCCATCTTCCCTAGCCGCACCTTCAATCTGATAGGCCGCCGTTGCTGCTCCCCACAAGAAATCACTTGGGAATCGTTCCATCCGGTATCCCTCTCCTTCCCTAAATGACCAGGAAAAGGTTGTGAGGTAAGGATAGACCCCGGAAAAAGAGGTCTATCCTTACCTTTTGTTAAATCATTTTCCTTTTTGATCCTGAATCGCCTTATCTGTTACTTCTTTTATTTTGGCAACCGCCTGATCCAAATTCGTCTGTCCAATAAGGTAAGGGGGCATAGCATCGTTGAGCACCGCGTTTTCCAAGGCCGCAAAGCCATATCCGGTTGGCTTTTCGGGGACGTTCACCAAATTCGGATCACCACCACAATCATAAGTCATATCCGCTAAACTAATCCCTTCACCCGCAAACTGATCCGCAAGTTTCTTGAAATAACCCGAGCGATCCATCTTCGTGTATAGAGGAAGTTGTCCGATGCTGTTGGTGTAATCCGTAGCTAAAGCGAAAGAGAGTTGAAAAGCTTCGTCAGGATGCTGGCTGTTTGTCGGAATACAATAAACATTGGCCGCAGCCCAATTCATATGTTTATCCGTCATTCCATCGGGTACAGGCAAGGGCGCAATGCCAATTTTCCAGTCCCGGGGA
>JAJZPA010000089.1 GCA_021811425.1 Bacillota bacterium | reverse complement strand
GTTGTCAGTAGCCGGAAGGTGGCAGAAGTATTTAATAAACGGCATGACAACGTGCTTAGGGATATTGAAAACGCAAAACAAGATCTCCTCAAAATTGAGGAGATGCCAACGGGTTTTGCTCAGATCAATTTCATGCCGAATGCTTATAAAGACAATGGGCGAAAGTATCCAGAATATCTTCTCACCCGAGACGGATTCACACTCTTGGCAATGGGCTTCACGGGTAAGAAGGCAATGGCCTTCAAGGTTGCTTATATTAACCGCTTCAACGAAATGGAGTCCTTCATCCGCAATCTGGCCGAGGCCAAAGCCGATTTCCCCGAATTCACCCAAGCGATCATGCTCAGCCACGAGGAACCGAAGCACTACCATTTCTCCTCGGAGCTCGACATGATCAACCGCATAGTCCTCGGGATGGATGCTAAGCACTTCAAAGAGGCTCATAATCTCGAAAAGGTATCATCCATTCGGCCCTACCTGGCACCAGACCAAGCCGAAGCGGTGAAGACCCTCCAACGGATCGACATCGGGCTTATCCTAGCGGTGCCGGACTTCCAGCGCAGAAAGGAGATGTTGACCGAGCACTACAACCGGCGGCAGGGGATGAAGGTTATAGCGTAATGAGAGGAGGCCCATGTGATGAGAGAAGTCTATCTTGTTCTTGGAGCGCTTGGGATCTATGTCGGTGCGGTTATGGTCGGGGAAGTATTAGGGAAAGGTTTGCTGCGGATTATTCGGCGGTAGGGGTAATGGAGAGAAAAGCGAGGTAAAAACGATGGAAGAACGTATCGCTGAATTACAAAAGAAAGTGGCCGAACTCGAAGAAAAGCTAGAGGAGAAGTCAGCTCGGCCAGCAACGTGGATCGAAATTAAGTTAGCAGATCAAATCGATGCCTTACAAAAGTTCATCAGTAATCAAGAAGACGGCAAGACCGTAGCTCAATTACAGGATGTATTAACCCAAAGTATTGAGCTTTATGCGCGGCTTGCTGGATTGCTTTAATTAACATTGGATAGTGGCATGGAAACAGGAAAAGACAAGGCAAGTGAACTATAGCGCAAAAAAACGAGGTATCGGTAAAAACACAGATAGAGGGGTGATATAACTGAAAGTCTTAAACTATGACAACGTTTATCAGCTTTATACGATTGATGGTTTTAGCGATCGGAAAATTGCAGAATACTTCGGGATCGATAGAACCACGGTGGTACACTTTCGAAAGCGCTATAAGATTCCCACCCGGGAATTTAATGGTGAAATTGGAGAGGGTATTGTTACTTACGAATTACAAAAAGAAGACTTCGTCGCAATCAATATGAACAAGCTTTCCAAAATTTATCCCTTTGATTTATTGATTAATGGAACTGTGAAAGTAGATGTTAAAACCGCAAGCCAATGTTATGGAAAATGGGTTTTTGCCCTAGCAAATAGCTCGACTGAAAGCGATCTTGAAACTCAGAAATTTACCAAGCTAGACAATGGCAAAGTGCGTAAACGATTTGATAAAACTTGCGACTTTATAATTCTGTGTCCTTTGAACCAAACAAGTCTTTTTATAGTCCCAGTTCATGAAATTAGCGAAACATTGCAATCTATTACCATCTACCCGTCAGGTCGTGGTAAATGGTGGAAATGGCAAAATCGGTATGATCTTATTAAGAGAATGGTAGGTGAAAAAAGTGAATCTAAAAGAGCGAGTTTGTCCTAAATGTGGTAAACCCGCAGAGAGAAATTTCTGTGGAAAATGTGGAACCAAGATAAGTGTGGTATGCCCGGTATGTTGGAAAAAAGAAGGGCAACCTAATAGCTGCCCTGGAGAGAAATGCCCGGATTAATCCACGTATTTTGTTCCACAGTGCGGACAAAAGTTTTCTTCTTGCTTGGCGATAAGTTTTTCACACTTTGGACAATGTCTTATTAGCTTTTCCCCACACTTTGGACAATGCGTAATGGTACTTGGATAAGAATCTTTAAATCCAATACTATATCTGGACTTGCAATTGGGGCAAATGTAGAAAGAATTCAACTCGATCACCTCCCCTCTGAACGATTTGGAGTCTGGACAATTCCTAATTCGACAGAAAGGAAGAAAAACCTGGAAGGGAGAGCTTATGCTACCAACACTTTTTAATTACGAAGGTAAACAACTCAGAACTGTTTCAAAAGACGGAGAACCCTGGTTTGTGGCTTCGGATGTTTGCGAAATCCTTGGGCTTTCAAACTCTCGCATGACTGTAAGTAGGCTTGATGAAGATGAAAAGGGTGTAAGTATTATTGACACCCCTGGCGGCCTACAGGAATCCACGATAATAAATGAACCGGGGCTATATTCCTTGGTGCTAACTTCTAACAAACCTGAAGCCAAGAAATTTAAGCGCTGGATCACTCACGAAGTTATCCCGAGTATCCGCAAGAACGGTTCATATTCGGTTCAGCTTACCCCTACAGAAGCCCTGCTTAAATCAGTAGAACTTCTGGCCCAACAGGAAAAAGAATTAAAGGAACTCAAAGATGCGCAATCGGCAAACCAAGCTGTACTTATTGACCACACCTTCGCGCTCTCAAGCCTCGAGCAAAAGGTTACCAACGAGATCACGATTACCACCCGGGAACAAGCTCAGATTCAAGGTGCCGTAAAAGCAAAGATAGGTAGGCTCGGGGATAACTCGCTATACTCAAAACTTTACGGAGCATTGAAAAGACAGTTTGGAGTCCCAAGTTACCGTGATTTAAGAAAAACGGATCTAAGTCGGGCATTTCAGTTTATCAAGGCGTGGAGTCCTACTACTTATAGTAATTAATCCCCCATCCAGCTAGGTTAACCCTAGCTCTCCAGTATATTAGATGGAATAATCTGAAAAACAAGCAACCGAAATGAGAGGAGAAATACAATGGCAAAATTTAAACTCGATGCAGATCTGCAATATATGCGCCGCAAAAATAGCGTGCGTATTTAAACCCGGCGTAATCAACGCCGAGCTATGTTGGCCAAGAAGAACAAGCGCCTTCCCAAATGGTTCAGGAGTATTCACGCGCGCAGTATTCAGTTTTCCTTGCCTTGGTTAACGTATCACAAGGCCAAGCGGCAAAGAAAGCCTGGAGTTGGTCCGAGTATAAGAAAAGTGGGATAAGGCTTCAAGAGCGGATGTCGGCCAAGACCGTTTCCCGCAGAAGGAGGATAGCTATGCCCAAGAACAGGGACAAACAACGGGCGAATCGGCGGTTAGAGGAACCGTTAAGCTGGAAAACCGAGTTTGGGATTCGCGATACAACCCCACCAGAGGCCATCCGGAATATCCGCCGGCAACAGATCGAGGAAAGGAGGAAAGACTTTGCAAACCGTTAATTTTGGCGGTTATCCGCTTCAACTTACAACTAAGGAAAAAAGGCTTTTTGATTGGGATTTGGAATGTGAAGACAAAGGATTTCAACCAAATATCGGCGATACTTGTAAGGCTTGCCACACAACAGTCTTTACTCTGTTGAGCAAAACCAGACCCAGTTTAGGTGCTAAAATTCATGCTCTTTTGAAAGCTGCTCGCGAGGAATTGAAGGCAAATTCAGGAATGGATGACAAGGCTATAGACGAATGGTTAGGGAGGGATAAGGTTGGAAAAAGTTAAACTTCCGGAACTAACCGAAGAGAAAAGGATTGAACTTATCAACGATATTCTCGCCCACGAGAGGCCAGCTCCGGAGATTCAAGCCTATATCGAATACGGGCTATCAATGCTGATGAATGCCGAATGCCTCATATGCCGAAGCAACCGAATTCACAGCGGCAAATGTTACGGACGGATCGGGGTTATCCCCTGCCTGATGTTTGCAGTGAGTGATAAGACCATCGCCGAGTGGTTTGAAAGGAAGGGGTAATGATTGGCTAAGTGGACCGAAGAAGAAGGCTGGACAGGCAAATATGATAGACATGGAGACGGTAAATGCGCCGGATGTGGCTCTGAAAAAGATGATTGCGGCTGTCACTGGGTAGCGTGTTCACAATGCGACGAGTTGTGTTATCCGGATGAAAACGGACATTATGCCTGTTACCATTGTGGGCATTCAAATGTGAAGGAATGGATGTGTTGAATCACGGAAGAGGAATAGGGGGTATTAAATGTGTGTAAATGTGCTGACCAAATAAGCCAAGGTATGAAGGAGACCCATAATTTAGATGGGCATATCATTGACTATGAACTCTTATCTGGAAAATCATTCTCCACTTTCAGGTATAAAACTGTAAACAGTAAAGGAAAGGAATCAACTAAAGATACTTTTATACTTCACTCGTTCTGTCCATTTTGCGGAGAAAAATACGAATCCAAAATTGAGGAGATTCCCCATGCTTAACTACATCCGTCGCAAGCTCCACTGGGCCGTGAAGAATTACCAGCGCAGACAAAAAGAAAAAGCCCAACGCGAACGGTGGGCCCTTTATTTTATCAGTGGGGGAAAGATTAGGTGATTAGTAACCAAACAAAAGGCGATAGGACAGTCCTCTTGGAAGAAGTCAACAACGTTATCAGGCCCAAGCTTTTCAACATCAACAATGGGACAGCGAGTGAACGGGAAAAACAAATCGTTCAAGAGTGCATGGGATTCAGATCATTGATAATGTTCAGCGTACTCACAACCAAGGAGATCCGAAAGCTTTGGGATGATAGTAGCTTGGGGTTTATGTGAAGCCTAAAGTTTCTGGGGGTTATCGGTGCGGCCGACGAGATAGTCAACGCTGACTCCAAAATAATCGGCAGCCGCGATGAGTTGAGAGTGATCAAGACCACGCTCATCGGCCTCCACATAACCAATAGCGCGTCTGGTTTTTAATCCTATAATTCCGGCCAGTTGTATTTGGGTAAGTCCATGTGATTCTCGTAATTCCTTCAATCTTTGTCCCAAGGTTAGCAAAATACTTTCACCCCTCTACTTGACGGGAACAAAATGTTCCCATATAATAAGGGTAACAGGTGAACAAATAGTTCACACAAAGAAGGGAGGATATCATGAATGCTTTGAAAGCTGCTTATTCCCAACGTGGTCTAAAGCCTAGGGAAGCAGCAAGGTTACTAGGTATTAGCAAAAGATACTTGGCCTATCTGGAGGCTGGGCAACGTGGTCCAGGCCGGGCGCTCGAACGGAAAATCGAGCAAGAATTCGGAGTCAAACGGGAAGAGATTTTGAAGGAGGACCAACCATGAATATGTACGTGCTCAAGGTGAACACCCAAAACGGCGAACGGATCGGCATCAGTCAAGAACCCGAAGATGGGGAAGTCTTAGTTGAAATTACTGGAGACAACATGCAGGAAGCAAACAAAGAAGCTGAATATTTCGCTACGAGATTTGATGTCCCGATGTTCAACAATGATGAAGATGTTTTAATGTGAGGTGAGCCGATGTTTAGATACCTAGTCACATCCCCCGGTGGCAGGCAATTAATCGTCGAAGCCAAAGATGGGCAGCAGGCCAAACGCAAAGCCTGCAAAACGTGGGGAATACGGTCCACCGATTACTGGACCGGTGTTCCAAGCCTCAAGGTTCGAAAGATGAAAGGAGATGAGCCAAATGGATAATCCAGAAGATTTTCTCCAGAAGTATGAAGAAGTCATAAGGGAGCGAGGCCGAGCTGTCTTGGATTTGGCGTTCCGGTTCAGCACCGGACGTATCATTTCCTCAGACCTACCTGACAGTGAAAAGATCGAAACTATCGAAAAACTGGATGATCTTCACTGGAAGCTCTATAGGGACGAATCGATTCCTCATCGCGTAGAGAAAAAGACCCTGGCTCAAGACCAGGGGGTAAGTGAAATTCATCGATCCAATTTTATCACGGAAGGAGCAATAGCGCAATGAATGACCACTTAGATCGCATTCTGCTCCTGCAGCAACTCATGAATATCCAGCTTGAACAGCTAATAAAAACCTTAGAAACTTTATCGAAGGAAAGCGAGGTTAGTGTAAATGCGTGAAGAACTGATTGCCGAATTAACGGCTTTGAAAAAACTCATAGAAGATGCCGGTAATGCTGCTGGACGTGCGGCCATATCCCTAATGAGTGCCAAGAAGGCCCTCCAGGACAAGGAAGATGCTCTACTGATGGGGAAGGTCGAGGACGTTGTAATAGATGGTAAGAACGCCGAAACACGGGCAGCTCAGATGCGTGAACATACAGCAGTCGAACGAGAAAAGGTAATGCATGCTGAGGCTGTTCTGGAGGGAGCTAGAACCACTCTGGCGAATCGCCGGGCAGAACTGCAGATTAACCTGGCACTTACAGAACTAATCAAGGAGGTGGCGTGAAATGTCTGAACAAATGGTTGTTGCAAGCCTGAATGATTATCCGGTGCAGAAGTACAATCGCCTCTTCCCGGCCACCCTGACCCAACTCAGCCCGCTCCATAAGGTTATGGTCAACGTAGTCAGTATTGACCCGGTTGAAGGGAATGGGGAAGTATACAAGCAGAAAACCGGGGGGCTTTCTCTTACAAAAGTAGCCTGCCTTAAACTTATGACGGCCTCAAATGTAGTCATGGAAGAATCAAAACCCATCATGCCAAAGGCTTGCCAACGGTGCATCGAGATTGCCAAACAGATTCGACTGGCCCCTCAGTGCGGCGGGTGCGAAACCAAAAACGATGTGGCCTATCAGGTGTCTATTCTGGTCCCCGAGCCATCAGGCGGTCATCGGCGCTACATTGCATCTAAGGAAGTCAGCCGAGCGGAATTCGTGGCAAAGAACGGCGGAGAAGGTAAAGCTCCAGTTGAACATATGGCTGCCCAGTGTGAAACAAAGGCTTTGCTCCGTGCGCTTAGGGCCGCATTGGGATTGAAAGGATCGTATACCCCTCAAGAATTGGGCAAGCCTTTCGCTGTCGCCTTGGTGGTCTTGAATACGACGGACCCCGAACTCAAGCATGCTCTTATCCAGAGATATGCAACCGGACATGACGCTTTGTTTGGCTCTACTCCACAACTTGTATCAGGCAGCGATCTTCAACTTCCTTCTGGAGCAGTTGAGGGTAAAATGATTGTCATGGGAGATGACCCGGCAGAAGATTATTATTCGGAAGAGGGGGATCGGGGCGAAAATCCAGGTGCGGATGACGACACGCCTCCCTGGC
Source organism: Bacillota bacterium (assembly GCA_021811425.1). Taxonomy (GTDB): domain Bacteria; phylum Bacillota; class Desulfitobacteriia; order Desulfitobacteriales; family Desulfitobacteriaceae; genus JAJZPA01. The sequence goes on along the minus strand of JAJZPA010000089.1, from coordinate 5,586 downwards.
AACAATCGGCAAATGTTCCAACGTGCGAAGAGTGCGCCCGGATCATTGAGGCATCCGGAAGTTGGACGGTGGAGAAAATCGTGGATTATTCAAAGCGACAATATGGGAAGGTTCTTTGCCCCACTTGTCAGCTGAAACGGAATCGGGGAGGTGCTAGATAATGCACGTACTCCATAGCGCGGATTGGCATATTGGCGAGCTGAGCGGTCCAACTATCGACGGCCACAACGCAAGGCTACTTGATACGCTGAAATGTATTGACTTCTTGGTTGAACGCGCAATAGCGAAACAACCGGACGCAATTCTGATTTCCGGCGATCTCTTCGATAAATCAAAGCTTTGGGGAGACAACATGCTATTTTTGATCGATGAAGCAGTGGCACGACTACGGGCACTTGCCGGCATCGCTCCCACGGTCTTGATGTTTGGGACTGCAAATCATGACAGCTTAAAGGCCTTTGGAAATATTGACTCGATGAGAATCCCTAACCTCCACGTATTAATACAGCCGTCAGTATTTGCGGTTAACACTGAACACGAGCTCCTTCAAATAGCCACTCTCCCCGGTTTTGACAAGGGATACTTCCGAGCGCAGTATCCCGGAATGGCCCCGGAGGAAGAAAACAAAAAGTGCAGTCAACTTCTAGGTGACATGGTCCTTGGCCTGGGCGCCCAGATAGATGCAAGTATTCCCTCGGTGCTGATGAGCCATTATACGGTTGTCGGATGCGAGTTAGACAACGGTGAGCATGTATTTAGCCAATCCGATATAGTTCTTCCGGCTGAGGCCTTGGCGGCAAGCCCGTTTGATTTTGTCTGTTTGGGGCACATCCACAGGGCGCAGCAGGTTCCAGTTGTGGGCAAGCAAGTATATTACTCAGGTGCGCTGAACGGCCTCACCTTTAACGAGGAGGGGCAAGACAAAGGGTTCTGGATGCACGAGATAGCGCCAAACTGGTTTAGCTCCGAATTTATCAAAACCCCTCATCGAAAATTCTGGACAATTCGATGGAATGATGAGGATATTCAAGGATTTCTTAATGGCAAATGGCCCATGAACCCTGATTATATCAAGGATAAAATCATCCGCATTCACTATTCCTGCTCCGACGAACTCAATAAACAACTCAACCGCAGAGCACTGGAGAAATCCCTCTACGAAGCTGGTGCCTTTCACGTCTCAGAGATTAAACCGACTCAGATCGTCACGGCCCTGGTTAAACAAGACATGAGCGAGAACAGTGGACCCTTGGAAAACCTCCTGGCTTGGGTAGAGTCGGAAGGAATGAGCGATGAGGAAACATTAGCCCTATTCGAACTAGCAAGGCCCCTAGTGGCGACGGTAAGTGCCAAGATGCCTACCGGAACCCTGAACGGCGTCTTTGAGCCCAAACGACTTGAGGTCAAGAATTATCGGTCCTATCAATCAGAGGAATTCGACTTTCAGAAGATCTTCTTCGCGACGGTCAACGGTCCAAACGGGATTGGGAAGTCTGCCTTCTTCATGGATTCGATCTCTGACTGCCTCTATGAAGAACCCCGGTCCGGTGAAACCGGCTCATGGATAACGAACGGACAAACTGATGGGATGATGACCTTTGAATTCTCAATGGGTGAAACAGATTGGCGGGTTGTACGAACCAGAAGCATCAAAGGCGGCGGGAAAATCACGCTGAATTTGTCCGAAAACATCAATGGAAAATGGGAAGATCGCTCCGGGACCACGGCGAAACAAACCCAGGAAAAGATTGTTGCCCTGCTGGGGATGGATTGCGCCACGTTCAGGTGTACGGCCCTAATCATGCAGGATGCCTATGGACTGTTTATGGAGGCCAACAAGGAGCAACGCATGGAGGTCTTAGCCAATATTCTCGGACTGAATGTGTACGAGCAATTGACCGACCTAGCGAAGGCACGGGTTACTGAGATTAATCGACAGCTTGCAATCACCAAAGCCAAACTTTCCGAATTGGACGAGAAGCTGAAAGGAAAGGCGGAGCTTGAGACTGACCTGATTGTGAATGAGTCTGACTTGAAGCAAGTGGCCGAGGATATCGCCGGGAAGGAGCGAGAACTCCGGACGGCTGAGGATTTAGTCCGGACGCTTCAGGCCAAGGGCGAAAAGGCCAACGAACTTAGCAGGCAGATTAAAGCCCTTGAGGAAGAAGTGGCCGGCCGGAGGAGGGAGATTGAACAACGGCAAAGGGATGCATCAAGAGCTCAGCAAATGCTTGATTCTGAGACCAAAATCCTTGCTAAAGCTTTGGAGTTCGAAAATGTTAAGGAGCAGATAACCATACTTAAAACCAAAGAACCGAAGTTCTTGGAATTGAAGGGAGATCGCAAAAAGACTCAGGATGAAGTCGAAACCCTTCAGGGACAAATTAATAAGCTCAAGGAACAAATTTCACCTATTGAACGGCTCTTTGCTAATAAAACTGAGTTAGATTCTGCGGCTGTGGAATATCAAGCCAAGATAACAGAACTTGAAAAGATGGAAACACTTGGAGCTAAAGATGCTGAACTCTATCGTCTTATCATGGATGCTGAAAGAGACTTGGATAAAAATGCAGATGAATATAACTCAAAACAGACTTTTCTCATAGAACTACACCACAAAGCGGCCATGTTAGATAACTCAAGCTGTATTGATTCGGTCAATGCGAAATGTGCCTTTCTATCTGATGCACAGAAAGCCAAGATGAAAATTACCGAAGTGGAAAAAGAAATTGAAGCTCTTAAAGAGGCCCATAAACCACTTGCCGAGCGAGCCATTAATTTTCAATCTCAACGTGATGCATTAGGTTATGACAGCCAGAAGCACTATGATTTGAGACAAGTCGCTAATTCCTTAAGGCCCAAAGCAGAATTAGCCGGTCAACTGGAGACTAAAGCGGAACTCCTTACTTCGCTGAAAGACAGCTTTGCGCAAGCTGTTAAGCGTAGCCGTGAGTTAGGAAGCCGCATGGATGAAATCGACATTACCAGTGAAACTCTCCGAAAAGAATTGGAGCCTCTATCCGGATTGATTGAACGTCTCCCAAAACTCGAAGCATGGACAAAGGCCAAAGAGGAACTTCCAGCGGCTAGGCAAATGGTCACAACTTCAAAAGACCTAATCGCCGGAATTGAACGGGATATCGAGGTGAAAGAGAACCATTCCAGAAAGCTAGAGGAAGAACGGCAAGCACTTCTGGCAGAAGTGGCTGGGCTCTCAGATGCAGAGTTGAATGCTCAGAAATACCGTGATGATCTCAAGTGGTTGCAGAGTCGTCAGAACGAATTCCATGCGGCAGTAGGAGCGGTTAAGGCAAGGCTTGAGGCTCTCGCCAAGGATGAGGAGGAACGGAGGAACCTGGCGAATGAAATGGAGCCCACGGCCAAAGAATTAGTATGGTATCAGACACTTGCTAAGGCCTTCGGATTCGACGGCATTCCGTTCAGCGTGGTTCGCTCTGTGGTTCCGGAACTATCAGCCATGTCCAATGACATCCTGGGGCAAATGACTGGCGGTAAGATGGCGCTGGAAATGCGTACTGAGCGAATACAGAAGAGCAGTAAGAAGGAGGTCAACGCCTTAGAAGTTTGGATCATGGACTGGCGTGGTAATATCCCCTACAAGGACCGTAGCGGCGGACAGAAGGTTAAAGCCGCGCTTGCAAATGCATTTGCCCTTGCAGACCTAAAAGCACGCAGAGCGGGCATTCAGTTGGGTATGATGTTTGTCGATGAGCCCCCCTTCCTCGATGAGGAAGGTATCGAAACTTACTGCGATGCACTGGAACTCTTAAGTAGCCGGTACCCAAATATGCGAGTCATTGCGATAAGTCATGATCCGCGAATGAAAGCCCGGTTCCCGCAGCAGATTGATGTTTTAGACATGGGGAATGAGGGGAGTAAGGTGAGAATAGCATGTTGAACCGAGTAGTATTAATAGGCCGTCTCACAAAGGACCCCGAACTGCGCTATACAAAGTCTGGAGTTGCCATTGCGACCTTCACCCTTGCTGTCGAACGAAGTTTTAAAAACTCGCAAGGAGAACGCGAAACTGACTTTATCCCCTGTGTTGCTTATCGAGAATTAGCAGAACTTGTCTCAAATTATCTCTCAAAAGGGAAGATGGCCGGGGTAGATGGAAGAATCCAAGTCAGCACGTTCACGGGCCAAGATGGGCAAAAGAGATGGTCTACAGAAGTCATTTTAGAGAATGTCCAGTTTTTAAGTCCAAAAGAACAATAGGGGGCCGCCCAACAAGCGGCCTTTTCTATTAAAAGGGAGGGTAAAAAATGAGTCACTTCGCGGTAGCGGTATTTACTAAGGATGGGGGTAAAACAGTAGAAGAGCTACTAGCTCCATATGATGAAAACGTTGATATGCCAAGGTATGTAAAATATACCAAAGCTCAACTAATTGAAAAAGGGCGAAAAGAGATCGAGGATTACAAGAATGGCCTTTACGCCGAATATCTGCCAAATCCAGAAAAATACAGGGCTGAATGTAAAAACCCCAATCACTTGAATTATATCGAAAATGAATTCCCTAAAAAATTAACTTGGACAGATGAACAAATATATGCTGAAGAAATCACCTCTTATGATGATGATGAAATTGGCACTGACGGTGAAGTTTACTCTGCATATAACCCAAAAAGCAAATGGGATTGGTGGACGGACGGAGGTAGATATGGCGGCTTGCTTTTAATTAAAAGTCCTGTAACCAAAGGCTATCCCGAAGCATGGAATTGTTCTGGTCGCGAGCCAATAGAAGGATATTCATGGGTTAATTCCGCGAGGTTTAAGGATATTCAATGGGAACTAATGGCTCAAAGGCAAAAGGAAGATTATGCCCGGTATTGGGATGAAGCCCAGGGTAAGGACGATTTTATTAAAAAAATCCAATATGGTATCGAACCAGGAATGACAAAAGATGAATACGTAAATCAATCGTATAGATTTCTCACTTTTGCAGTAGTAACACCTGATGGAGAATGGTACGAAAAAGGAAAAATGGGTTGGTGGGCTGTTATATCCAATGAGGAAGCGGCGTGGGACGATAAATACAAAGAATGCTTCTTGGATAAAGCCAATCCCGTGTGGGCTCTTACAATTGTTGATTGTCATATTTAGAGAGGTGGTGATCAGGGCTGATTTTGGTTGGCCCTTTTCTATGCCCAAAATTAAGGAGGGATGAGAAATGTCTGGAGTTACTGCGGATTATTCTTTTAAAATCTGTCAGGGCTTTGCTTCAATTAATTTGTATAACAACGATAAGGTCAAGGATAGATGGAACAAGCGCCAACCTCATTATCCGATTCTTCATAGACTATTAAACTTTATGCAAGACAGAGGTTTCCGTGTTGGCCGCGATCCACGTATTGAACAACATTACAAAATCCTGACCAAAGATCATTGGTATGGACGTAAGGGTGATCTTGAATTTAAGGCTGAGCGATACCCTGCCGGTTGGAAGATAGAATTCTTTCAGAACATTGTATTTGAAAACAAAGCCGGTGGATATTACGACTTCGATAAATATAAAAAGATGCCTTACCTGATTAAATTGTTGTTTAGAAATGAGGTTCGACAT
>JAJZPA010000088.1:4448-12721 GCA_021811425.1 Bacillota bacterium | reverse complement strand
GAGTCTGTTGTCCTAGAGCAGAATCCATAAATAATTCCTCCTCAATTTTTTAATAGTTACCCTAGCCAAAATTTGACTTTGCTCACTTCCCGTTAAAACCCGCAGTCCGATCAAAGACCCTTGCTCTATCTCCTCCTCCCTTCTTGCTGCGGCATTCTTTATAGAATACTACCACTTTACCCTATACTATGGTAGCACACAGCGAACTTTGGGAGCAAGCTTTTTTACATGGTTCGTCTTCATCGGCATTGTTCAAAACACGGACCCAGGTCGCACGGATGAACGATGTTGCTCGAATCTCGCTGACTTCGACTTTTTCTGGTCACTGCATCAGATCACCTCCTCTTTTTGAAACGCCTCATACTGCTCGGAGCTAAGTCCCAATAGTTCTTTGTAGATAACCTCGTTATCCGCGCCAATCCCCGGCCCTGCCCAACGAATCTGCCCAGGGGTATCACTCAGTATCGGTACAACCCCTGGCATCAGCATCTTGCCAATCCGAGGATCGAAAAACTCCCGGATCATCCCGCGCGCTTGAAACTGAGGATCAGCTACAATGTCGGCAATGCTGTAAACCGGTCCGCATGGCACACCTGCTTTTTCCAACTTTACTAAAGTTTCTTGCGCATCCAGACCCCTTACCCAGGCGCTGATGATCTCATCGAGCTCTTGGACATGGGCTACACGCGCTGGATTATCCAGAAAACGCGGGTCGGTTGCAAGCTCCGACTTGCCCATCAACGCTGTGAAGCGCCGAAAAATCCCGTCCCCGTTCGCTCCAATGGCGATCCACTTATCATCTTTGCTTAAGTACATGTTGGATGGTGCCGCCACTGAAAGGATATTCCCTGTCCGCTCCCGGATAACACCGTATTTCCCGTACTCGGGCAAAATCCCTTCCAGCAGGTTAAACACTGATTCCGTAAGGGCCACATCGACAACTTGCCCCTTGCCGGTCCTACCGCATCTTTTCAATGCGAGAAGTGTGCCAATCACAGCATGCAGAGCCGCAATTTCATCTCCTATTGCCAGCCCAACCCTTACCGGTGGACGATCCGGATATCCGGTAAGATAACGAATCCCGCCCATGGATTCCGCAATGTTGCCAAAACCCGGTCGCTCACGATAGGGTCCAGTTTGGCCATATCCGGAAATCCGCACCATGATAAGTTTTGGATTAACAGCCTTTAACTCCTCATACCCGAGCCCCCATTCCTCCAGCTTTCCCGGGCGAAAATTCTCTATAACAACATCACAAGTTTGCACTAAGCGCTGCACTACCTCCTTCGCTTTGGGTTTTTTCAGATCCAAGGTAATACATCTCTTATTACGCGCCTGGACCAGGGACCATAAGGACCCCGCTTCACTGGGAAGCCCCCAAGTACGTAACGGGTCTCCCTGCCGTGGTTCGATTTTAATAACTTCTGCACCAAAGTCAGCCATCATGCGAGCTGCTAGAGGGCCTGCGATCAACTGACCCATTTCTAAAACTCGCAGTCCGGCTAAAGGCCCCTTCTCCATTCCCTTCTACCTCCCCTGCTGCGATCAAACTTTGTGCACAGCGCTTAATAGTAGCTTCTCCGCTTCTTCAAGCTTCTCCAGATTGATCCCGGTTTTTACCCCCATTTCCTCTAAAAACTCAACCAAAAGTTTAGTGGACAAATTGCCCGGAGCACCCGGCGCATAGGGACAACCTCCTAAACCGCCGATCGAAGCGTCAAAGGCGGTGGCTCCGCCTTCCAATGCTGCCAAAACATTCGCTAAACCGAACCCCCTCCGATCATGAAAATGAGCAGAGAGCTTGAGGCCAGGATAAGCCAAAGCCAGACTCTGGAAAACCTCATAGACCTGCCGCGGCTGAGCTACCCCGATGGTATCAGCCAGGCCTATTTCTTCCACTCCCATACGGACATACCATTCTGCCTGCCAGATGACCCGTTCCCTAGGAACTGCTATTTCAAACGGGCAACCAAACGCCGTGGCTATGTCACCCCGGACACGAATGCCATCCACATGGGCACGTTCCACAATGGCCTCGAAATCCCGCATGGATTCTTCGGTCGTCCGGTTCAGATTCGCCTTGTTGTGGCTTTCGCTAGCCGATGCCACGAGATCGACAAAACGAATTCCAGCTTCCTTTGCTCTTTCATACCCACGCATATTGGGCACGAGCGCATTCCAAATCACCTTGGATACTGACGGAAGCCTCAACGCCAAGGCATCAGCATCGCTCAAAGCCGGGATCCATTTCGGATGTACAAACGAGGTCGCTTGAATCGCGCTAAATCCCGCCTGGGATAAACAAACCGCTACTGCCAGCTTCGTTTCCGTGCTGACAATGATCGGTTCATCCTGAAGCCCATCCCTGAGTCCAACTTCAATGACTTCTACTGTTTGTGGCCAATCCGTTTAAATCGCCTCCTCGTCACCATTTAATTACATGAATCCGTTTTTTTACTATTCTGATTATGCAAAAAACATGCCACTAAAGAAAACTCGGCTGGCGCCGAGCCTTACGGCGCTTTGCCATCCATGGCAGCGCTCTAATCTCAAACGTCCTGTTTGAGTCGGCGACGGCGGCCGCCGAGTTGCACTTATGCCACCCGAAATTACTTTCTGAATGGTAAGAAAAAGGACGGCCTACTTGACTTTGGAGATCTTATGTTTCATATTCTGTTTCATATTCTGTTTTATATTGTTTCATACCGTTTCACAAACTCATAAGGCCTTACCTCTCTACTCTTATGTCTTTCCTCCTTAGCTTAACTCAGCCCTCAGGAATTTTTCTCTCGTATCCCAACTACTTTTCCTCCCTAAGCCTTTTTTTATTAATCAATATCTGCCGAAGACCCTAGCCCATTTCTATTTTCTCAAGAGCTGTTGAGGTCTTACCACAGAGATGAATAAGCACTCTCCCACCTGCTTCTTTTATCCCCTTAATTATTCGCCAGCTTGAGGGGCCACTATAATCCCGGTAAACCTTGGGTCCTACGATGTCCATGGCTCCAGCCGGGTCTCCATAGGAAATAATTGAGGCACCCCTTTTAATACCCTCAAGACTATAGCGGATGATACCCTCTTCAACAACAGACAGGATTTCCCATATTCTCTGGGGGTCTTTGCGTAAGCCTTTATAAAAATTCATAGGGTTTATAAGGGACGAAATGATTGTGAATGGACCCTCTACACTTAGAGAGACTTTTTCTCCGGCCCCAGCCAGGATTCCCACTGCACCCAGGACTTCCCTAAGGCGACCTCCGTTTATGTCCAGTCCCTGGAGACAGGACATTTCTTCAATTGCTGAAAAGGGGTAACTCTCTACCCTGGGCCCAGCCAAGGCATCGCCCAGCTTGATGTGCGCACCGTAAGCTTCCGCTTCTACCGTAACGCAGAATGGTACTCTGGCTATGACATCCCCCCGGTGTTTCCTTAGTGCCCCTGCAACGGTTGCCATGCTGTTTTTATCGGTGTGAACTCCTGGGAAGGTTATGCCCGTTTCCCTAACCACCTCTTCCTGAATCTGTTCCTGATCGTCTCCCGAACATTTAAAGTCCATGGTCATCCCTCCAAAATCTCTTGAAGTATAAGGAAAACGTATTGGCCACCCCGATACCGACTATTCAAGCATATTTAGCAGGTAACAAAACCTGCTTCACCTGGCTGTCTACCTCTACCTCTATAGCAAAACCTTTGTTAATGGTCTTTAGCTGGTTACCTTTTTGAGGAGATTCAATCCAAACTTCACCCTTTACCCTGGCCAGACAGGCCAAACGGATGTCGGGGGCATTGATGAACCCGCTTTCCAAATTCTCCGGGGGTAAAGTTCACCCCAGGCCTTGACCCGGCATTTGCCGCAAAGACCTAAGCCATTGCAGGGAGTCTCCAGGATTAGGCCCGCCGCCCTTATACATTTAGAAAGCCTATCCCCCTCGGTAACTTCTAGGGAAATTTCCTTCCGGATAAAATGCACCTTAACCATGCTCAATGATATGAACCTTCTTTCACGTAATCTGTCATGGCCTTGAGATTGCTTATAGGAGTAGCCATACTTAGACCGCAAGCAGGAGCAACGATATCTACCTCTGAATGAATGGCATTACGGGTAATGGACACAATCTTCGCTTTTTCCCCGGTGTGCAGAAGTTGAGTGTTAACATTGCCCATAAGCCCCGTCTTCAGTCCCTCTCGGGCGAATTTCATGTTGACCATTGAATCAAAGCTTACAGCATCAGCCTTAACCTCGTTGAGGGACTCGACGAGATTGCGGGCATTACCGCAAATGTGGATGATTACGGGTATACCTTCCTTATGAAGGGCATTAATGATTTCTTGATAGAAAGGAACCGCAAACTTCCTGAAATTGGCAGGACCCAGAATTTCCCCTGTGGCAGTGGGATCAGATATGGCGATAACGTCAGCCCCCGCCCCGACCATCTCTAAAGCATACCTGACAAGATATTCATTAATAAAGGTAAAAAAACGGACTGCCCGGTAGGGTTCCCACCTTAACATCTTAAAAATATCCAGAGGATCGACAACAGATGTAGCTGTACTGATATGACCTGAAACATTACCAATGACAGGGACCCGGCTGTTCCTAAGTTCCCTGATAGCCTCTAAAACTATCCCCATCCTGCCTGTAGTAACGTCAACCCGGTAGTTTTCCATGATGGCTTCTATGGGCTCGTCATTATACCTAGCGATTCTGGGTTCGATAAAGTTGTCCCCCAGGTTAACACTGGCACCCAGGACTTCCACTTCAGTAGTTAGGCAGTAAGGTACCCCAAAATTTTCAAAGCCGATGAGCTCATTAATTTTACGAGCAGCGCTTACCATGGCTCTTGTATCGGAGTGCTGGTTACCTCCCACCAGGTCGGATATCTCCGTAACGCAGACACTCATCATACCCCCAAGGCAAATAACGGGATGCCGGTCAACCCCGTCTCCTTTCAATACTGTTAACAGCCGTTCTTTTTCATTCAAGATTATTCACCTTCTTTATACTCGTAAAGGCCATAGCTTCGAGCCACATCAAGCATAGCCTGATTACGCTTGATGGGTACTTTGTTGAAAAGTTTTTCTTTATCCATGACGCCCCCTCCAAAATATAACTTTAATTATATATCAATAATAATGAAAACAATATAGTACAGACAAATTTCCAGAGCTGAAGCATGACTTTTTTCAATATTTGTGGTAGGCCTCCGGCTTCGCGGTACAAGATCCCGCCGGGGTAAAGTCGAGCCAAACAGGGCCGTTCGATATGTACGGGAAGTGGCGGATGATCAAAAAAAAGAGACCGCTTTACAAACGGTCTTCCAAATGTTCTTGCGTATTAATTTCACTCTAAAGTCCCTCCCTGAGTCCAACTTCTTTACAGTGTGCAAGAACCATGCCATGCAGACAAAGGATATACCTACTTGACTTGATGGCCCCTATGTTTTATAATCTGTTTCATCATATGTTTCATCATGCGTTTCACACTGTTTCATGTTGTTCAATCTTAGTTATAAGATTTAGCTTTGGCAGATTGTCCATTGGCCAAGCGAGGGGGTACAGGCTATGTGTCCGACGATCGGTGTTTTCTGCTACCGGGACCTAGGATACCTCATTAAGGAACTACAAAATAAACTCCCCGCCTCCGTTAAATTGCTCATTACGGACGGAGTTATATTGGAGGAAGCTTTAAAAAAGGCCATAGAATTAGAGGATAGGCATGACGTCGATGTCTTTCTGTCCTCGGGAGGGAATGCCAAACTACTGTCCCAGAATTTAAAAACACCTATGGTTGGAATTACTATTACTGGCTTTGATATTCTCTTTGCCTTAAAAAAAGCTCAGGAATTTTCAGATAGAGTAGGTATCGTCACCTATCAAAGTAAACTCCCACACTTGGAAAAAGTCAAAGATCTTTTGACCATCTCTCCAAAAGAATTTATCTTTACGCAAACAGAAGAAATCGGGCCGATTCTAGATGCGTTAATGAGCGAAAGAATTAACGTAGTCATTGGTGGCAGTTTGGTGCTCGAAGCGGCTCGGCAGAAAGGTATGCGCGGGATCTTTATCTACTCTATTGATGGCGTTGAGCGTGCCCTGGATATGGCCGTACAAATTGCTTTTTCTAAACAACTGGAGACTCAGAAGGCAGAGCAACTTCGAACTATTTTGGATTTTGCTTATGGAGGTATCATTGCCACCGATAAGTCAGGAGCCGTTACTGTTTTTAATCCAAGCGCGGAAAAGATTACCGGTATTTCCAGCCATATGATATTAGGCCACAATATTGAACAGTTTCTTCCAACCACCCGGCTGACACAAGTGATGAAAACGGGACAGGCTGAACTGAACAAACTACAGGCCATAGGGGAAGTCAAAATTCTTACCAATCGAATTCCTATTATTGTCAACGGAGATGTCACCGGAGCAGTTGCCACCTTTCAAGATATCGGCACTATTCAGGAAGCTGAAGAGCAGATTAGAAAGAGATTATACGAAAAAGGTTTTTTGGCCAAGGCTCATTTGACGGATATTCTAGGCAACAGCGAGCCCTTGTTACAGGTTAAGAGACAGGCAGCACTCTATGCTCCAAACAACTCGACGGTACTCATTGTTGGGGAGTCCGGTACGGGTAAAGAACTGTTTGCCCAAGCTATTCACAATGCCAGTTCACGTTCACTGCGACCTTTTGTGGCGATAAACTGTGCGGCACTGCCAGAGAATCTTTTGGAGAGCGAACTGTTTGGCTACGCTGACGGCGCTTTCACAGGGGCCAAAAAAGGGGGTAAACCGGGACTGTTCGAGCTGGCCCATGCAGGAACGATTTTCTTGGACGAAATTGGGGAAATCTCCCTGCCCATTCAGTCCAGACTCCTGAGAGTACTGGAAGAGCATGAGGTGCTGCGTATTGGCGGTGACCGTATCATTCCTGTCAACATTCGGGTTATAGCCGCAACGAATAAGAACCTATGGCAGATGGTAGAGCATGGTGCCTTTAGGGAAGACCTCTATTATCGACTTAACATCCTGACACTTGTGTTGCCGCCGTTAAGGGTGCGACGAGCCGATATAACCTTACTCGTGCGTAAATTCTTGTCGGAACTGAGGTCCGACTTACCTGACAGCGAAATTAAAAAGATTTCTGAACAACCGGGTTTCCAAGACTATGGCTGGCCCGGCAATGTCAGAGAACTGAAAAATTTGATCGAGAGGTTTTCCGTACTTTTGACTCCTGGAACGGATGCTCCTTCTTTGTTAGCGTCACTGCTCTTCATGCTGCATTCAGAGAAAGTGCTGAGCGACACTGAGGAAGAAGTCGAGGATGTATTAAGAAGTGTTCAGGGTAATAAAACCGAAGCAGCCAAACGGTTGGGCATTAGCCGTACGACCTTATGGAGGCGGATGAGAGGAAAAACCCATTGAGGGAGTTACACCCCCACACAATGGAGAGCACTTCAGACAGTGAATTAGACTCACTTAATAGTATAATGGACCCAAGAATTAAGACTTTGCTTTGAGGTCTTGTACCTATCGATGAAAACTTCCCTGTTTTGAATTCCTTGGGACTTGATGCCATGACGGCACACTGGGAATTTGCTTATGGCCCAAAGGTATTTCATCAACGGGTCGCTGAACTCAATTATCCCATGCTGGCAAACAATATTTACAATAAAGAGACAAAAAAGCTGGTCTATCCGTCGTATGTCGTAAAAGAGATCGGCGAATTACGGATCGGTCTTGTAGGCATAGCCTCAAATATCGTGGACAAGACAATGCCGCCTTGGAAGGATTTTTTCTTTTCTTCCCTGTAACAAAATCCCAAAAACTTACCGTTTAACCCCCAGGGTATACCGTTTAGGGTGGGAAAACCGTACTCAAATCAGACTTTAGCGACTTTTCTGAAATAATTTGATATTTTTGATTATAGAGGAAAGTGGTTTGACCCATGATCTGGTTCTGAAAAGCGACCAATTATGCCAGTGCGGCAATCCCCATTTGTTACTGCCAGGGGGAATTATCGGTCGGTCCGATGACATGGTGGTTATTAGGGGCATCAACATTTTCCCGCCTTCGATTGAAGCGATTATTCGCGAGTTCCCGGAGGTCCAAGAATTTCGGATTGTTCTCTACACTGTGGGCGGAATGGATCAGATCAAAGTTGAAATTGAGCTCAAAGATTATGCTAATCGTGCCAAAGCCACCCAGACGGTCAGTGAACTGTCCAAACGTTTGCGGGAACGCATCGGCCTCCGGATTGATGTGGAACTAAAAGAGAT
>JAJZPA010000088.1:0-4438 GCA_021811425.1 Bacillota bacterium | reverse complement strand
GGTGGGAAAACCGTACTCAAATCAGACTTTAGCGACTTTTCTGAAATAATTTGATATTTTTGATTATAGAGGAAAGTGAACTGTCCAAACGTTTGCGGGAACGCATCGGCCTCCGGATTGATGTGGGCCCCTTGTATGCAACCTAAACACTATATTTTTGATTGGTAGAGCGAAGAGGAGTGAAATCACATGTATTTGCCGGATTTTGATTATTATGCCCCCCCGGACCTGGTGGAAGCCTGTCAACTGGTCCGGGAATTTGGTAACAGTGCTAAAATACTGGCCGGCGGAACTGATCTTTTGCACAAAATGAAACACACGGAACTGGCTCCGGAAGCGGTGATTTCCCTTAAGAAACTGTCGGAATTAAAGGGAATCCGCTATCTGCCGGGACAGGGCGTGATCATCGGGGCCTTGACCACCCAAAATGAATTGGCTGACTCCCCCCTCCTGCACCGGAAATACCGGTCAGTCTGCGAGGCTGCCCACAACATGGCCAACAACCAAATCAGGCACATTGGCACCGTCGGTGGCAATATCGTCAATGCCGTCCCCTCGGCAGACCTGCCGCCGATTCTGATGGTCCTCGGTGCCAAAGTGAAATTGGTAAATATAGATGGAGAACGTACGGTTCCTCTGGATGAATTTTTCCTGGGTGTGCACCAAACGATAAGACGGGATGACGAGATTCTGACTGAAATAGAAATCCCTGATCAGAAAACGACCGGTAGTACCTCTATCCGCTTTGGCCTGCGCAAATCCGGGGCCTTGGCCGTGGCCGGAGCGGCGGTCGCGGTAGAAATGGACGGAGAAACCTGCCGGAGCGCCCGTATCGTCCTGGCTGCGGCCGCCCCGGTGCCCATGCGGGCCCGGGCAGCTGAACGCCTTATCACGGGTCAACAAATCACACCGGACCTATTAGAGCAAGCCGGAGCAGCCGCCGCCCGAGAAAGCAATCCGCGGGACAGCATCCGCGGTTCGGCGGAATACCGACGCGATCTGATCCGGATTCTAACCCGCCGCGCCTTACACAAAGCCATCACAGAAGGACACGTTTAGGAGGTGCAATCATGCCTGAAGTTCTAAGGGATTCCCAGGGGAGCAAACACTATCTGATTAACCTGAATGTTAACGGCGATACCTATACCTTGGCGGTCAAAGGAAACGCCTTGCTCGTAAATGTGCTTCGGGATTGGCTCGATTTCACCGGCACCAAAAAAGGGTGTGAACTGGGGGACTGTGGCTCCTGCACGGTCCTGATCGACGGCAAACCGGTCAATTCCTGCATGGTACTGGCCGTCGAAGCAGAAGGACATGAGATAACCACGATCGAGGGAGTCTCCCCAAGTGACAAGTTAGACCGGCTCCAGGAGTCATTCATAGCAAACGCTGCGATCCAGTGCGGTTATTGCACCCCGGGCATGATCCTGGCGGGCAAAGCCCTCCTCACGCACAACCCGCATCCCACTGAGATGGAAGTGCGGGAAGCGATTTCCGGCAATTTATGCCGGTGCACGGGCTATGTAAACATTGTAAAAGCGATTCTGGCTGTGGCCGATGAAAACCCACCCGAAGGGGGCGAGTCGGCATGAACGACGGCTATAATGTCATTGGCAAAAGCGTGGGCCGGATCGACGGGAAAGTCAAAGTGACCGGGCAAGCCAAGTATACCGGAGATCTGCGTTTCCCCGGCATGCTGGTAGGTAAAATCCTCACCAGCCCCTATGCCCATGCCCGTATCCTCAGTATTGATACGTCGGAAGCGGAAAAACTGCCCGGCGTCAAAGCAGTGATCACGCATAAAGACGTTCCGTCCTTAAAATACGGAATCAGTCCGGCCCGCTGGGATGAAAATATTTTTTGCATCGAAAAGGTCCTGTTCGTGGGTGACAAAATTGCAGCCGTGGCTGCGGTGGATGAAGAAACTGTCTACAAGGCGTTGAAACTCATTAAGGTTGAATATGAGGTCTTGCCGGCCGTGCTCGACCCTCTGAAAGCCATGGACGAGGATACGCCCTGGCTCCATGCCGAATACCCGCACAACATTAACACAGAAATTCACCAGGATTTCGGCAACGTGGAAAAAGCCTTTGCGGAAAGCTTCCATGTCCGCACTGACCGCTTCGTGGGACAACGGGCCTACCAATCCCCGATTGAGCCCCATTCCGCCATCTCCATGTGGGACGGCGATAAGCTTACTGTTTATTCCAGCACCCAGTCCCCTCACTACTTCCAGTACTATATCGCCCGCCAGTTCGGCCTGCCTATGGGGAATGTGCGGGTACTGAAAACCTACATTGGCGGCGGCTTTGGCGGCAAACTGGAACCGACCGGTTTGGAATTTGCCGGGGCAGCTTTAGCCAAGATTACCGGGCGACCGGTCCGCATGTTTTATGACCGGCACGAGATGTTTGCCCATAACAGGGGACGGCACCGTCAATATATGGAGCTGAAGACCGGGGTGGACAAAGACGGCAAAATTTTGGGCGTTTACGCTAATTTCCTGATGGACGGCGGCGCTTACACCAGCCTAGGCGTTGCCAGCGCTTATTATGCCGGAGCGCTCCTGACAATTCCCTATGATTTTGCCAATTACCGTTTTGACATGTACCGGGTTTATACCAACCTGCCGGCTTGCGGGGCTCAACGAGGGCATGGACATCCCCAACCCCGGTTTGCTTTTGAGAGCCACATGGACAATATTGCCCATGATCTGCGGCTTGATCCCATTGAACTCCGATTGCGCAATGCCCGTAAACCCGGCACCATCACCCCCAATGAATTCAAAGTGAATTCCTGCGCCCTGGAAGCGGCAGTGGAGAAGGCCCGTGCAATTTCCAACTGGGATGAGAAAAGAAATAACCTGCCCAAAGGCAGGGGGATTGGCATAGGGCTGGGGGCCTTTGTCTCCGGCGCCGGTTATCCGATCTACCGTACCAACCTTCCTCACGCTGCGGCAATTATTAAAGTCAATGAGGACGGCAGTTCCGCTACTCTCTATACTGGGGCGGTTGACATCGGGCAGGGCAGCGACACAGTACTCTGTCAAATGGCTGCCGAAGCAATGGGATACACCTTCGAGAAAATGACCATAGTTTCTGCCGACACCGAGGCTGCTCCCCATGATTTTGGCGCCTACGCCAGCCGCCAAACCCTGATGTCCGGTGCGGCCGTGAAGCAGGCCGGAGAAGATGTCAAGAAGCAGTTGCTGGAACTGGCAGCCCCATCCTTAGGGATAAATGTAGCAGAACTTGACTGTAGGGATGAAGTAATCTATGTTAAAAAGAGTCCGGAACAGCAACGGACTTTTGCCGAAGTAGCGCGGGAGTTCTTTGTAAAAAAAGGTCCGTTGGTGGGCAAAGGTTCATATACCCCACCAAAACTGGGCGGCAAATTCAAAGGTGCTGCCGTGGGCACTTCGCCGGCGTACAGCTTTGCGGCCCAAGTGACAGAAGTAGCCGTCGATCCAGAGACCGGTGAAGTAAACGTTCTCGAAGCCTGGGATGTTCATGACTGCGGCAAGGTAATTAACCCTGCCCTTCTCCACGCGCAGGTGCACGGTGCCTTCTTTATGGGTATGGGCGAATCGGTCTGGGAGGAAGTGCTGTTTGATGAAAACGGGAAAATCCTAAACGCCAACCTGTCTGACTACCGTGTCCCAACTGCGCTGGACATGCCGCAATTCCATTCTGAACTGGTGGATAGTTACGAGCCTAATGCCCCCTGGGGAGTCAAAGAAGTGGGGGAGGGCGCCACTACTCCCACCATGGGTTCCATTGCCAACGCTATCTACCATGCCTCCGGAGTGAGGATTAAGAGCCTGCCGATATCCCCTGAGAAAATCTGGCGCGCCCTTAAAGAGCAGCGGGAAGAATAAGTTTTATGCTCCACCGGGCACTCCCTTTTCGCTAATCATAACTCTTTTACGAGAGGGTTATGCCTTCTGCCAACTCAGAGTTCGAACCCGCTTCGGTCCATGTCGCATAAGGATACTGGGCCAAGTGGGTATTAAAATAGCGCGGATCCTGAGTCACTTCTGCCTGAGCATCAACCCAAGGCGGAAAAACCAAAGGATAATCGAGGGCCGGAAGCTCAACATCCACGGTCATCAAACCGAGATTTGCCCCTTGATAGACATCCACTTCCCAAACCAACCCTGCGTAGGGAATACGATGACGAACCTTCTCAATCAGCGGATAAAGGGCCAGTTCCTGCAAGGATGCCTGTTCTTGCGCTGACACCGAACCTTTCTTCGCCTCGAATTCAAAACGGGTGCCATCCCCGAGCGGTGATTTTATGGTGATAATGACACTGTCCCGAATGATCCGGAAACGGATCTGAGGGGATGCTTCTCGTAAGTATCCCTGAATCAAATGTTCTCCTCCTTGGAGAAGGGGGAGTTTATCCTTTAAAATGAGAAATTTCCGTTCGATCTCTA
>JAJZPA010000087.1 GCA_021811425.1 Bacillota bacterium | reverse complement strand
GGCCAAAGAGAGAGAGCGCCAGATTTTGAAAAAGAATGCTCGCTCCAATGGTACTGATAATAACAGGGAGAAAGGAACGGTTCCTTAAAGGATAATAAACGCCAAGTTCAAAAAGAATCCCCAAGATCACCATGACAATAATAGCAAACAAAAAAGCTATCCAATAGGATAGATGCCAAGCCGTTGCCGAAATGGCTAAGGCAAAAGCAGCGACCATGGCAAAATCACCTTGGGCAAAATTCACTACATTTGCCGCCCGGTAGATGACAATAACGCCTAAAGCTACCAGGGCGTAAATACTCCCTACTGCTAATCCGGTGCTTAGAACTTGGATAATTATTGCCAAAACGACGATACCCCCTTCTCTCGTGAGCAGGATAAGTCACCGCAGAGGGTGACTCATCCTGTCCCAGTTTTAAATTTACTTGACTGTAACAACTTTAACAAATTGTTGTTTAGCGTCCTTAATGGTAACAACAGAGTAGGAATGGAGTCCGTCTCCAGCTGAAGGGGAATTGCTGGAAAAATCATACTCGCCCTCAGCACCGGTCCAGCCGCTGAATTTCTTCAGTCCTTGTTGAATATTCTGCGGAGTATCTCCATTTTTGGCAATAACTTTAGCGATGACTTGAACGGCATCATAAGAATACGAGGAGTAGATATCCGGGTCTTTACCGTACTTGGTCTTGTAGTTTTTGAAGTAAGTTTTGGCTGTATCATTTTGTTCAGGGAAATAGTCGGTAACTCCATAGATTCCTTCGGCGTTCTTCTTGGCCAGTTCGACACTGTTAGCGGTAACCAAGCTAGGAGAGCCGACGATCGGGATAGTTATTCCCATTTGTTTAGCTTGGTTAAGAAAAATACCGCAATCTTCAACATATGGGATATAGGTGCAGATCGCATCGGGTTGGAACTGTTTGATATTGACTAACTGCGCAGTGTAATCCCCGGCATGGCTGGTAAATTCAAAAGCCTTGCTTTCTATTCCCAAGGTCTTGAATGCGGCTTCTAGTCCTTTACGTCCGCCTTCACCAAAGGCATCCGTGGCGTTGAAGATCGCCACTTTCTTGGCTTTGTACTGATCTTGTAAGAACTTAGCCATAACTTGGGTGGAAATGGTATCAGAAGGGCGGAAACGGAAAATCCACGGATTGGCATCACTGGTAATAGTAGGATCTGTACCACCAATAGCTACAGGGATCTTATATTTGTCCGTATAAGGCATCAAGGCTTTGACATTGGTACTGAATATGGGACCGACAATAGCCACAACATTTTCACCGGCCACTTTCTGAAAAGCCGCTACGGTTCCGGGGTTGGTTGTCTGGCTATCTTCAATAACCAGCTCAAGCTTACGACCATTAATTCCGCCCGCTGCATTAATTTCTTCAGCGGCCATTTTCGCTCCATTAGCCTCCAGTTCACCATCAAGAGCAGCAGAGCCTGTCATACTGGACACTACCCCAATACGAATATTACCCTTCGCGGCTCCACTGTCTTTGGGAGAACCTGTACTTGAGGAAGTATTTGTCGTACCGCAACCTACCAACGAGACTGACAATAATCCGACAATGGCTAGAGTTAAGATCTTCTTCATCCTTATTAACCTCCTGTTTCAAATAATTGAATATTGGGTCGAGCCGTTAGACTATTAATCAACTACCTCCTCCCTGCCTGTAGTTCACTTGAGTTGTTTTCCTGCGGACGAATCTCTACTCCAAGTACAAGGACTCTCATCCTAGTCAGTAAGATAGCATCTCACTTCTTGCTAAGTTCTATTTCTGCATTTCTATTAAAAATCCTGCAAAACATTCGAATATTTAGCCAATTCATTATGGTTCGTAAATTGTACTTTTTAATTAATTTTCTCAATTTACAGAACCCAGGGTAGTAATTAAAAGTGGTTTAGCAATTTTGCCGTTCTTAAGTGCAGAAAGAAATTGAGCATTACCAAGCAGCACGGGAATTTTGGACACAAAGTTTACCACCGCTCATTTCAAGATAAGTCCCGGTCATATAACGGGCCGCATCCGAGGCCAGGAAAACTAGCCCACCCGCTATATCTTCCGGATCGCCCAGTCGATTCAAGGCTATTTGTTCAGTTAACTGGGGTCCTTTCTTGGCAATAACTTCTTTCGTCATCTCAGTTCTAATCATGCCTGGGATATAGGCATTGACTCTAATTTTGGAGGGGGCGAGTTCCGCTGCCAACGTCCTAGTTAGGTTCAGAATTGCCGCTTTTGTAGCTCCATAGGCTCCACTCCCTACCGATGGTACTAGAGCAGTGAAAGATGAGGCATTCAAAATAACTCCGCCATCCCGATCTTTCATATGCAGGGCAGCAATTTTACAACCGAAAAATACCGACTTCAGATTAACGTTCATCACGTTATCCCATTCTGCTTCGTCCATGGCAATGATAGGTTTATTAGGATAGATACCGGCATTATTTACCCAGATGTCGATCCTGCCCCATTGGTTAACTATATCTCCCGCAAATCGCAATAAAGCATTATGGTTTACTACATCTACTGCTTCAGCGATACATTCGAACCCCCGTTGGGAGAACTCCCGCTTTACATTCGCCAGTTTTTCAGGGTTTTGGCCACATACTGCTACCCGACAGCCTTCCTCAGCAAAAGCGAGGGCACCCGCTTTACCAATACCAGATGTTCCACCCGTGATGACCACTACTTTTCCTTGAAGCCCTAATTCCATATCTTTCACCTCATATTTTACCCTTTAATTCAGGTGGTTCAGCGATTAACAACCTTGCAATTCTTCTGTTCATCCCTAGACTGTGATTTTTTCATTATACCCGACTATTTCGGATATCTTTGCAGCTGTAGTCTGGACTTGTTCTATTATTTCGGGTAGGCGATCTGTCGAGAACTTCTGGGCAAAGCCTGCCACGCTGATTGCCGCAATGGTTCTTCCCTCATGATTTTTGATTGGAGCGGCAATACATCTCAAGCCCTCTTCTATTTCTTCATTGTCAAACGCATAGCCGTTGTCCCGAACTTCTTGGACGTGTTCCTTAAGAAGCTTTAAGTCGGTAATGGTATTTCGCGTATAGGACTTTAGTTTGCCCTGTTTTTGATAGAGATTATCGATTTCCTCCGGACTCAGCGTACCCAGCAGAACTTTTCCTACCGCTGTACAATAAAGAGGCACTCTTTTGCCTACATATGAACTAACATAAGAACTGATATTGGAATTTCTGTCTTCCACTTTACCGATATATATTCCTTCACCTTGGTTTATAACGACAATATGAACAGTGGCTTGCACCACTTTGCTTAACTGCAATAAATACGGTTGGCCCTTTTCAGCAAGTTTCACCCTGCTGATTGCTAAACTTCCCAAACTGATTACTTTCCTTCCCAAACAGTAACTATGGCTGAGAGGGTTAACCTCAAGAAACCCGTTTAGTTCCAGGGTAACCAAGAAGCGATGTGCGCTTGACTTGGGTAACCCTACCAGACCTGCAATATCAGAAATGGACAGCTCTTCACGTTCACCTTGAAAGCAATTAAGGATTTGCAGGGTTCGTTCGGCAGCCCTTATCACGTATCGTTCCTTCTCCATCCTTGTCCCTCCGTGATCTCTTCAATTTTACCCGTCTTTTCTCCCTCATGTCCTTCCCTTTGGGCGAAGGACATTGCCAACAATTCGACTGGATGATAGATAGGTATCTCTCTATAATAAGTTCTAAGCCCGGCACTAATCTGCATACGGCAGGCTGGACAACCTGTTGCGACTGCTTCGGCACCCGTCGCTTTAATAGCCGTTATTTTCTGTTTTAATAGCTTTTGAGAAAGGTCAGGATGCGTAAGATTGAACGTTCCTGCTCCACCGCAACAACGATCAGAGTTTTCCATTTCTATTAACTGACTGCCACTGTGCGCAATGAGTTGCCGGGGTTCTTGTTGGACATTCTGGGCCCTGTTTAAATGACAAGGGTCATGGTAAGTGACCCTGATACCCAAAGCTGAACCCGAAGGAACATCGGCATATTGCGCCAAAAAAGCAGAAATATCGATGACCCGCCTGGCAAAATTTCTTGCCAGCTCCTCGAACTCTGTCCCTTCGAAAAGTTCCGGGTATTCCTTTAACGCTGAACCACACGTAGCACAATCATTAACGATAAAATCAATATCGTCCGAAACCGCCCGAATATTTTGCAGAGCCATGGCCTTCGCCCGTTTGACATGCCCATAACCTAACTGGGGCACTGCGCAACAGGTTCCTTCTGCCATAGGGTAAACTTCAAAACCGCATATTTCCAGGACATCCATTACCGCCCGACCGACCTGCGGATACAAGATATCCGTAGTGCAACTGATGAAATACGCTACTTTCCCTTTCCCACCTGGGCACCGGAGCCTGGAAGACAGTTCCTTACGGAAAGAGTGTTTGGGCACAGTAGGCAAAATCGCTTCCTTTTGTTTGAGGGAGGGCAGCAAACGCACAAGATTAGGCAGCCCTGCCGACTGATAGGCCCGCAGCGATTTGCGGGCTAACTCAAGGCGTTCAGGATAGGGGGTAAGGTGTTCTAACGTGAGGTTAAAAAGCAGGCTATCCCCGTATGCGTCGTAAATCTTCTCCCGCATTTTTTTAACCAGGCGACTGACATTAACTTTCGCGGGACAGATTTCCATACAGGCGCGACAATCTAAGCAATTGTAGAAGGTAGCCTTGGCAATTTTCCCCGGATTAAGCTCTCCTTCTTCAATAATCTTAGTCAATCTCACCTTGCCTCTCGCCACAAACTGTTCCTGTCTCTCCGACTGGTAGAGGGGACAAACCGCTTGACACATTCCGCAACGCCTGCAGCGGCTCGCTTCTTCGGCATAGTTCATGGGCGGTTCCCCCTTATAACAAAACATTAGGATTTAATATATTGTTGGGATCCAGTGTCACTTTCAGGAGCCGCATCAACTCAAGAGCATCCGAGGAAAACTGCCAATTCAGATATTTCTTCTTAACTAAGCCAATTCCGTGTTCACCGGTTAACGTGCCTCCCAAATCAAGAGCAGCTCGGAATATTTCATCAACCGCCTTATCTGCCCGTGCCCACTCATCCTCTGTGAGCTCCTGCAAGAGCAAATGAGGGTGCACATTTCCATCACCACTGTGTCCCAGTACAGCACACGGAATATTGTAGCGCCCGGCAATTTCTTTAATTCTTCGAACCATTTCTGGTAGCATCGTGCGGGGAACACTGGTATCCTCTACAATAAATGCCTTACAGTTTTGTGACATAGCCCCATTAGCACTGCGGCGACCTTCCCACAATTTTTCCTGTTCCGCATCATCACGGGCTACCCGTACTTCCCGGGCCCCATTGCGTAAACAGATCGCTTCTACCACTTTCATTTCCTTCGCCACTTGATCCGCTGGGCCGTCAACTGCAATGAGTAGTCCGGCAGCAGCATCCAGCGGTAAATTGGCTGGTCTGGCCTTTTCGATGAGTTGCATGGATACTTGATCCATCAGTTCCAGCGTCGCCGGAACAATCTTGTTTCGAACAATATCCGAGACTGTTTCCGAAGCCGCATCGAGGTCATTGTAGACAGCCAGAAGCGTACGTTGGATTTCCGGCAAGGGAATGAGCCGGAGCGTGGCTTCCGTTACGACTCCCAAGATCCCTTCTGACCCGATAAAAAGACTTCCCAGGTCCAAACCACTGACATTTTTGATGTATTTCCCGCCAAAACGAATAACCTTGCCATTAGCCTGGACAACCTCCATTCCCAGTACATAATCTTTAGTAACTCCGTATTTAAAGCAATGAGGTCCACCAGCGTTGACGGCAATATTTCCCCCGAGAGTAGACATTTTGACGCTTCCCGGATCGGGAGGATAAAAAAGGCCAAGCTTTTCAACAGCCCTGTGAAGATCAAAGGTTATGACTCCAGGTTGTACAGTTGCCGTGAGGTTCTCCTCATCAATTTCTAAGATTTTGTTCATCTGAGTTAAACTGAGAACCACTCCGCCTGGCGCAACAATTGTACCTCCAGCCAAACTAGTTCCGGCACCGCGAGGTGTAACTGGGATTTTGAAATAATTGGCCGCCTCAAGAACTGTACTCACTTCTTGAGTATTCTTGACAAATATGACCGCTGCGGGTAGAGACTCCAGGTTTGAGGCGTCATAAGAATAACAGGATGTATCTTGGGGATCTGTTTGCACTTCCAACCTTTTAACTTGGATCACACTTAGGAAACCTGATAGATCCACTTCGGAAACTCCTTCCATCTTGCTAGATAAGACTTCGTCTCATTTGGATAATATTCTTCATCAATAAAGTAATTCCTTCTTTGTGCGAATTTTCTTTTTAGCTTTCACCCCTTATCCCGTCCGGCTTCCTCCTTCTTCTCCTTCTTCTTGCCTTTCCAATAGCCTATCCCAATAACCCCCACAGCGAACAAACCCGGAATTAAATATTCAAAGATCGGATTCTCTGTTAGAAATTTTAAATAAGGCTCTTTAAGCAGCATTTCCCCTGCCGTAAAGCCCAACAATCCAGCACCTAAACCCACCAGCCAAGGCCATTTGCGCATAAGCTGAGAGAGAAACGTGCTACCCCACACGACCAAGGGAATACTCAAGATCAAACCGATAATCAAAAGGGGAAGATTGCCGCCCGAAGCTCCAGCCACCGCTAAAACATTATCCAAACTCATGAGGAAATCTGCGATAATGATCGTCCTAATCGCTTCCGCCATACTACCGGGTGCTTCTTTGTCCTCCCCGCTCTCATCCTCCGCTAATAGCTTTACGGCAATCCAAGTCAGTAAAAGCCCGCCTACGGCTTGAATATAGGGAACGGTTAAAAGCACGGCAGCGATCGCCGTTAAAGCCACGCGCAAACCCACCGCTCCAAAGGTCCCCCAAAATATCGCCTTTTTCCTCTGCTTCGGTTCTAACCTGAGAGTCGCCATGGCTATCACTACGGCATTGTCTCCGCTTAAGACGATGTTGATGATGATGATACTTAAAAGAGCGCTGAAAAATGCGAGGTCCATTCTCCTCTTCCTCTCTAATCTTTAGGCTTCGTGCAACTCGTTATATCGGTTATATCCTTTAGCCGCTACCTTGTACATAACAAGCAAAGGCTTCCGTCAAAGTTTGGAACTCTTCAATGCTTAACGTCTCTGCCCTTCTCTCCCCTGACACCCCTGTTTCAGCCAGAACACTGAAGACAGCCGCTTTGGGAAGATTGAGTGCGGCAGACAGGGTATTCCCCAGAGTCTTGCGGCGCTGGGCAAAGGCTCCCTTCACGATGCGAAAAAACGCTTCCGGTTTGACGCTAAAGTTCGGATAAGGACGAACCTTCAGTTTGACCACCGCAGAGTCCACCTTGGGCGCAGGCCAAAAGGCACTGGCCTGCACATCCAACACCTTCGTCGGCTCGGCACTCAGTTGGATCGCAATCGATAGAATACCATAGGCCTTGCTGCCTGGTTTAGCTAGGATACGTGCAGCGACTTCCTTTTGCACCATGACGGTCATGCCCGATAATGAGGACGCTTGGGCTAGAAAATGATTGAGGAGGGGGCTCGTGATGTAATAAGGAAGATTCCCGATAAGATACCCTTTTCTTGCTCCCCAAAGTTCCCTCACATCCAGATTCAAGGCGTCGCGGTGCAGAATTTCCACCGTCAGATCCCGCAGTTCTTTTTTGAGCAGTTCCACTTTAGCCCTATCCAACTCAATCGCCCACAGTTCGTCGACCTTCTGGGCGAGCGCACGGGTCAACACTCCCAGCCCGGGGCCAATTTCAACGACCGGAGTTTCAGAACTCAATTCACTGGCTTCCACGATCTGAGCAATAACCCGATCATCCACCAGGAAATTTTGGCCTAAAGCTTTCTGAGCCTTAGCCCCGCCCTTCAAAAGCCTCTTCGTGTACTCCGCAGCATTTTCTCTCATTCCTCAGCTCCCCGCACGGCCTGCCAAAACTCTGGTTCAGAAATTCCAAATCGATTCAAACGCTTCAACAACTGTTTGGCATTGCTCTCCCCAATGCCTAAAGCCCTACCAACTGCTTTACGTTTGGCCCCGGAATCTGCAAGCCCCGTGAGTCCTGCCTCCACGAGGATACCTTCTGAAAATTTGACTGGTGATGGGGCCTCCTCTCGAACATGGGCAAAGGCCCTCTGAATTTCCGCAGGCGTTGCATTTTCTACCCCTATATCCCCTTTTTTGCGGGCCGCTTCCTGGGAAAGGTAGACATGCTTAGCCGACGGCACGCTTTGGCTAATTCGTTGTCGAATCTGACCGCCCACAAAGTCCGGATCCGTGAACACGATCACTCCTTGGTGGTTAGCCGCTGCTGCAATAAGTTTCAGTTTATCCTCACTCAGCCCATATCCTTCTGTCCAAATAATATCCACCGGGCCCAAAGCTCGGCGGACAACATGGGCGTCATTTTTTCCCTCAACCACAATTAACTCTTGTATCAAAGCTGCTGATACCTCCATTTTTAATCCATAATAACAGATAATAGATTGCTGCACCAAATATTCTGAGAGGCAACTCAAATAAATTCCTTCATATCCTGAAGGGTCTTAAATTTTAAGGAAGTTGCTATAACTTTAGCTGTTCCCGTTGCTACCATATCCCGGTCTTTATGATAATCAAATTTGCATGTTCGCCAGATTCCGTCCCTTCCTAAGCCATAGAAGAAATTGGAACCTTTATCAGCTTTCATATTCAAATGAATTAACAGTCGTTTAATGTCCCCGTGCGAAAATCTAATTGGCATTTTCTACCTACCAATCGCTTTCTTAATCTTCTCTCGATCTCCATTGCATCTCAAAAGCTTTAATAAATAGAGTTGCTTTAATTCAGACTCCACTTGCGCAAACATATCCAACTTTTGGATATAAATATTTAGGAATTCAACAATACTGGTTACTAGCTCCTCAGTCGCATCTTCAACTGAAACTCCTTCTCCGTAAAGGTCAATTTCCTGTAAGGCTATCGTATAAACCTGTAATTCTTCATCTTTCTCAGTGATGGGTTGGAACCGTAACTCATTTAAGAGTCGATCGAGGTAAGAAGTCTTAATATGGGACACTTGGTCTTGCCCGCTGATTGCATTAAACGTAATAACCTCTATTCCTTTTAATACCAAATTATTAAGATCTGAATAATATCTTTTAGTATCCCTAATATTATACCTCGGTACAGTGATAGCTTCCATTCTTAGCTTCCCCTTTCGAATTTCCATCAAAATCACTTCGCCTTCATTATAAGTTAATATAGTCACCGTAGTCAATGTGGTCATGTTATGTTATTATATGCTCATTGAAGGTAACTATTCAGATACTCGGAATCCATTGTTTTCTTATTCTGAATTCCGCTCGGACACACAGAAATGAACCGGAACTGATTAGTTCCGGTTCATTTCTTTTAACCCTGTTTCTTAGCATATTATCAATGTTATGCGCACATTCCCCGTCTTATTGCTTATTCTTGTTCGTTCCATAGCTTTTGAGGACATTGTCCCACATCGTAGGGTCTTCCATCCCCAGCCGCCAGATGGCGACTCCATGTAATTTATGTTTGCGGGCGTAATCTAATTTAACCCCCAGGCTCTTTGAGTTTTCCAGGTAGACCTCGTGGCGAACGCCTGAAGCAGTGTACTGATAATGGGGAACCTGATCATGGTCATTATACTGCAGATCGACACCATGTTTTTTGGCTTGGTCGATGCTTTGGGCAAAGGAGAGGTATGCGGGAACGGTCGGCTTGTTGGAACCCCAGTCAAACGAGTAAACCGGAAGCCCCATCACGATTTTTTCCTTCGGAATTTTTCCTACTGCATAAGTGATGACTTTGTTAACCCAGTCGTGGGAAGCAATCGGCCCTTGCGTGGTACCTAAACCGTGCTCATCATAGGTCATCAAGACCACTTGGTCAGCCGCCTTGCCGATGGCTGCATAATCATAAGCACCGGACCAGAGGTCAGAGGGATAATCGATATATTTCGCTGGAATTGATACATTCAAAACTTTGTCCTTCGCTTTCAACGCTTTATGCAGCTCATCGAGGAAGGCAGAGTAATTGTTCCGATCGGCCGGAGGGGTCTTTTCAATATCAATAGCGATACCGTCCCAGCCCTCACGGGTCGTAAGATTGACGAGATTGCTCACGAAGTTTGCTCTAGCCGTTGTATTGGAGATAACACGATGCGCCAAGTTAGCATCAAACCCACCGCCGGCCATATTATGCACCAAGGCATAGGCTTTCGCCTTATTTTTCTGTGCCAGGTTTTTGGTATCCATGTCTACTTTCCCGGTCTTCTTCACATTCCCGCTTCCATCAAACGTATACCAGAAGAAAGAAACCTCATCCAGGGCATTGATATGTTTCACCATAGAGTCTTTCGAGCCTGGCACCGGGCCTTCTGCATCTGTGTAAAATCCCATCACAACCCGCTTCTCAGACCCTAGGACATCCTGACGGGTTGCTTCTGCTTCGGGCGGTTTACCGGTGTCCGTCATTTGCTGAGGTGGCTGGGGGGTCGGCTGAGGCACATTGTTGCACCCTGTTAAAGCCATGCTAAGGCTTATACTGCCTATAACAAGAAAAGCCAGAAACCTCTTCATTTAATCCTCAACTCCTTAAACTAGCAATTAGCGTTCCTGGCTTTAGATTTCCCTATTTAATTGACCTTATGTATGAATACAGCTTTTGACCATTGATCTCCTTATTTATTAAGGAAGACCAAAGTAGTTGCCAATCCCTTTCGCGATAGCATGTGCTAACTGCTCTTGATACGAAACTTGTTTCAGCTTTATTAGTTCCGCTGTATTGTTCAGATACCCCAATTCGACGATAACGGCTGGCATAGCGGTGTTGTTGATAACATAAAAGTCGCCCGGCTTCGCAACGCGGCGATTCATCCCCGGCACTTTAACGAGTTCCTCCTGAATCCTTTCTGCTAAGTATTTTCCCTTCTCCGACTTTATATGATAGAATGTCTCAGCCCCGGATTTCGGCGTTCCAGCGTTGGCGTTGACATGGAGGCTGACAAAAACGTCTGCGCTAGCCTGCGCCGCCAGGGCAATACGGTAATTTAGATCCATTTGCTTCTTAGACTCTCTTCCCTTAACTCCCGGAGGAACATAATCTTCATCTTCATCCCGCGTTAACAAAACTTTTATCCCGCTCGGCTTCAGCATTCGCTCGACCCTTGCGGCGATCTGAAGATTGATTTCCTTTTCATACACGCCTTGTCTTGTAATCGCACCCGGATCATACCCTCCATGCCCCGGATCGAGAACCACGACATGCAGAACATTAAGCTGGCTGTTTACGATCGCAGAACCTTGCCAAAAGACAGACAAGATAAGGGTTGCCATGACCGAGAGCACTAGAACTACCGCTAAACGGTGTGTATGCCTTGCGGGTATAATGACAAGCCTGCGCATGAGATTCCTCCTTTGCAGATCATCCTTTCTGTTCAAGATATGTTCCAGTGAAAACGCTTTATTCTAACCGGACCCTGGAAAAAATCAGCACAATAAAGAAAACTCGGCTGGCGCCGAGTCTTTGACGACGGCGACGACGCAAGTTTTCTTATCCTCCACAGACTTATACTTTCTGACAGGATAAAAAAAGCGTGCCCTACTCGGGCACGCGCTCTTGTTTCTTTAACCACCATTCCGGATACATTTCTGCACCACACGTTTCACACGAAAAGTCATGAGGACCAGTGGATGGATTTCTTGGATTCACAAGATCAAAGTATTCAAGAACATCTTCGGGTATCATCTCTTTCTTCCCACAACCTGTGCATAGGTACACTTCCCCCTGGGAATTGGGACTCATACTCTTCGATGAGTCTTTTTTCTTCCTTTTCATACGCTTCGTCCATCCTTCGTTTTAACCGGTCTAACATACTTCCATATTTTTTGAACACTACACCGTTCATTATCATTTCTGTTCCGCATTTTGGACATGTTAAAGGGTCCGTCCCATAATGAGCCCACTTCTATTTTATCAAGTTATCAACAGGTATGAAAATCTATACTTTCCTAAGCGAGAACAAAAAACCGCCCTATTTATCGGGGCGGTTTCATTAAGCTGGTTTTTAGTCTAAAATAATCAGCTCATCAACTTTTGACTGTAATTTTCCAAAATGCTGTATTGCCCGATCCCTTTGATTTTTTCAGTATAAATGGCCTTTTGAGGACAGTGATTAAAACAAGACCAGCACCCGTAACATTTGTCTTCGTCAAAATTCACACCACTATTTATACTTATAGCCTCATTAGGGCAACCTCTGAAGCAGACACCACACTGGGTACATAAACCTTGATCAACATATTTATTTCCCATTTGCAATTTTGATTTATTTCGTGAATACCGAGGAGATAATGTATTAATTATCCCGATCTTAACGTTAGTATCTTTTAAGTCTCCTAAACCCCGGTGACCTGAAGATGAGAAAAAGGAGCTCAGTTCGTTTATAAAATTAATTAATCGTATCATGTCTCGTTCGGACGGATTATTTTTCCCTGTTAGGCCTTTTATTACAAGAGGCGGATAACTTTCAGGCGCCTTTAAGGTGAATGCTGAAACCACCTTAAAACCCTTTTGATTGACCCATGTTTTTAAAGTCTTTAAGGTTTTCCCACTCAGTGCTGCACAAGTATTAAACAGAAAAGCCGGTTTACCCTTTTGCATAGGAAGCTTATCTATAACCAGCTTTACAAATAGGGGCGGATCTCCCCAATCAGTATATGTCGCGAAACCGGCGAAATCATAATGGCTTAAGTCCGGCATTTCTTTGTAAGTGAG
>JAJZPA010000086.1 GCA_021811425.1 Bacillota bacterium | reverse complement strand
CACATAGTGTCTCCATACGTAGGTATCCGGTTGGTCGTTACCCTGCTTACCGCAGGCACGTCAATGGGTATACCCAATCCTGTCTATATTGGGTATACCCATTGACACCGGTGTTTACGTCCGGCAGCGTACCAAAGCCACAGACCCGGATTCAGCCCACAGGCTTTACCATATATGGCCTGACTCGCCAGGCTACTCGACAGCAGTTGCTGTCTAATCCTGACTTTACCGACATGCTGTTGTTCCCCAGAGGCTTTCGCATGAGGTTAGTCGGTTGTCTTACATCGCAATGCAGGAGCGATGATTTCTAGGAAATATATATGAAGCGTACAACGTGCGCACGATTGGAGGTTACAATGAAATGAAAAAACCGGTTTTCATCTTAGTCCTTATTCTAATTCTCCTAAATTTATCAGGATGTTTTCAAAATCAAATATCAAGTTCACCAAATTCATCCTCAACGCTTCCCATTATAGACTTTTCGAATATTAAAATGATTGATAATAGTGGATGGGCATTAAGTAATGCCTTAGTATTAAAAACTAGTAATGGCGGAACATACTGGAATAATGTTACTCCTGTAGATCTTTCGACAACTACAGATCTTTCTTCTTTTTTTCTAAATAAAGATATAGGATGGGTAGCCGGACGTAATAAAAATGACTCCTTTATAACTATATTTAAAACGACGAACGGCGGCTCCAGTTGGACAAAATCCAAGATTCAAGCCCCTATCAACCCACAAATTTATTTTAATGACGAAAATAATGGTTGGTTATTAGGATTGAAAGGATCTGCAGCTGGATATAATCCTGTGGATATATATAGAACAGACGATGGCGGGAAAACATGGGTAGCAATCTCCTCCAATATACCTACCATTGGACCGAAAAATGGCATCTATTTTAAAAATAATTCTGTTGGTTGGGTAACCGGCCAGCAGCCCACCGGAAAAGCCCTTTATTACCTTAGCAAGGATGGCGGTCAATTTTGGCAAACCGAAGGTTTTCAAAAAGACGCTAACATTGAAGGATCTTTTGCCACAACCAACCATCCTATCTTTGTTGATAAAAATATCGGCTATTTTCCTGTGAATTATGACGGCCCAAATAATTCTCTTACTATTTTGTATACAACCAAAAATGGGGGGGAATCTTGGATTGCCACAACGCCAATCGATATTAACGCAAATTGTTTTTTCGCTATTTCTAATTATTGTTGGGTTTCTAATGGGAAAGTTTTATATAGGAGTAATGATTACGGGAAAACATGGTCGAAGTTATCGGATAAAATTACTTCGGGAAATATCTATCAACTAAATTTTATTAATAGTCAAGTAGGATGGGCAATAGGACAAGGGATATTTAAAACAACCGATGGCGGAACTAATTGGACCGAAATCCAGATTAATGTTGGCTAACTAATAAGGGAAGTTCTCATTTTAAGAACTCCCCTTATTAGTTTTTTAACCATTAGATGGGTTTAATGTTGTAGCAGTATTAAGATCAACTGTCAATTGTACCCCATTATAAGTTTTTAAACAGTTTTGAGCATACTGCCAGTCTAAAGCATACACAACACCACTATTCGTGGGATCTGGAGCAGGCGAAGGAGTTGTGCAACCAGGCGACGGAGGTATATTAATATTGTAAATTGCAAACTGGCAATTTACATGAATAGAATTGTTAATTTGATCTGCCGTTTGGGAATATGAGCAGTATACACCAGGTCGATAACTTGAGTTGTTGTTAATTTCATTAATCCAAGCATCAATATAAGTTAAGAAGCTTGGATTCAAGAGTCCACCTTGCTCAACATCAAGATAAATTATAGTTCCAGTCGGGAATCCAGCCTGTTGAGCCTTAGCAACCGCATCTTTAGCATCTGCTATACCTTGAGCCGAGGTTAAATAGCTAGTATCACCAGCTTGATATCCTACATATAATACTAAAAATCCATACCCCAAGTTTTTAAGATAAGTTCTTTTGTTAAGCCAAGGTGATGGATTTCCACAAGCATATCTTGGCCCGCCCAAATAAAATCCGCAGAAATAGAATGGAGTTCCGGACCACCATGCTTGCATTGCACTATCGCTTGGATATGAGCAAATATCGAAACCTAAATAAGCCATTATTTACTCCCCCTAAAATTATTTTGAAACCTGGTAAAAAACAAGGGTAACAAACTTCGTTATCAACATGTGCCATTTGGAAAACCCTCATTAGCTTTAAAGTATAGTACATACTATGATATGTCTATAGGGTTTGTCACACATATTGTAAATAAAGTTAGATAGAATCCCTCCCCCCCTCGCCTCCGCGCCGTGCTCGATGCATGCGACCTTGTATTACGCTATACAAAGCGAACCCGCTGGGGGGTAAAGTCTAGCAAAGCTGGAGGCGCCACGTTTCCATGTCGATTAAAACCTAGACATCAGTATCTCTTAAGCTCAGGGTTGACAGCACCTCAGCAATACCAAGGGTTTGTGGGCACAAGTTTGCACTACACACTAACTAACCCCGCGATTTCGCGAGGTTAGTTATAGACATCAGGTTGGGTACCCGTCTATTTGACCAAATGGATAATCTTTGGTGGTAACGGAATCGCAATGTCCGCGAGCAGCATTTACGCTCTCTGCATCCATTCCGGCCAGAATCAAGGGGTTATTTTCCAATTCCTCAAATGCTCGGGTCTCCATAATCGTTTCAGGACAATATGCTAAACGTATCGCAACCTTAAGCGTTCCTAACCAAGGGATGATAAATTGGTCGATGGTACCGGGAATCAGGGTTGTTCGCCCACTGCCCGGCCATCAAAGCATTTTATTGAAATAGACTTCGCCCACCTGCAATTGCTTTTTTAAAATGTCCTTCCACAACCGCTTAGGAATTTCGCCTGTGCCTTTGGACACCTTTGTACGTTTCAAACTCCCATCAGGCATAACTTTCCTGTAGAAATAATGGTCAGTGTCCTTAAACAGCTCCCATCCATCCCGTTCACAAAACCGTTTTAATTCTCTCCAACTAGGCATCTATAAAATCCCTTATTGCTTCCTCATCTTTCTGAATAACCACTCGCATAACATAGGGAAAATGAAGTTTTCTATTGGAAGCATTATAATATTTTCCGAATTCATTCATATACTCATGAGCATATTCAACTAATTCTTGAATGATCTCTGTTTTTAACTCCTCCAAACTGGGAGCATTAGCCAATAAGTCCAACTCATTTAACGAACCACTGAAACTGCCATCGGCCTCTTTTTCGTACTCTAAAGTAAAACGATACGGTGTTAAAACAAAATCTAACTGTTCTAGAGACATAGCTGCCATATAATCTCTATTTCTTTTTATCACCGATGGCTTAAAACGAGTTACACTATCGATAAAATTGCCCCATTCTTTCCTTACATCTGTGGCATTAATCACTCCACGCATAATCAAACCCTCCTTTGGTAAAGTCATAGCTTTCACCCCCCAATTATATATTATGTACACAGCGTACACAATATACCTTTTGGGAAAAAGGGTGGCATACGTGAGTTCCCATTCATCACAGAACTAAGGCGCAATTCTTCTTCACTTTACTCATCCCTTACCACCCATCCTTATCCGAGCGTAACCCTGATAACGCTTGTACGGTCATTCCTCGCAAGCCATATTAAACCCGACCCATGCGTTCATACAACCCGGCCATCTTCCAAGGAGAACAACCACGGCCGGAAGCATGAATACTGAGGATTTGATAAGCAGCGCCCCCAAGTTCCTCAATTTGGTTCCAGGTAAGCCCAGACACCCTGTTCCAAATTATTCGTTAGCTTTTCAACATTATAGGAGCCCGCTAAGGGATCCACCGTGTCCGTCACACCGATTTCATGGGCAATTACCTGCTGGGTACGCAACGCGAGCAAGGCCGAATCCTCCGTCGGTAAAGCCAAAGCCTCATCCCAGGCATTCGTATGCAGAGACTGGGTCCCTCCCAGAACGGCACTCAAAGCCTGGAAGGCCACGCGCATGATGTTCGCTTCCGGCTGTTGGGCCGTTAAGGTACACCCTGCCGTCTGGGTATGAAAACGGAGCATCCAGGAACGCGGGTTCTCCGCCTGAAAACGTTCTCTCATGATTTTACCCCGGGTAACGCGGGGACCCAGTCAGGTCATCCCTTGAACCAGGATTTTTGGCTTGTCATTAATGATAACCGCCATTGCTATGCCCCCTCCCCGTTGGCTAGAGCCACAACCTTAGCCACCGCTTCGTCAACGAACAAAGGCAACTAATGCAGGTATTACCTCTTCCTTGATGATTTGCTGCGGGGACCCCTTAGCTATTCCTTCAAAATCCATTCCCACAGCAGCACTTGCCATGGCCAAAGGACAACCGTGAAGCTGATCAATAGTTATTGCTAAGTAGTATTCCTTGGCGATGTCTAACCCATCTTCGACCAAAAGACTATTTACAGGTGGTCCTTTAATCCGCATGATGGTAATCTCCTGGCTCTTTCTTACACAATGGAAATGCTTTCCGGGGTCTCGCTGCATTCTGTTTTCTAGCCAAACTCATGAGGGGCAAAGGGCATTTTCCCGCATCAATGCCTTGGCGCAGATAGCCATAGGCGTTTGGTAAACAATATCCGCCAACTCCCGGACCTGGTTTTAGCAGCGTGACTCTG
Organism: Bacillota bacterium; assembly: GCA_021811425.1. Lineage (GTDB taxonomy): Bacteria > Bacillota > Desulfitobacteriia > Desulfitobacteriales > Desulfitobacteriaceae > JAJZPA01. The sequence goes on along the minus strand of JAJZPA010000086.1, from coordinate 8,245 downwards.
GGATGAGTGTTGGCTAAAGCGATAAGTTCGTAAATATCGACATCGAGTTGGAGGGCCGCTTCGCCAATTTCGTTAATCAGGGCGATATTTACGTCTCGCTGAATGTTTTGAATGACTTTTACCGTCTCCGCTGTTCTCATATTCGAAGCTCTGTACACGGGAGCCTGTGATAACGAGCGCAAGAAAGCTTCTGCAGCACTTACGCTCTCTGCATCGATTCCGGCCAGAATCAAGGGGTTGTTTTCCAATTCCTCAAATGCCCGGGTTTCCATGATCGTTTCCGGGCAATAGGCTAAACGCATCGTAACCTTAAGCGTTCTTAACCAAGGGATGATAAATTGGTCGATGGTACCGGGAATCAGGGTTGTTCGCAAAACCAACAAATCCCCGGACACAAGGTAAGGAGCGATCGTTTCCAACACCGAGATCAGCGGTGAAAGATCTTGCCCTCCGTCCTCTTTGTCAGCAATGCCTACGGCTACCATAAAAATCGAAGGAACCCTATCCACACGGATAAACTCAGCCGTTACACTAAGCTTCTTTTGCCTGATTTGACTTTGAGCTAAGTGGGCGATGTGTTCTCCCTGATAATATTCCTCGATGGTCACCGTACCATCGAGTATTGCCGTAATTACGTTAGGATTGATATCAATTCCCATCACCTGATAATCATGCATGGCGATCCAAGTGGCTGTGGCTAACCCGATGTGTCCCAGGCCAAAAACATATACCCGCACGAAAAAGCCTCCTCAACCCACCTATCTGCTTCAATTTATGGATTGATGGACACTCAGGTTCGCTCAATTGCTTAACCGGAAGGTTTCTGGGTTCAAAAGGGACCCATCCACGCGCAAAATGGCAATAGAATCTACATAAACGTGCAATTTCACCTGAATTTCTGATTCTCAACGATTTCTAAAAACTCCGCAGCCGTTACCACATTGAGTTCCTTGGGGTAATGTTTTTCATTCCCCGTCACCAAATGTCCTTTGACGTGTACCGCCACTTCATAGAAGATTTTATCATCTTCATCTATAAAGTCTATGTTCAGGGGTTTTGGAACAATCGAAATACCTGCTTGCATTATGAAATCGAGCACTTGCTCAACATGCTTAGGGTTAAACTTGAATTTAGGGCGATTCAATATTTCTCTGTACTCCGCCATAATGTTGCTATCGAAACACATCGTCACATTGCCATTTAAAACATGGTCAAAAGCCTTTGTCGGAGCACCTGAAGGAGACAAAAATGCAGATACGAGAATGTTCGTATCTAATACAGCTTTAATCATCGTTTACGAGCCTCAGCAATTTCAGCCTCGATCTCTTCTTCTGTCATACGTGAGTTCCCATTCATCACAGAACTAAGGCGCAATTTATTCGTTGCCCGCATAGCCATCGACTGCCTGACGCTAGCTAAAATATCTTCCATGTTTTCATCATCAATTTCTATCATTAAGGCGCTTGGCCGGCCATTATTGGTGATAATCAACTCATGAACTTCAGAAAGTTTCTCCCAGATTTGTCTCGGTTGAGTTCTCAGATCTCTTACGGTATAAAAATTCACAACAGCACCTCATCTCTAAAGTATTGGTTACTAATATTATACCATTTAGTCACTCAATCGTCTACAAATCATGCTTCGCTTCCGGCATCCCTCCTCAATCTAACTTTATCTGATTATTTCCCTTTAAACAGGGAGCATAACTGCAACTCGCCACGACCCCAAGTGCTAATCTATCTATAATCGTCCAAAAAGGTTTCAATCGGAATATCTTCATCTAGATCGTCCCAATGGATTCCCCTTGGTGTTAATCTGAACTTTTCCCGCAACGTATGATTAGCAGCCTTTAAAATGGGAAACCAATCCAAAGGAGTATATATAACTCGCCCATCCGATAAAAAGACAACTAACACAGATGATTCCACGGTCACTTTTCTAATTTTGGTTGGTTCAGTTGGACGATTGAAATGATCTTTTAATGTAGTACTAAGCATGGAACTCCCTCCATTCTTTCAGCATTATATCAGCATTATCCTGAACAAGTTGTTGACAGTAGGACTCATCACAGCACCTCATCCCTAAAGCATTGGTTACTTATATTATACCATTTAGTCACTCAATCGTCTACAAATCATGCTTCGCTTCCGGCATCCCTACTCAATCTAAAATCTTATTCAACCACGACGAGCAGCTCCCCGGCTGAGACGTTTTGTCCGGCTTGAACATTGACTTCACGGACGACCCCATTCTTCCCAGCCGGAATCTCATTTTCCATTTTCATGGCCTCTAAGGTAAGAACAATTTGCCCGGATTCGACCGCATCCCCAACTTGTACTTTCACCGCCGTGACCACTCCGGGCATAGGAGCCGTGATGGCTCCGCTGCCACTTGCAGAGGCGTGTTTAGCGTGAGCCGGAGCGGGGGTAGGCGCAGGCCTTCGGGGTTTGTCCGCGGTCACTTCCTGTACCTCCACCTCATAATCCTGCCCGTTCACTTTAATGATAAACTTCTTCACTTTACTCATCCCTTACCACCCGTCCTTTTCCCAATCATAACCCCAAATATCGCTTGCATGGTCCTTCCTTGCGGATGTACTCTCATTCCTTGCCGGATATTAAACCCGACCCATGCGTTCATACAATCCGGCCAGCTTCCAAGGAGAACAACCGCGACCGGAAGCATGGATACTGAGGATTTGATAATTCTCACCCTTAGCTTGCCCCATCGCAGCTAAGGCTCCGCTGATAACGGCTACAATTTCCGGTGCGATACAGTCTCCATACTCTTTTGCCTTTGCGGCTGCCGTTTCATGCTCAGCCTCAGGAGGATCTCCCAATGCTTCTGCCGGCTTAACGATGTGGTTCTTTTTCTCCTTCTCTTGATCTTCCTTCTTCTCATGAGCCTCCGCCGACGAAAGCGGGGTGAGTTTATCCTGAATAAAGCTTGTATTGAAATGGCCCGCTTGAAAATCCGGATGAGCCATCACCCTGAGGTGAAAGGGAATCGTCGTCTTTACTCCCTGGATTTCAAACTCGCTCAGCGCTCTGACCATACGCTTGACCGCTTCCTCACGGCTTGGCGCCTGCACGATCAACTTGGCAATCATGGAATCATAAAATGGGGATATGGTATAGCCGGGATAGAGAGCACTATCCACGCGCACCCCAAACCCTCCCGGTGAACGATAAAAGTTGACCTGCCCGGGTGACGGGAGGAAGGTCTGCGGGTCTTCGGCATTGATCCGGCACTCCAAGGCCCACCCCGTTACTCGAATGTGAGACTGATCATATCCCAAAGGCTCACCCGCCGCGATCCGGATCTGTTCCCTGATCAGATCCAGCCCCGAAACAAACTCGGTCACAGGGTGCTCCACCTGAATCCTGGTATTCATCTCCATAAAATAGAACTGTCCCTCTTGATCGAGGAGAAACTCCAAGGTTCCGGCCCCTCGGTAATTCACTGCTTTGGCCGCCGCTACGGCGACCTTGCCCATGCGCTGCCACAATTCCCGGCTGACGGCGGGAGATGGAGATTCTTCAATTAACTTTTGGTTGCGGCGCTGGATCGAGCAATCCCGCTCACCCAGGTAGACCACTTGTCCATACTGATCCGCCAGGATCTGGATCTCGACATGGCGGCAACCTTGCAGGTACTTCTCTAAATAGACATCTGAATTGCCGAAGGAAGACTTAGCCTCAGAGCGGGCACTTTCCAGCCCTGCTAAGAGTTCCTCTTCATTATGGGCCAGTCGCATGCCCCTTCCCCCGCCGCCGGCCACCGCTTTCACCAAGACCGGGAAGCCAATCCGCCGGGCAATCTCCAGGGCTTCTTTAGGCGTGTCGATCACTCCATCCGTTCCCGGAGTCACCGGCACACCGGCTGAGAGCATCGTATCCCGGGCTCGCGCTTTATCTCCCATGAGTTCAATCGCGCGCGCATCCGGCCCAATGAATACCAGCCCTGCCTCCGCGCATTTTGCCGCGAACACAGGGTTTTCCGAGAGAAAACCGTAACCCGGATGAATGGCCTCGGCTCCGGTTTTCCTAGCCGCATCCAGGATAAACTCCATATCCAAATACCCACGCACAGAAGGAGTTTTCACGGTCTCATCCGCTAGTTGCACATGCAGGGCATTCGCATCCACCTCTGAATATACGGCTACTGTCTTAATCCCCATCTCCTGGCAGGTTCGGATGACTCGCACCGCGATCTCGCCCCGGTTTCCCACTAAAATCTTCTTAAACACGACGCTCATCTCCTAAAACGGAATATTGCCATGCTTTTTGCGCGGCCGCGTGTCTCGCTTGAGATGCAGCATATGCAGACTTTGAATCAAACGGCGACGGGTATCCCGTGGGTCAATGACATCATCGATCATCCCTTTAGCCGCTGCCACATAAGGGTTGGCAAATTTCTCCCGGTACTCATCCGTACGCTGGCGCATGACAGCCACTGGATCCTCGGCATTCTTGATTTCATCCCGAAAAATGATGTTGGCCGCACCGTCCGGACCCATCACGGCAATTTCAGCAGTCGGCCATGCCAAGGCCACATCCGCCCCCAGAGACCGGCTGCACATCGCCACATAAGCGCCACCATAAGCCTTACGCAAAATGATCGTGAGTTTAGGAACCGTCGCCTCAGAATAAGCGTAAAGGATTTTAGCACCATGACGAATGATCCCGCGATATTCTTGATCCGTTCCGGGCAGAAATCCCGGAACATCGACAAACGTTATCAGAGGAATATTAAAGCAATCACAAAAACGCACAAAGCGCGAAATCTTGTCTGACCCGTCAATATCCAGGCATCCGGCTAAATAGCGGGGCTGATTAGCCACAATTCCCACGGAAATCCCCTCTAAACGGGCGAAACAAGTCAGCACATTTTCTGCGAACACGGAATGGACCTCAAAGATATCCCCTCCGTCCACGATAAGCCGGATCACATCCCGAACATCGTATTGTTTGGTCGGTTCCAGGGGAACGACATTGAGGAGTGCATCTCCGTTGGCCGTCGTGGGCATTGTCTCCACAAGAGGCGTCTCTTCCATATTGTTTTGCGGTAGGAATGTTAGCAGATGGCGCACCAGCTCCAGGGTTTCCGGCTCGGAATATCCCATGAAGTGTGCCACTCCACTGACGCGATTATGGGCCATGGCTCCACCGAGTTCCTCTGTCGTCACATCCTCCCCAGTCACGGATTTAATCACTTGCGGACCCGTAATAAACATTTGGCTCGTCTGATCGACCATGAAGACAAAATCGGTAATCGCGGGGGAATACACTGCCCCACCTGCACAGGGCCCCATAATGACCGAGATTTGCGGAATGACCCCTGACGCGAGGGTATTGCGGTAAAAAATATCTCCATAAGCCGAAAGGGCATTCACCCCTTCCTGGATTCTTGCCCCGCCGGAGTCATTGAGCCCAATAAAGGGGGCACCGTTTCTCACCGCCAGATCCATGACTTTGCAGATCTTTTTGGAGTGCAACTCTCCCAAGGCCCCACCAAAGACCGTAAAATCCTGGGAAAAAAGATAGACAAGCCGCCCGTTGATGGTTCCGAACCCTGTCACGACCCCTTCTCCCAGGTTTTCCACATCCGGCTTCGTGAAATCCCCTGTCTCCCCTTTAATAAAGGCATCGGTTTCCACAAAGCTATCCTCGTCCAGCAAGAACTCAATCCGCTCCCGAGCTGTCAGCTTGCCGTTGTCGTGCTGCCGTTTAATGCGCCCAGCGCCGCCCCCCCGTCGAAACGCAACTCGCAAAGCAGCCAGTTTATCGAGCTTCTCCTCTATGCTCAACTGAAACTCCCCCATTCCCTTCTTTAGCCCCAGACCCTCAGCGCTCAACGAGTTCAATCAACGTACCCAGGGTCCCCTGCGGATGAAGGAAAGCGACTCTTGCTCCTCCGGCCCCCAGACGCGGCTTCCGATCGATTAAGCGAAATCCGGCAACCTGTAGCTCCTGAAGTTTCTCTTCAATATTATCCACCTGGAAAGCCAGATGATGAACTCCCTGCCCGCGAGAAGCTATAAATTTCCCGACCGGGCTGTCCTCTCCCATGGGTTCGAGCAACTCTAAATTGGATTCGCCAATTACGAGTGCTGCCGTACGCACCTTTTGTTCGGGCACGATCTCCTGATGCCCGCTCGCAAACCCCAGGCGGGAATAGAGCGCCAGTGCCTCCTCTAAATTGCTAACGGCAAGCCCAATGTGATCCACCTTCATCAAAGTACTCAACCCTTCACCCTCTTCCTTCAAATCATTAACGGGGATACACCGCTTCACGAATAAAGGAGACAATATCGGTTGTCGGGGTTCCAGGACTAAAAATCCCCTTGATTCCAGCCGCTGCCAAGGCTTCCTTGTCTTCATGCGGAATCACCCCGCCCGCAATAACCAGGATATCCTCTGCCCCTTCTTGAGCCAATAATTCCGTGATTTTCGGCAGCAAATAGCCATGCGCTCCGGAGAGAATGCTAATCCCGATCACTTGCACATCTTCCTGAAGGGCTGCTTCCACGATTTGAGCCGGAGTTTGCCGGAGTCCTGTATAAATAACCTCCATCCCTGCATCCCGCAGGGCCTGAGCAATAACTTTGGCTCCCCGGTCATGCCCGTCTAAGCCCACTTTACCCACTAAAACGCGAATTCGTTGTTCCACCCCTAACCCCTCCCATAGTCGATGTTCGATGCCCGATGTTCAACTGCATGCGCTATATTTAATCGTCATTCAAAGTCTAAAATTTCAAAAAGCGCGCTCTTGCTTGTATTCACCAAAAACTTCCCTGAGGGCATCAGAAATCTCTCCCAGGGTGGCATACACCTTGACGGCCTCCAGGATATGAGGCATCACGTTCTCGGTTCCCTGGGCCGCCGCCTTCAGACCCTTCAAACTTGCCTCAACCTTTGTCTGATCCCGCTTGGCATAGAGGTTCTCCAGCTTCTTTATTTGTTCTTCCTCAACCCTTGGATTAACTTTTAACAGCCCCTGCGGCGGGGTTTCTTCTCTTGGGAATTTATTGACGCCGACAATGATCTTGTCCTGTCGCTCGATATCCATCTGATAGCGGTAAGCACTGGCTTGTATCTCTTTTTGCTGAAAGCCCTGTTCGATCGCCTTGACGGCACCCCCTAATTCCTCAATCCGGTTCAGGTAAGCCCAGACACCCTGTTCCAAATCATTCGAGAGCTTTTCAACATAATAGGAACCTGCTAAGGGATCCACGGTGTCCGTCACACCAATTTCATAGGCAATGACCTGCTGAGTACGCAAAGCGAGCAAGGCCGAATCCTCTGTCGGTAAAGCCAAAGCCTCATCCCAGGCATTCGTATGCAAAGACTGGGTCCCTCCCAGGACTGCACTCAAAGCCTGGAAGGCCACTCGCATGATGTTCGCCTCCGGCTGTTGGGCCGTTAAGGTACACCCTGCCGTCTGGGTATGAAAACGGAGCATCCAGGAACGCGGGTTCTCCGCCTGGAAATGCTCTCTCATAATTTTGGCCCAGATGCGCCGCGCCACACGATACTTGGCCACTTCTTCAAAAAAGTTGGAGTGCGCCCCAAAGAAAAATGAGAGGCGGGGAGCAAAATCATCCACCTTTAACCCGACATCCATGGCTGCTTGCACATAGGCAATCCCGTCGGCTAAGGTGAACGCCACTTCCTGAACCGCTGTCGAACCCGCCTCCCGGATATGATACCCGCTGATGCTGATCGTATTCCAATTGGGAAGGTGCTCTGAACAATACTGGAACGTATCCGTAATCAAGCGCATCGAGGGAGCCGGAGGAAAGATATAAGTGCCTCGAGCCATGTATTCTTTGAGAATGTCATTCTGAATCGTGCCTGATAATTGGGTCAAGTCAACCCCCTGCTTTTCGGCCACAGCGGCGTACATGGCCAATAGTATGGCAGCCGGAGCATTAATCGTCATCGAGGTGCTGACTTTGTCCAGAGGCAGCCCGTCCAAAAGCGTCTCCATGTCTTCCAGGGAATCAATCGCTACTCCCACCTTGCCGACTTCCCCTTGGGCCATCGGATGATCGGAATTATAGCCAATCTGGGTCACCAGATCGAAAGCCACACTGAGTCCGGTCTGACCTTGCTGTAAAAGATACTTAAAGCGCTTGTTGGTTTCTTCAGCCGTGCCAAACCCGGCATATTGACGCATCGTCCAAAAACGGCCCCGATACATATTGGGCTGGACACCCCGCGTATATGGAAAATCACCGGGA
>JAJZPA010000085.1 GCA_021811425.1 Bacillota bacterium | reverse complement strand
GATTTTAGGAGCTTTGGTCGATGCCGGACTGGCTTGGGAGCAGTTGCTGGCAGATTTAGGTAAGCTGAACCTACCCGGTTACAGTCTAACTATGGAGAAAGTGCGCAAACAGGGGCTCAGCGGAACCAAGGTATATGTTCAGGCTGAGGAAGGACATGTGCACCGGAATTTAGATGATATTAAAAAAATGATAACCGATAGTGACTTGCCGGATGAAGTGAAAGCGAAAAGCATAGAGGTATTTACACGCTTGGCCATCGCGGAGGCTAAAGTACATCTGACCACTGTCGACCATGTCCATTTTCATGAGGTGGGGGCGGTTGATGCGATTGTTGACATTGTTGGGGCGGCTATAGGCATTTGGCGGCTGGGTATTGAGAAAATGTATGCTTCCCCTGTCCATACGGGGATCGGTTTCACGCAGAGTGCCCATGGTCTAATTCCTGTGCCGGCACCGGCAACTTTGGAATTATTAAAAGATGTCCCAATTTATTCCCAGGGGATCGAAAAAGAATTGACGACTCCGACCGGCGCGGCGATCTTAACGACCTACTGCCAGGATTTTGGTGATCTGCCGCCCATGCGTATTTCTTCGAGCGGGTATGGCGCCGGTGACAGGGAGCTGCCCATTCCTAATTTGCTTCGCCTCAGCATCGGGGAAATCATCGAATCATCTGATGGGCATAGCAGTTATGGGCCTACAGATAATGATGCTGACGGCATTCACCAGGGGCAAGCCTTAATGATGGAAGCCAACATTGATGATATGAACCCTGAGTTCTATGATTATCTCATTAATAAGTGTTTACAGGCTGGTGCGATGGATGTTTTCTTGCGGAAAATCCAAATGAAGAAAAACCGGCCTGCTATCATGTTGTCGTTATTAATCCACCCGTATCAGTTGGAACAGTTTTATTCCCTCGTCTTTGCCGAAACGACAACCATCGGAGTTAGGGTATATCCCGTGACCAAATATATGCTGTCTTATAAGATTTTTCCGGTAGAGACCAAACTGGGGTTAGTCCGGGTCAAGGTTGCTTATTACCAGGGCAGCTTGCGCAACATTGCACCGGAATACGAAGATTGTCGTAGATTGGCCGAGGAGCGGAATTTACCGCTCAAGGATGTCTATGATCTTGTGAAGCGTGCTGCTTATGAGAAGTTAGAATTAAAGAATTTGTGAAGTTTGCTTAAACGCCGCTACTTCGCTCTGGCAGGCCTTGGCAAATAAGGTGACGTCTATGCCTAAAGTGATGTAGCGAAAGCCCTGTTCAGCCCGTTTTCGGGCCTGCTCCCCGTCGATGGCAAAAATGCCGGCCGCTTTGCCGTATTGCTCCGTGATCGTGAGTACACGCTCGGCGGCTTCTTGGATCAGGGGGTGGTTGACTTGGCCGGGGATGCCAAGGGATTGGGACATATCAAAGGGACCCAGGAAGATGACATCGATTTCGGGGATTTTGGCGATGTCCTCTAGGTTGTCGAGAGATGTCTTGTTTTCACAATGGACGATGATGAGCGTCTCCTCGTTCGCTTGCTTAAAATACTCCATGGGGTTCAGGAACCCGTAATCCGATGCGCGAGGCAGGGCAATCCCCCGGTTTCCTAACGGGAAATATTTGGCTGCTTGTATGATCTGGCGGGCTGTCTCCCCGTCGTTGACTTGCGGCACATGGATACCATGTGTGCCCACATCCAAAGCTCTAAGGATCGTCGTTTCTGAGCCCTCGGTCACCCGGGTCAAGGGAGTGAGCCCGTGGAGTTCGGCGGCCCGAATCAGGTTTGTGGTCGTTTCCACAGTGAAAGGGCCATGCTCAGTATCCAGGACGACAAAATCGAACCCAGAGAGCCCGATGACTTCAACCAGATCCGGGGAATTGACACTGACAAAGGTGCCTAAAACCGTACCACCCTGACTTAGGCGTTCTTTGAGGCGGTTTTTAAACATGTCTGCTCCCTCGCTTCCTTGAGTGAATATTATTACCAGGCAACGACCGCACCATCGGTGCGCGGCTCAGAGCCTCCCGCTAAAACGCCCTCTTGGTTTTGCCAGATGATTTGTCCCCGGCCAAAGCCGCTCGATCCGAGGGCACGGACAATATTGTGACCTCTTCGGGCTAAGGCATCCGCAATGTGTTCGGGAATCTGATGCTCAACTTCCACCGTCTTATCGGCCAGCCACTGCCATCTCGGGGCATCGAGAGCAGCTTGAGGATTAAGATCAAAATCAATGGTGTTCATGAGGATCTGGACGTGACCCTGGGGCTGCATGAAGCCTCCCATGACCCCGAAAGGTCCGACGGCTGTGCCGTCTTTGGTCAGGAATCCGGGGATAATGGTATGGTAGGGGCGCTTTCCTGGCTCCAGAACATTGGCATGGGTCGGATCAAGGGTGAAATTATGCCCCCGGTTATGCAAACCTATGCCGGTATCCGGAACCACAAGGCCTGAACCAAACCCCATGTAATTGCTTTGGATATAGGAAACCATATTACCCTCATGATCCGCTGTAGCCAGGTAAACAGTTCCTCCCTGGGCCGGTTGACCCGGTTCCGGCTGCAGGGCCTTATGTCCGATGAGTCTTCTTCTTTCTTCAGCGTAGGCTGGGGAAAGAAGATCGTTTACTTTGACCCGCATGCTTGAGGGGTCGGAAATATATTTTTTCCCATCAGCAAAAGCCAGTTTCATGGCTTCGATAGCGAGGTGATAGGTTTCAACGGACTCTTTCTCTTTGAGGTCAAAACCGTTCAGAATATTTAAGGCCATCAAGGCGACGAGTCCATGTCCATTCGGAGGAATCTCCCAGACCTGATACCCTTTGTAGTTTACTTGAATGGGATCCACCCATTCCGGTTGAAAAGCGGCCAGATCTTCTTTACGCAAATAGCCATCATATTGCCGGGCAAAGCTGTCTATCTTTTCGGCGAGGTCTCCTAGGTAGAAAGACTTTGCTTTGCTTTCGGCAATGGACTGCAAAGTCCGGGCATGAGCGGGTGAACGCCAAACCTCCCCAATCTTCGGAGCGCAACCTTGAGGGGCGAAGGTTGAAAACCAGTGTTTAAATTGTTCACCACTTAAGTTTTTCGTGTAGTTATTAAAAGCTAAGTCCCAATGTTTGCCGAGGATAGGGGAGACAGGATATCCTTCCTGAGCATAGTTAATGGCGGGTTGCATGACTTCGGTTAGAGGCAGGCGGCCAAAACGGCTGGACAGCTCGGCCCAGGCTGCCGGTGCCCCGGGAACAGTAACCGGGAACCAGCCGTACTTGGGGATTTCGCTTAATCCCTTAGCCAACAATGTTTTATAAGAAAGCTTATGGGGCGCAGGACCGCTGGAATTAAGGCCATGGAGCTTACCCTGAGTCCAGATGAGGGCAAAGGCATCTCCGCCAATTCCGTTCGATGTCGGCTCGACGACAGTCAAACAAGTAGCTACGGCAATGGCAGCATCAATGGCGTTGCCCCCCCGCCGTAAAATAGCTAATCCTGCCTGAGCTGCCAAGGGTTGAGATGAGGCCACCATCCCGTTACGGGCATACATTGTCATTCTCCTGGAGGGATAGGGGTAATAAAGTGGATCGTAATTCATCAGTCTTCTCTCCTTTTTCGTATTGAAGATCATGGGAAATATAAGCAATTTTCATGATTCCATTCAGATAATATAACTTTCGGGTGCCCTAAGTAAATAGAGAAATTTTTATCGCCGTCTAAGACCGCCGCTTCTATAAGCGGGGGTTACTGCTTCAGTTTCTTCGGTGGGGGTAGAGTCCTCCGTCGCCGCTCACTCTTGGGTATAAAGGGCCCCGGATATTTCCGGGGCCCTCTCTGATAACAAATCCTAACCCAAGCGGTTATTTCATTGTCACCTTGTTGAGCATCATAATATCTGCCGGGTGCATCCAAAGGCCCTGGACGTTCTTACCTGTTGCGACCAGGATTTCTCTGTTCCTCACAACCATGATGGGAACATCAGCCCATTCTTGTTCCTGCGCCTGAGCATAAATCGCTTTGCGTTTAGCAGGATCGGCTTCGCTCCGTCCTTGAGCGATGAGTTCATCCACCTTGGGATTGCTGTAAAACTGGCGATTTCCGGGATTGCCCCAAGCTTTGGTGTCAAAGAGGAAATACTGGTTATAATCCGCATCCCCTGTCATATTGGACCAGCCCAAGATGTACATATCTTGTTCGCCTTTAGCTGTAGCCTCGAGATAAGCTCCCCATTCAACAACCTTGATTTGGGCGCTGATCCCAATCCCTTTGAGTTGTGACTGAACAACTTCAGCAAGCTTCATCCGCTCTTTGTTGTCATTCGTCCAGATCGTGGTGCTAAATCCGTTGGGGAGTCCGGCTTCTTTCAACAGTTCTTTGGCTTGGTTCGGGTCGTACTTATAGGGTTTAAGGTTCGGATCATACCCCCAGACTTTGGGTCCCATCGGAGCTAAGGCTTTGCTGCCAACATTATTGTATACTCCACTGAGGATTGCGTCAAAGTCAATGGCCAAGCTAATGGCTTTTCTGACACGGATGTCATCAAAAGGTTTCTTCTTCATATTGAAGCCGATGTAATCAATGCCTAATTCCGGTGTCCGGAGAAGGTTCGTGGTGGAAGAATGGCTGAGACGGTCAACGTCGTTTACGGGTACGGGTTCAGCGATCTGAGCTTCCCCGGTATCGACCATGGCCATCCGGGTCGCGTCTTCAGGAACAACCTGGAACACGACTTTGTCGACCTTGGCTTTTTCACCCCAGTAATCCGGATTTTTTACCAAAACAATCTTCTGTCCCGGTGTCCAGGACTCAAACTTGAAGGGGCCTGTCCCGGAAGGATGTTGGCTTACCTTGAGGCCATAGTCGTCGATGGCTTTAGGACTGATAATCCCTCCGGCATAGTGAGCTAGGTTAGCCAAGAGGGGTGTAAACGGGTAAGCGGTGACAAATTGAATCGTGTAGTCATCGACAATTTTGATTTCTGTAATCATGTCATACAGCGAGCGGCGTGGGGAATTATTTTTCTTGTCGAGTACACGGTCAAAGTTTTTCTTTACAGCAGCGGCATTGAAAGGTGCACCATCGTGAAATTTTACTCCTTGGCGGAGTTTGAATTCCCAGGTCGTGTCATTGATCTTTTTCCATTCTGTAGCCAAGGCCGGTTGAATATCCATGTTCTCGTTCTGCAGAACAAGTCCTTCGTAGATCTTTTCGTGAAAGACATTGGCCGAAGGAATGTCTGTTCCGAATTGCGGATCAAGTTTTGTGGCATCCGCAAGGGTCGCGATCACCAAGGTTCCGCCTTCTTTGGGCGCCGAAGTTGATGCTGCTTTATTATCAGTAGTCGTAGATGATCCGCAGCCTCCGAGCGTGATCACCATAGTGAAAACCAAGAGGAAAATTAAGAGCTTCTTCATTTCTGACCCCCCCCAATAAATTTCTGATAATCAAGTATTCCTCAAGAAGTTTTTGATAGGAATTCCTATAAACTCTTAGCAATTGCTCATAGATCCTTTGACATAAAACGCACTAGGTGTTCAGAATTTGTAAGGCTTTTGTTGACTGGGTGAGGTTTACCAAGCCATCATCGGTGATTACAACAAGATCTTCGATACGCACTCCGCCAAAACCGGGTAGATAGATGCCTGGTTCTACAGAGATGGCCGTTCCGGGTCTTAATGGAGAATGATCCGTGGAGCGCATGGTCGGGTTTTCATGGATCTCTAATCCTAAAGAATGACCCAGGCTGTGGCCGAAATTATCTCCATATCCGGCCTGGCGAATAATCGCACGGGCTACTTCATCCATCTCCGAACATATTTTACCTGGACCCATATTGGCGAGCGCGGCTTCCTGGGCTTTAAAGACTGTGTCATAGATTTCCTGCTGCCGATCATTAGGTTCTCCAAGGATCACTGTTCTGGTAAAATCTGAATAGTATCCGTTAACCCGTGCCCCAAAATCCATGGTGATAAAGTCACCTTGATGAATGACTCTCTCAGTCGCCTGCCCGTGCGGAAGTGCTGAGCGTTCGCCTGAGGCAATCACATGGTTGGCCTTTATCCCTTCGGCACCGGCTTGAAGCATAAAGACTTGTAATTCTAAACCAATGTCCTTTTCCGTGATGCCTGGACGGATGAAGTTGAGAATGTGCTCGAAGGCCCCATCGCAGATTTCAATGCCTTTGTGAATTTGGGCAATCTCAGTTTGATCCTTGGTCTGACGAATCTCAGCGATTAGGTTGTCGATGCTCGATACTTTGACGGTGGGTGACATTTGCGTAACCTTTAAATATTCTGCAGCAGTCATTTTATCAATTTCCAGGCCAAGATGCTTAATGGAGAATTTGTCCAGACTCTGGCTGATCAAATCCAGCATGTTTTGCTGGTGCTGCACTACCTCGAAAAGCGGCGCTTGCTCCTTGGCCTGTTCACTGTAGCGGAAATCCGTGAAGAGTAAAGTATAGTTATGGGTAATCAATAAGGCTCCGGCAGTTCCTCGGAAGTTAGAAAAGTAATAACGATTTTCCGGGGAAAAGATGAGTGCAGCGTCGATTCCTTGAGCGGCCATGCTGCTGCGCAGTTTGAGGATTCTCGTTTTCTGCGTAGTTATCCCTCCCTTCTTCAAAATACTTTCTGAACGACAACAGTATAATTAGCCTATGAACCTATTATAGAAAGATTTAGACTTCTCCATTTACATTATTTTTACTTAGATTTACATTAAAATTACCTGTTATAGCACAACCCATTTACATTGAGTCTGTATTTGATATTTTGTTAGTGATACTTAAGATGAGGAGAGAAAGTGGATGGGGAAATGGAAAATTTTTTATAAACGTTTTGCCAAAAGGAAAACTGCAGTTGTTGGTGGAGTGGTGATTATTATCTACCTATTGGTGGCCTTGCTAGCCCCAGTACTTGCGCCTTATGATCCCTTGCAGATCGATTTGGTGCACAAGCTTCAACTACCGTCCTGGATTCATTGGTTAGGAACAGATGATAAAGGACGGGATATCTTAAGCCGCCTGATTTTCGGTACGCAATTATCGCTTTCAGTGGGTTTCGTGGCGGTGATTATTGGGGCGGCGATCGGAGTGCCCTTAGGATTGGTGTCAGGTTATTATGGTCGCTGGGTCGATGCTGTGATCATGCGCATTGTTGACGTACTACTCGCCTTTCCAGGCATATTACTGGCGTTAGCTATCGTGAGCGCCTTGGGTCCTAGCTTGACGAATGTGATCATTGCCGTCGGTATTTTTTCCGTCCCAACGTTTGCGAGGATCGTCAGGGGTTCCACCTTGGCGATAAAAAGGCTGGAGTTTGTTGATGCCATACGGGCACTGGGAGCAAGTGACATTAAGATTATTTTCGGGCATATCTTGCCCAATGTACTCTCACCCATTATTGTGCAAGCAACCCTCCGTTTAGCTACGGCCATTTTGACAGCTGCAGGCCTGTCCTTTCTGGGTATGGGTGCTCAGCCACCCTCGCCGGAATGGGGAGCTATGTTAAGTAATGGAAGGGACTTTCTTTGGTCGGCACCCCATCTCGCTGCTTTTCCCGGGGCTGCTATCGCTACTCTCGTTCTAGGCTTTAATCTCTTCGGCGATGGGTTGCGTGATGCCCTGGATCAAAGAATGAATTAGAAGCTGGTAGAAAGCAACAGGGGAGGGAGAAATATGTTTGTCTTTATCGTCAGGCGGATCCTGCAAATGTTTCCAGTCCTTTTAGGAGTGACTTTGGTTGTTTTTTTGATTATGCACATGGTGCCAGGGGACCCCGCTATGTTAATGGCTGGGGAAGGGGCCACCCAGCAGCGCATAAACGAGGTGCGACATGGCTTGGGCCTTGACAGACCACTTCCGGTTCAATACTTTGACTACGTTAATAAGGTATTACATGGTGATTTGGGGGATTCTATAAGATCAAATCGCCCAGTGCTCAAAGAGATTTTAGTCAGACTTCCAACGACGCTGGAATTATCCTTAGCAAGTATTGCTTTAACTATTTTTCTGGGTCTTCTATTCGGGATCATTTCCGCGAGTCGGCAAAATTCACCTATAGACATGATCATCATGATTGTAGCCTTGTTAGGAGTCTCATTACCCAGTTTTTGGATCGGGCTTATGCTCATGTATTACTTTTCGGTTAAGATCCATATGTTTCCTGTGGCCGGCTGGGGTACCCTGCGGCATATGGTGCTTCCCGCCATCACGTTAGGCATTGGGGGAGCGGCTATTGTAGCACGCATGACCCGGGCCAGCATGTTGGAGGTTATTCGCCAAGATTATGTGCGTACTGCCCGAGCCAAAGGAGTTACTGAGCGTGTTGTCATCTATAAACATGCTCTAAAAAATGCTATCATTCCAGTGATTACCGTGGTAGGTTTACAGTTCGGGGCTTTACTCGGGGGAACGGTGTTAACGGAGTCCGTTTTTGCGATTAATGGGGTGGGGCGCTTGATTGTTGATTCGATACGAGCTCGGGACTTTCCCACGGTTCAGGGAACCGTTTTGTTTGTTTCCGTGATGTTCATGCTTGTGAATATGGTGGTCGACATTCTTTATAAGTATTTCAACAAACGGATCGAGCTAAATTAAATGTTGGGGGGTGAGAGGGTGGACGATCCGATCGATGTCCTGGAAGTCCAAGGATTAAGAACTTATTTTCAGAGTGATGAGGGCATTGTCAAAGCGGTCGATGGGGTCGATTTTACCGTGAACCGTAATGAGGCTCTAGGCATCGTGGGGGAATCTGGGTGTGGGAAGAGTATTACCGCACTTTCCATTATGCGTCTTATCGCTGGACCAGCCGGTAAAATTGCCGGGGGGAGAATTTTTTTTAACGGAGAAGATTTATTGGAGAAATCCGAGGCAGAAATGCGTAATATTCGGGGAAACCAGATTTCAATGATCTTCCAAGAACCGATGACTTCCTTGAATCCTGTTTTTACTGCCGGAGAGCAAATTGCGGAGGCCATCCTGTTACACCAACAGGCCGGAAAGAAAGATGCTATGGTTAAGGCTATCGACATGCTAAAAACTGTGGGCATTCCTTCCCCGGAAAAAAGGGCCAAGCAATACCCTTATGAACTCTCCGGAGGAATGCGCCAAAGGGTGATGATCGCCATGGCGCTTGCCTGTAACCCGGCTCTTCTTATCGCGGACGAACCCACCACGGCGTTGGATGTCACGATCCAAGCTCAAATCCTTGATTTGCTTAAAAAACTGCAGACCGAATTTGGAACGGCCGTCATCATGATCACGCACGATCTGGGAGTTATTTGGGACACCTGTGATAAAGTGGCGGTCATGTATGCGGGTAAGGTTGTGGAATATACGGATATTAAGCGGATATTTGCCGAACCCAGACATCCCTATACGCTTGGGTTGTTAAATTCTTTACCACGTATGGGCTCTAATCAGGCGGAACTCACCGCGATTCCGGGAAATGTACCCAGTCCTTTTGCGATGCCGCCGGGCTGCAGCTTTGCCCCCCGTTGTCCTTTGGCCAAGGAGGTGTGCCAGAAGACTCAACCGGAATTAATGGCCTACGGTACGGACCATCTAGTCCGCTGTTGGAACTATGCTTAAGGGAAGCGGAGGTGATTTGATGAGCGTGAAAGTCGGACGAGAACGCCAACCCCTTTTGGAAGTAAAAAACCTAAAACAATATTTTCCGATGAAGGGTGGAATCCTAGGACGTACCCTCAATTATGTCCGGGCCGTCGATGGGGTTAGCTTTGATGTATATGAAGGGGAAACGTTAAGCATTGTCGGCGAATCAGGCTGTGGAAAATCAACAACCGGGCGGGCCATTCTGCGTTTGGATGAGCCCACGGACGGCGAGATTAGATTTCAGGGAGTTGATTTGGCCGGTCTAAACCATGCGGAGATGCGCAAAATGCGAAAGCACCTGCAGGTTGTTTTTCAAGATCCTTATGCTTCACTTAATCCGCGGCAGACAGTGGGAAGAATGCTTGAAGAGGCGCTGGGCATTGCTGCAGTGCTGCCGAAAGCGAAATGGCGGGAGAGAGTGATTGAACTCCTGGAGAATGTCGGACTCCGGGCCGATCAGGCGGGGCGCTATCCCCATGAATTCAGTGGTGGACAAAGGCAAAGGATTGGGATAGCCCGGGCCCTAGCCGTAGAGCCTAAACTGGTCATTTGTGATGAAGCAGTGTCTGCCCTTGATGTTTCCGTTCAGGCCCAGGTTCTTAATTTGCTCAAGTCTTTACAGCAGAGATTTGGTTTGACCTATCTGTTTATCTCGCACGATTTGGGCGTAGTTAATCATATCTCGGACCGGGTTATGGTCATGTATCTCGGTAAGATTGTGGAGATCGCCGAAAAAAGCACCTTGTTTGAAAATCCGTGTCACCCGTATACTCGAGCTTTGTTATCAGCGATTCCAGTGCCAGGGCAGGAGAAGGAAGGAGAACGGATTATCCTGCAGGGGGATGTTCCTTCGCCACTTCAACCGCCGTCAGGCTGCCGTTTCCACACGAGGTGCTTTATGGCCACGGAACGGTGTAAGATAGCTGAACCTGAATTGCGTCCGATGGGAGAGGAACACTCGGTGGCCTGTCATCTTGTTTAAGTAAGATCTCCGGCGTATTCTAGAGGTAATAGGGTTAGCTGGTTTTCCGGAATCCCAAGGTCTAATTTGCTCAAGGTGGGTCAGTACAGTTTCTGCGGAGGATGAGTAAGTCAAATGCTGGGTTATAATGGGTTTATCATTCTAATCATCTTTTCGATCTTAGCTCCGATTGCAGGGGCGATCACTTTACTGCTCATGTTAGTCTTTGAACGCGAATTAGATTTGCTGAAGAGCCAAAATCATAAACTGAAGCTGGAAAAGGAACTCCAGCAAATGGAGTACCTCCAATTAGGACAACAGATCCAACCTCATTTTTTGTTTAACACTTTAAACCTCTTGTTGAACTTGGCCAGGTCGAAAAGATTTAACGAACTGATCAAGTCTTTGGAAAGCTTATCTATGTTCTTGAGGTTTACTTACCGTCGAAAAGATCAATTAAACAAGATCGAAGAAGAACTTCAATTCACTATGTACTATCTCGAGATCCAAAAATTGCGCTTCGGTGAACGTCTGAAGGTATTCAGTTCTTGCCCGGAGGACATGATGCGGATGTCTATTCTTCCCTATCTCCTGCAAACGTTGGTGGAAAATTCTTTTAAGCATGGGTTGGAGCGTAAAAGTGGGGAAGCTATTCTGACGATCTGTTTTAGCCAAATCGATGATAAGGTGACTCTTTCCGTCAAGGACAACGGTTCAGCCGATATAGAGGTTCCCCAAGTGCAAGAGGGGCAGGGTCTTCGTAATATTCAACGCCGCTTGCAATTATTATTTAAAGAAAAGGGAACACTCAATCTGTTGACTTACCCAGGGGAAGGCACTGAAGTTGTTGTAAGTTGGCCCTTAATTTACCGGAATGAGCCTGAACTTGAGCAGGCGAGGTGAGCCTATGAATGTTTTACTCGTAGATGATGAACCTTTAGAGTTGGAGCAACTGGCCATGTTTATTAAGCCTTTACGGCCGCGTTGGCACCTATTTACCGCTGTCGACGGTAACCAGGCTTCTGCTTTGTGTCAGCAAATACCGTTTCAGTTAGCCTTCTTGGATATTCAACTGCCTGGAAAATCCGGATTGGAAGTGGCCTGGGAACTGAAATCACGGAACGAGGATGCCGATATTATCATGGTTACGGCGTTCCAAGACTTTCAATATGCTAAAGAATCCATTAAACTAGGTGTAGTAGATTATTTGCTGAAGCCCATCATTGAAAATGAGCTTAAGGAGGTCATTCTGAGGCTGCAAAGACACGAGTCCATTGAGTATTCTCCGCTTGTCCTGGCAACCATAAACATTCTTCAGGAGAGGTTCGGAGAAAAATTAAATCTTACGGATATCGCCCGAGAGATTCATGTCAATCCGTCTTATTTAAGCCGCCGTTTTAGTGAAGAAGTGAAATTGGGTTTTTCCGAATATGTCATAGACTATCGGATCGAAAAGGCCAAGATTTTGTTGGTGACGCATGTGGACTGGACGATTTCTCAGGTGTCAGAGGTTACCGGTTTCAATAGTCAGCATTATTTCAGTACTATTTTTCGTAAAAAAACCGGCTTCACTCCTCGGGAATACCGCGAAATGGGGAAGTAGGCATGAGTTTTAGCGCCCTTTTGGTAATCACGAGGTGGACAAGCGGTAGTACAATTCTAATCGCCTTGGAAAGTATTATTACTTTTGGCCTGCTGGGTGGTTTAGGCTATGCTTTGGGAACAATGCTGGCCTTTTTGCTATTCGCCTTTCTAGCGGAGCGAATGAGCAAAGAATGGTCTGCCTATGGAAACTGGACGGAGTATTGGCGTGTTAAACTTAAACCTTTGGGGTTTATAATCGTCCTGCTTTTAGGCCTCTTTACGAGCAGTGGGGTTTTGTTTATGCAAGAGGTTGCGGGGGCTATGGTTTTTCAAGCTTTTTCCGGGGTAACCGCAGCCACCGGATCAGCCCTTGTTTTTTTATTGGGAATTTTCGTATTTTCCCTACCCAAATCTCCTTGGTCCAGAAAAGTTGGCTTGATTCAAATCGCCTTGTTATTTCTTGTCACGATATTTTTACCTATCAATCTTTTTGTTAGGGAAGGTGTTGAACACGTTTATAACGGGGTGCGTTTGTATCATCCCTATTTACTGATGACGAACTATGATAGGGTAGGATATTTTGTCTTGGCATTTGTGATGATAACCTTTAGTAAATTGTTGCTGGATCAACCAGTGTGGTATACGGTAATGGGTCTGGAACGCCGTAAGGTTGGTCCGGCTTTAGGCTTAGCCGGATTAGTGGGTGCCGTATTGCTATTGGCCTTCTCCTCTTTGGTACTGGGGGTGATCTATTCCGGTGGGTTTTACGATTTAGCTTCTATT
>JAJZPA010000084.1 GCA_021811425.1 Bacillota bacterium | reverse complement strand
CCAGGAAGGGGAGGGAGGGGAAGAAAAAGATGTGTTTACGCCAGTCCTTTGGGCCGATGACCTCCATTGGATTGCTATCTCCGGATTATACTCGCCTCTGCGTGTAGAAGCCAAGGTGCGCTATAAGGCTCAGCCTGCCCCGGCTTGGATCTACCCTGAAGGATCTGATGGAAAAGAAGTCCGTGTCGAATTCGATTCCCCGCAGCCGGGCGGCTCTCCAGGCCAAGCGGTGGTGTTTCATCAGGGAAATGCAGTGGTCGGCGGGGGGAGGATTATATCCGATCCTCGGGGCCGACGGCTACAAATATAGGGTTGACATTCACGGAAATAAGCTTAATATGGTAATATTCCATGCATGAAGAAAGTCTGGTTTGGGCATAGTACATCTAAGATCAAAATGGGCGGGGGAGAAAGTCATGCGGCGTACGCGCGAAATAGTCGGCCTGCCAGTTTTGGACATAAAGACCGGGGAACAAGTCGGCTGGGTGCAGGATATTGCTTTTGATACCGAGCTAGACCGAGTTTCAGGAGTCCTATTGGAAGGTGGACACTTCTTCCACTCCATGAAAGGGATCCCGCGCCCAGCGGTGGCCTTTATCGGCAAAGACGCCCTAACCGTCAACACCGTTCAGCTTGAAGAGGTTCAAGGAACCTTGTGGTCGCAAAAGATTGGGAATCAAGTCTATACGGAAGATGGAGAAGCAAGAGGTAAGATTGAAGATGTCTTTCTAGATGATTCAGGGGAGCGTATCGTAGGGTACGAGGTCTCGGATGGGTTTTTAGCCGATCTGTTTCAGGGGCGGGGTACAATTCTACAGCAGCATGTCATTGTCGATGGGGAAGATGTCTTAGTCGTCGATGACCAGGCAAGGCCCTGGGGTGAAAATGGAGGGGGTTCGGTATGAACTGTCCGGTTTGCGGAGGCCGCACAATCGGGAAAGTCGGTGTTGGCCAGTACTATTGCTGGGATTGCTGTATAGAATTTACCACCCAAGCGGACAAGGTCGTGATTTACGATTTAGCGGAAGACGGCTCTCTGGTGGCTTGGGAAGATCCGGTGCTGGGTGTCAATGGGGATGTTCTCAACCAAAATCCGGAGGCGGCCGTCGAGTGAACTGCTTGTTTAAAGGAGGAATGACCCTTGCGAACAAGATATGTAGTGGGCGGGCTGGTTACGAGTGTGGCCGGGGCTGCCATCGGGCTTTTGATGTTGCCGCGCCAGAGGAGAAGTTCCTTAATGCGTCAGGGTATGAGATTATGGTCTAAAGGCCGTAAAGTTTGGCATTGACATGGAAAGCGCGCGTTGGCGCGCTTTTTTTCTTTAGGGGGGATGATTTTGCGCAGGGAAAAATGGCGCTGGATCTTTATTGGGGGAATTGTTTTCTTAGCAATCGGTTTGCTGGCAGCGGTTCGGATCATTATCGGGCCTTTTTTATTGGCCTTTGCCATGGCTTATCTGCTTAGCCCCTTGGTGGAGGGCCTGGAAAGGAAGGGCCTCGGTCGCAGGATGGCGATCGCAGTCGTATTTGTCGGAATCATTGGCGCTTTGGGCGTTTCACTTTTTCTGATCATCCCGGTGCTTTATAGTGAGTTGGCAAAGCTCACCTTTGTGTTGCCTCAAACTCTACACGAAATTGAGCAGGCTATTGAGCATGTGCGTACCCGGTTTCAGGATTCAGGCCTGCCGGATCGGGTGGCTTTGGTCGTGGATGGACATCTTGGTCAAGGGGAGGAATGGGTTGCTGCCAAATTAAGTAGGTTTCTGAGTACCCTTCCAGAAACCTTAGCATCATTAACTTTCTATATCCTTTCCCCGATTTTAGCCATCTATTTCCTTGCAGACTGGAACAAATTTGAAAGCGCTTTTATGCGCCTAATTCCGCAAAAATGGCGACTCGAATGGCAGCGGCTCTGGCAAGACATCAACCATGTGGTCCGTCGTTTTGTACGAGGAAATTTGGTGGTCGCGGTAATTGTCGGAGTGCTGATCGGCATCGGGGTCAAGCTCGTGGGCATGGATTATGCCCTCTTTATCGGCATCATCAGCGGGTTATCGGATCTCATTCCCTATTTTGGCCCTTTGATCGGTGCGATGCCGGTGCTTTTCTTGGCCTTGACGAAATCGCCTGGAATGGTCCTGAAGGTTGCCTTAGTAATCCTCATTGTGCAGCAGCTCGAAGGAAGTGTGATTTCACCGAAATTAATGGGGGATAGCGTCAGACTGCATCCACTCTGGATCGTCTTTGTCCTCTTGGCCGGCGGCGAGCTGGCCGGGTTTTGGGGCATGCTCCTCGCGGTACCCTTTGCGGCTGTGCTCAAAGTGATAATCAGGCATATTTACTTGCGGTTAGTGTCCCCACAAGTGTAGAATTGCGGAATTCAGCACATTGACGTTAAATTAGTCAAGTGCTATTATTTTTTTGTTCATGATATGAATGGCTAGTGAAGGGTCTGATTTGTTTGCCCGCAAAAATTTTAGACAAATGGTGCCGAGGGTGTAAACGTTGTATGGGAGCTTGTCCAAACGAGGCAATTTATACAAGAGGTTTAGAGGTGATTGTTGATCCCAAAAAATGTACAGAATGTAAAATATGTGTGGAATTCTGTGCGCATGGGGCAATTTCATTCGTGCATCAACGGTTACATAACTGAGAAAGTACTCGGCGGATTAGCATTAGCAGCACTGGGTACTCTTATTTGGTACGGTTAATCGAGTACTCGCTGCTTTCCTCGTACAACATGTCAGGGCAAAAGTCTTGACCATTTTTCCAAGCTACTGTTCCCAGTGATGGCCGTACTGCCTTAAATAATTCCTCATCCTTAAGTTCTTGAAAAAATGGGTAGTCCAAATACGGCTTCACGTCAAACACACGAATTTCGCTGTTATCAAATTTAAGGATAATAGTGTAGTCATTACTTGGCTTAACGTCAATAACTCTTGGATTCACTATGAAGCACCTCCTATCGCAAAGGGGTTATCTCAAACACTCGATTACCGCTAATTGCTAGTTCCCAATCTGCCATTAACTCATCTACATGAATCTCAATCCACGCTTGAACCAATTTCAACTGTTTGGATGGCAACTCACCTTCAAGGACTTTCCCGTTGGGGATTGCTATAACACATTCGCTACCACTGTATTTTACATGGATATGTGGTGCAGAGTACTTCTTATTGTCAAACGGATACATCGAAATAATTATACCATAAAACATGGATATAACTGGCATTAAAGATGACCCTCCTTTTCAAATTCACTTAAGTCAAGTATATCACTACTCATAAATCTAAGGAACTCATATTCGTGTTGGTATAGCGTGTGAGGGTCGGACT
The DNA here is from genome assembly GCA_021811425.1 of Bacillota bacterium. GTDB lineage: Bacteria > Bacillota > Desulfitobacteriia > Desulfitobacteriales > Desulfitobacteriaceae > JAJZPA01. The sequence continues at coordinate 9,644 of JAJZPA010000084.1, read as the reverse complement.
CCGGAGAAGCCCCGGAGGAACGCCGGAGGAGCCCCGGAGGAACGCCGATTGACGAACCCTACCAATTCGTTTATACTATAAAAAACTTGACATTATAAACCAATGAGGAAATAAGTAACTTTAAGGCACTTCCAGAGAGGCTCCGGGAGGTGGAAGGAGCTAGGGTTTTAAGGCGAAAGCTAATTCCGAGGGCAGGCTCAAACCTGTCGTGCGCTCGCGTTAAGGGCATCACAAAGCGACAGTATCAAACGCCGGTTCTAATGGAACTCTCAGCGGGGTTTTCTGTTTCTGACCTCGGACTTCCGACTTCTGATACCGTAAGCAGGGTGGTACCGCGGACTATCCCGCCCCTGAACCAGGGGACGGGTTTATTTTTTTATAAACTTAGCAAATACAAGGGGGAAACCGAATGTATACCGGCAACCAACTTCGTGACATGTTCTTGCAGTTTTTTGAGAGCAAGGGGCACCGTTCGCTTCCTAGTGCCTCCCTAATTCCTAAAGATGATCCGACATTACTTCTGACCGTGGCGGGGATGGTTCCGTTTAAGCCTTATTTCCAGAGACGGGTTGAGCCACCATTCCCACGGGCGACGACGGCCCAGAAATGTGTACGTACTCCGGATTTGGAAGTGGTAGGCAAGACGGCCAGGCATCATACCTTTTTCGAGATGCTGGGGAACTTTTCTTTTGGAGATTATTTTAAAGAAAGTGCGATTCCTTGGGCCTGGGAATATGTTACAGAGGTATTGAAGATTCCTGCCGAAAAACTTTGGATCACCATTCACCCCGATGATGATGAAGCGCGCCAGCTCTGGATTCGCAAGGCTGGGGTGAACCCGGAACGGATCGTGATCGATGAATCCAACTTCTGGGCGGCTGGTCCGACAGGACCGTGCGGTCCCTGCTCTGAGATTTACGTCGATTTGGGCGAGGCGCGGGGATGCGGCAGCCCTAATTGCGGTGTGGGTTGCGAATGCGATCGCTTCTTAGAGATCTGGAACCTGGTATTTATGCAGTATAACCGCGATGAAGCCGGAAATCTGACCCCCTTGCCCAAGCAAAATATTGATACGGGGATGGGGTTAGAGCGTATTGCTTCTGTCATGCAGGGTGTGGAGTCTAATTTTGACACAGACCTTTTCCGTCCGATTATTGATAAAGTGGCGGAGATTGCCGGGGTTCGCTATAAGGAAAACCCCAAGACGGATGTGGCGCTTAAGATTATCTCGGATCACATCCGCGCGGTATCTTTTATGCTTGGGGATGGCATTCGGCCAGACAATGAAGGCCGGGGTTATGTATTGAGACGGATTTTGCGCCGGGCGGTACGCTCTGCCCGTTTGCTTGGGATTGAGAAGCCGTTCTTAGAGCAGGTATTTCGAATTATTCAACGGGATTACGCACACCATTACCCAGAACTCATCGAAAACCAGAACTTCATTTTAAACCATTTGCGCTTAGAAGAAAAGAATTTTCAAGATACCCTGGAACAGGGTACTCAGATCCTTCAAGACCGGATTCGCTCCTTGTTGGCGGAAAATAAAGCGATCCTTGCGGGTATGGATGCTTTCAATCTTTATGAAACCTACGGCTTTCCTGTGGAATTGACGGAGGAAATCCTCAACGAACAGGGACTTGATGTGGATATGGAAGCCTTCCAAGTGGCGGCAGAAGAACACCGCAGGCGGGCGAAAGAGCAGTCGCAAAAGATGAAGGCGGTGGGCGAGAGCGTTGTCATGACGGAGCGGGCCAAACATCTTGGGATTACTCGATTTCTGGGGTATGAGGTGCTCAAGGCGGAAGCCAAAATCGAAGCGATTTTTCTTGGAGGAGAAGGGGTAGAAGATGCCGGGGAAGGGGATGAAGTGCTCGCCTTCCTTTCCCAGACCCCGTTCTATGCGGAGAGCGGCGGACAGGTGGCCGACCGGGGGGTCTTGAAGACATCACGCGCTGAGGCACAGGTTGTGGAAGTGAAAAAGGGTGTTACGGGTACTGTCTATCATCGCCTACTGATCAAGCAGGGAGTTCTGCATGCGGGAGATAGAGTCGAGGCTCATGTGGATCGGGAGGCACGGGAAGCGACAGCCCGTCATCATAGTGCGACCCACTTACTTCAAGCGGCTTTACGTGCAGTGCTCGGTGAGCATGTCCAGCAATCGGGTTCACTGGTGAACCCGGAACGTCTGCGTTTTGACTTCACCCATTTCTCGGCGTTGACGGCGGAGGAACTTGAGCGAGTCGAAGAGAAAATGAATGCGGCCGTTTTGGCTAATCTCGGAGTCACGGTGAGTGAGATGCGCCTGCAAGATGCGAAGGCGAGTGGGGCCACAGCACTTTTTGGCGAGAAATATGGGGAAGTGGTTCGAGTCGTGCGCATGGGTGAATTCAGCCAAGAACTCTGCGGTGGCACCCATGTCCGGGCCACCGGGGAAATTGGACTTGTTAAGATTTTAAGCGAAGGCGGCATTGGGGCAGGACTGCGGCGCATTGAAGCGGTGGCGGGAATGGCGGCTTATGCGTATCTCAAGGGTTTGGAAAGTCAGATTCAAGCGATGGCTCAAGTGATGAAGGCCCAGCCTTCCGAAGGAGTGAAACGTGCGACGGCTCTGGTCTTGCAGGTCAAGGACTTGGAGCGGGAAATCCAGGTGCTCAATGCCAAGCTCGCCAAAGTGGAAGTGGAAGGACTGTTGGAATCCATGCAGGACATTGAAGGGGTCCGGGTCTTGGCCTCCCAGGTTCAGGCTCCAGATATGGATGGCCTGCGACAAATGAGTGACCTTTTGCGGGACAAGCTGCAAAACGGTGTTGTGATCTTGGGCGCAGTAGCCGATGGCAAGGTGAATTGGGTCGTATCGGTGGCCCCATCAGGTTTAAGGGGCCTGCATGCAGGGCAGATTATTAAGGAAGTGGCGAAAATTACCGGTGGCGGCGGGGGCGGCCGCCCAGACATGGCGCAAGCCGGAGGGAAAGATCCGAGCAAAGTGAGCGAAGCGCTAAGCCGCATCCCGAATATCCTACGAAGTTTCCTGCAAAAATAGAGGAAATGGCATTGAAAAGGAGAATCTCACGGATCAAGAGGATGGTGAAAGGGGGATACGCTAATGGATCAATTGGATCAAACCATGATGTTTAGGGCGCAGGGGGAAGACATCCCAGCGAGGGAAGTTTTGCAAAAAGTCTATGCGGCCCTGCAGGAAAAGGGATATGATCCCATCAACCAGCTGGTGGGTTATCTCATGTCTGGCGATCCTGTCTATATTACGAGTCATAACCAGGCTAGGGGATTGATCAGGAAATTGGAACGCTATGAGCTTCTGGAAGAACTGGTTCGTTCCTACCTCCAGGAAAAAGAGTGACGAGATGGGTTGCATCTGAGATTAAGCGAGGCTCCGCCCCAATGGTGAGGGGTGGAGCCTCGCAAATGGTGGGGAGGAGTGAACCAGGGTAACGATGAGAGCAGTAAAGTTAGGTTTTCGGGGACCGATGGTGTCAGAAGTATGTTTCGGGAGTCTGGCGATTTCTCCGCTACAGGGGCGGGTGACGGAATCCGAGGGGCAAGCGGTATTGGAATACGCTATCGAACGCGGTGTGAATTGGGTGGACACGGCTGAAATTTATGCGAATTATGCTCAGCTCAAACCGGTTTTGGCGCGGCATCCGGATGTTCGAGTGGTGTCGAAGTCTTATGCCGTGACGGGTGAACAGATGCGCCAGAGTTTAGAGATGGCGCGTCAGGGACTTCAACGGGATGTGCTGGATTTCTTTTTGCTCCATGAGCAGGAAAGCGCCCTTACCCTGCGGGGACACCGGGAGGCGTGGGAGGAACTTTTACGAGCGAAAGAGGCAGGGATGGTGCGTTGGGTCGGAATTTCCACGCATGCGGTAGCCGGAGTCCGGGCGGGGGCTTTACAGCCAGGGTTGGATGTCATTCACCCGATTATCAATCGCCAAGGCATCGGAATCATTGATGGTACGCTGGAGGAGATGCTGGGGGCCATAGCCTTTGCCCAGGAACTAGGGATCGGTCTTTACGCGATGAAGGTTTTTGGTGGCGGGCATTTGGGGCATTCGCCCCAGGAGGCGTTGGACTTCGTCCGGGCGATCCCGGGCGTGCAGGCCATGGCTTTGGGCATGTCAAGCCAAGCTGAGGTGGATTATAACTTGCGTTTTCTGGCCGGACAAAAGATTCCGGAAGTGCTCACCCGCGCCGTTCAACATCGCGAACGCAAGCTCGTGGTAGCAAAGTGGTGTCAGGGCTGTGGGAAATGCCTAGAGGCCTGCCCACAAGGGGCGCTTTATCTAGAGGAACAGGCGAAGGTCAAGGCAGAGGCTTGTGTGCTTTGTGGATATTGCGGCAGGGTTTGCCCCCATTTTTGCCTGAAGATTGTTTAAAGTAGGTGATATAGCATGCGGATTATGGGGCTGGATTTCGGAGATCGGACGATTGGGGTGGCTGTGAGTGACGAACTCTTATGGACAGCCCAAGGGATTAAGACGATTCGGCGCTCTTCGAAGGACATGGAGGAGTTGAGGGACATCATCCGTGAGTATGCGGTGGAGGCGATCGTCTTAGGGTATCCGAAAAATATGAACGGGACTACGGGCCCCCGGGCCGAGAAGACGGAGAAGTTTGCGCGAAAGCTGAAAGAGAAGTTTGCCCTCCCAGTCGAGCTTTGGGATGAGCGCTTAAGCACCGTGGCAGCTCAGCGGACCCTTTTAGAAGGGGATGTTTCGCGGGCCAAACGCAAGAAAGTGGTGGATAAAATGGCGGCCGTTTTCATCCTTCAGGGGTATCTGGATCGAAGGGCGCATCTCAGCGAGTCGGATGTATAATTCGCACACAATTTGACAAACATTACCTATGGGAGTAAAATAACACTATCTTTGTTTAAGAGGTGAATTTGATGAGTGACCATCATCATCATGGACACGACCACGACCACGACCACGACCATGACCATGATTACGATCACGACCACGACCACATGCACGAAGAGGAGTTCGACACGATTGTTTTAACCGATGATGAAGGAGTAGATCACGAGTTCCTCCATCTTGATACACTCGAAGTTAACGGCTCCACCTACTTTGTTCTCATGCCGGTAGAGGAGGAAGAAGAGGACGAAGAATCAGATGAGGCCATTATCCTCAAGCTGGGGCATGATGCCGAAGGCAACGAAATGCTAATCGACATCGAAGATGACGAGGAATGGGAAAAGGTTGCGGATGCTTGGGAAAGCCTGGACGAGGAAGACTAAGAAAACTTACATAACCTGGGGAAAAACCCGCTGTTAAGTTTTAACGGTGGGTTTTTTCTATTATGAGCGATTAATTCTTTTGTTTTTGTTAAGAATCTAAATAGAGACTTGCTTTGGTTAGAAAATTCCTGTTGAAGTTCAGGCGGTTTGGGTTGAATACAAAGCGGGGGGTGGATGCGTGCGCCAGAGAAATATTTTCTTCGCCGTCCTTTTGTTGTTGGCTTCGAGCGGGTTAAGCGGTTGTGCTTCCGGGGCGGTACCGGAAATTCGGGGGATGATTGCTCAGGGAACCCATGTGGACAATTTGGATCTCAGTGGGCTGGAAGTGAAGGACGGTAAGGTTAAACTCGAAGGGTGGGCCAAGGACAGGCTGGCAGAAAAGATTGTCCTGGTGTACAATGAAACCGAGATCCCAGTCGCGTTAAGTGAACTGGGAATTGAGTTAGACTTGGGAAAAACGTGGGAAAAAGTGAGCCTTGCTCAGGGCAGTGCGGTGTCCGCGCAAGTCACGGTTGATAAGACGAAGGCTGCCGAGGTACTTCACAGCAAACTAAATGGGTTGGCTAAACCGGCTCAGGATGCCTCCTACAGTATCGTCAGCGACAAGTTCGTCCTGCAGCCTGGGGTGCCAGGCAAGGCTGTCGTCGTGGATTCCCTCCTTTCTCAGCTTGATGTGAAGTCAGCGCAGGAAATACCTCGGCAGATTCAAGTGCCTGTCGTGGAGGTCTCGCCAGGCGTGACAACCGAAACGATTCAGGCTTTGGCTTTTGATGCGGTCGTTGGGGAGTTTTCCACTCAGTATTCCCTTCAGGAAGAGAACCGAGCAGCCAACCTGCAGGAGGCTGCCAAAGCCTTGGATCGAAAAGCGGTTTTACCCGGAGAGACTTTTTCCTTTAATGGCACGGTTGGTCCGCGAACACCTGAGACCGGATACAAGGACGCCTATGTGATTGTTAATAATGAATACGTTCAAGGCACAGGGGGCGGGGTGTGCCAGGTCTCTTCAACAATCTACAATGCGGTTTTGCTGGCCGGGCTGCCTATCGTGGAACGTGTACCTCATGCGGTTGCGATCGCCTATGTGCCGCTGGGCCAAGATGCCACGGTTAACTACTCCAATATTGACTTTAAGTTTAAAAACAACACGCCGGGAATTATCTATATCCGTACCGAGGCGAAGGGCGGAGAGCTCAAGATCCGGCTTTACGGAAAAAAAAGCGGGCAGACCGTGAAAATCGAACACGAGATCAAGAAGGAAACGGATTTTCAAATTGAAAAACGTGCTGATCCTGACCTTCCTCCGGGAAAAATGATTCAGGAGCAGGCAGGTTCCAAAGGCTATACAGTAGAAAGCTGGCGCATCCTTCGCGACCGCCAGGGCAAAGAGAGTAAAGAATATTTGGGGAAAGATAATTATGCCCCGGCCAACCGGATCATCCGATATGGCGTAAAATAGGGGTGGACAGCAGGAGCGTGGAGATGTGGGGCGCAAGAAGAAACACAAGTTTTTGGTGTATTTTTTGGGATTGGGCCTGATTCTAGTTCTAAGCGGCTGGGGTTGGTGGCAGTGGTCTCTCCAGCCATACGCAGCGACCGGAGAGACGATGATGCTGGCGGTGACTCAGGGAGCGACGGCTCGTCAAATCGGGGCGGAGTTGGAGCGGCGACAGCTGATCCGCAGTGCCTGGACTTTTGGTTATCTCGCCCGCACGTATAAAGCAGATGCCTTACTCTTGCCTGGCGAATATTATCTGTCTGCGGCCATGAGCCCGAGCCAGATCATCCGGGTTTTGCTTAAAGGGCCGGATGTGGAAACAGCCAGGGTTACGATTCCAGAAGGGTTCAGCACGGAACAGATTATTGACATCTTCGTTCAGAAAGGGTTAGGGAGCAAACAGGACTTTACCAAAGTAGTCACGAGCGACTCCTTCCCCTATGCTTTCCTAAAGGGTGCCCCTTCAGGGATGCATCGTTTAGAGGGATTTTTATTTCCAGATACTTATTTCTTTAAGATTGGGACAAGCCCGCATCAATTGATTGATATCTTGCTCCAGCGCTTTAATCGCGAACTCTCGCCGGAACTGACGGCGAGTCTGCAGAAATCGCAGCTTTCCTTTCATGATTGGGTGACTCTGGCCTCGATCGTCGAGAAAGAAGCGGTCAAAGAAACGGATCGCCCTTTGATCGCTTCGGTCTTCTTGAACCGTCTACAGAAGTCGATGAAGCTGGAGTCTTGTGCCACAGTACAGTTTGTGTTGGGCACGCCCAAGCCGATACTCTACGACAAAGATTTACAGACCCCTTCACCGTACAATACGTATTTGCATGCCGGGCTGCCGCCGGGGCCGATCGCCAATCCGGGCCATGCTTCCCTGGTTGCAGTGCTGCATCCGGCGCAGAGTGACTATCTCTATTTCCTGGCCAAGCCTGATGGCTACCATGTCTTTGCTAAGACGTTTGCCGAGCATTTGCAGAATCAGAAAAAGTATCAGTAGGTCCTGTTTAAACCTTTTATTTGATAGCTCTTTTCGAATTCAACTTCTCACAATTAGGCCAAAGCGCTTACCATAACTTTTAGGAATGAGGTTCCACTTTGACAGAGCTTGTTGCTAGGATGACTAAGCAGGGTATCCGTTTATTTGAAGATAAACCTGAACTGCTCGCCCCGGCTGGGGATCTGGAAAAACTGAAATACGCCCTGGCTTATGGGGCGGATGCTGTCTACATCGGGGGTACAGCCTTTGGCTTAAGGGCATTTGCCGGGAATTTCACTCCGGAGGAAATGGCCGAGGGTGTGGACTGGGCGCATCGCTTAGGGCGCAAAGTCTATGTTACGGTTAATATCTTTGCCCATGAGGCGGATTTTGTTGAGCTTCCGGACTATTTGCGTCAATTGGAGGCTTTACAGGTGGATGCCGCTTTAGTATCCGATCCGGGTGTGATCGCCCTTGCGCAGGAGGTGGCTCCGAGCCTTCCCCTGCACCTGAGCACCCAGGCGAACAATACGAACGCTTACAGCATGCGTTTCTGGCAGAAGCAGGGGATTGAGCGGGTGGTCTTGGCCAGGGAACTCAGTCTGGAGGAGATTCGTCAAGTGCGCTCCCGGGTGGAGGGAGAACTGGAGATGTTTGTGCATGGCGCGATGTGCATGTCCTATTCCGGGCGTTGTTTGCTCAGCAATTACTTGACAGGCCGGGACGCCAACCGGGGAGAATGTGCTCAGCCCTGCCGCTGGGGCTACAGCCTGGTGGAGGAAAAACGGCCGGGGCTTGCTTTTCCCATCGAGGAGGATGAGCGGGGAACCTATATCTTTAATTCCCATGATTTGAATCTCTTGCCTTACCTGCCGCTCTTAAAGCCACTGGGGATTAACAGCTACAAGATCGAAGGGCGGATGAAGAGTATCCACTATGTGGCGAGCACGGTTAAGGTCTACCGTGAGGGTATCGACACCCTCTGGGATGAAGGGGAAGAAGCTTTTCGGGAACGGCTGCCCGAGTGGTTGGCCGAAATGGATAAGGTAAGCCACCGGGATTACTCCTCAGGCTTTCTTTTCGGCAAGCCGGGAGCGCAGGCCCATAACTTGGAAAGTTCACATTATGTGCGGGAATATGATTTTGTGGGAGTGAGTTTGAATGAAAACGACAATTCAAATCAGGACGCGAATTCAGACGCGAATTCAGACGAGCCTGGAGAGGATTTGCCGCCGGCGAACGGGTCTGTCGTGCAACAAAGAAACAATTTCAGACAAGGTGATGTGTTGGAGGTCCTGACACCGACAGGTCCCGCTCAGTCATTTACGGTTACGGACATGTTTGACTCGAAGGGTCAGCCGCTTGAGGTCGCCCCCCATGCCCAGCAAATGCTTCGTCTCAAGACGCCTTTTCCCTTATCGCCCTTTAGCATTTTGCGCCGGGCGAAAAGGGCGGGGTCGGTGTGAGACGTGGAAATCATTATGCGGGCGGCATTTGCTTAATAATTTCTGCGACAGGGGAATCGTCCCTGTGTCTTACCCGTGTCTTACCCGTGTCTTAGGTGTAAGGTGTTGCTAGCCGGTGAAACTTGTGGTATGGTATTTATAGGGAATTTATAAAACATTAAATCACGGGGGCATTGTAATGGCAAATGGGGAGGACATACGCTGGCGGCAAAGGTTAGCGAACTTCAGAAAAGCACTGCTGCAATTAACGGAGTTTATGGAGAAGCCAGAACTCAATAAGCTGGAAAAGCAGGGGCTCATTCAGTGTTTTGAATACACGTTTGAACTTGCCTGGAAAACCATGAAGGATTATCTGGAAGAACAAGGTTATACGGTTCAAAGCCCCCGTATGGCAATCCAAACAGGATTTCAGATGAAACTAATACAAAATGGGCATCAATGGAT
>JAJZPA010000001.1 GCA_021811425.1 Bacillota bacterium | reverse complement strand
ATCTTTTAGTTCTCCATACCCGAAGGAAAGAATTAATCCCAGTATACAGCAGGCCATGACGATAAAGCTATATTTCCTAACAGTCGGAAGCCATTTAACCCACACTCGAACCACTCCAATCCGCATCAACATCAACCATAGCTTTAGCTTTTGATCAATGCAGGGTGATTTATGCGAAGTCGGGGTGATAGATTGAAAAAGGTGAATTCCGTCACAGTAGATTTTCTCTAAATGCGGTATTCTTAACTGTAGAAAGATAGTGTGTCAGAGGCTATACTGAAAAAATAGATGGAGATGATGGTAAAATGATGCTGCCCGGAAAAGGACTAACGACAGCCATGGGAATCCTACCGCATACAAATCTTGAAGAAGCGCAAAAACTTGCGTTGACGATGGATATTCCGTTTTGGCCCCAGCTTCCGCACTTTCGCTTCAAAGAAGACATGTATGCTCAGTTTGCCGAGCATTTTCCCGGAATCCTCATTGATGAGGAAAAGGAAGTCTTGCGTTTCTCGCATGAACGTTTTGCCGCTGAAATCGATGAATACCTGGAGAAGAGTGCTGACCCCGATTATTTCGCCCTCTCTGAGGAATATTCATCGGCCTTTCGTCACTTTCTAACCCTGGATCTCTCCTCCTATCCGCTGGTCAGGGGGCAAACGGTCGGCCCCGTGAGTTTCGGGCTAAAAATCTGTGACGAAGAACGCAAACCTATAATCTACAACGATTTTGTGCGTGAAATCCTCTACAGTTTTCTAGAACGCAAGATTGCCTGGCAATACACACGTTTGAGCCGAGTTCATCCCCATCCGTTTGTATGGTTAGATGAACCGGGCTTAGAAATGATTTTCAATTCCTTTAGCGGCTATACCTCCGAACTCGCGCAAAGCGAATATCGATCTTTCCTGGCCAACCTGCCTGGTCCGAAAGGGGTGCACCTCTGCGGCAACCCAGACTGGTCCTTCCTCCTGGGGGCAGACCTTGACATTCTCTCCGTGGACGCTTTTAGTTGGGGACATATCCTGGTACGTTATGTGGATGAGGTCAAGGAGTTTCTGCAAAAGGGGCGGATCATCGCTTGGGGAATTACCCCAACCCTGACCTCGGAGTTAGTCGAAGAATCCGCCCAAACCTTGACGGAGCGTCTCCTGGAATCCTGGGAATTTCTCGGGCGGCATGGACTCGATCTTGATCTCCTCTTTGACCGTTCTTGGCTTGCTCCTTCCCGCTGCTGTCTAATTAATGCCGATGGCAATGCCAGCGTCGAGCGCTCCTTCGTTCTCTTAAACGAAATTCAGCGTATCCTAAGACAAACAATCATCGGATAGCAAACTCGCTCTGCTCGGAAATGTAGTGGTGGCTTTAACTCCCCCACTAAACAATAAGCTGAGTGGCATCCCGGAAAAACAGGAATATAATGCCAGTAGATGAAGACCATTCTAGTCAGGAGGAGTCGATATGTTTTTTTCAAGCCTGAAACAAGCGCAAATCCCTAACCCTGAAGCGCAAGCAGCTGAGCCTGCCCAAAGCCAGGATTTTTCGCCCTCAGGCCTCAGCGGCACCCTCTTTGGCAAACTTTTTGACAAAGAATCGCTTCCTTATGCTGGCCCTAATCCCTCTTATGAAAATGAAGCTTGGGCACCGGAACCTTATGTCGGGCTATTTCGCAAGAAAAGAGCCACAGCGGAGGAACAACTTCCCTCAACAACCGATGTCCAATGATTTGAGGTCCGTGTTCCATCAGGGACACGGACCTCAAATCATTCATTATGCGCAAAGGAGGGGAGGCCCAAGCGATGTATCAAAACGAAACCGTGCTATTTAACCCTACGACTATCCGGTATTCCGGTTCTGGCTTCGGGCAACCCACAGGGCAACCCTTGTTCTCAGGTCGTTCCCTGCGCACCCCCAGTTCTTATCCTCCCTCTAGGGTCAACCCTCGCGGCGTATCATCAAACCCCTACGCACAGCTCTATGCCCAAACTTCTTGCCCAACCATGGCTCCTCCTACGCCGACCCCACCTTCGCTCTACGCTGGTGCCCGCTTCGCGCCAACATTCTCATCTTCTGCCCACAACCCGTCTAATCCCTATCTCTCCGGCTCTTCCCCCACTTATCCGTATGCTCCCATAAATCCCATAAATCCCGATGGGATTTACACCGGCGCAGAATGTTCTAATTCCCACGGGGGCCTCCAAGCCGTGCTCATCGCTATTCTTGTCCTCACCGCCCTTGATCTAACCCTCGTAAGGCCGTACAAATATGGTCACAAGGAATAAATGCGTAATCCCTACCGGCCTTGGATAAACTAACCTCAGTGTTCAGTAACCTAAACCCATTATCCAAGTTTGGGGGGTATTTCCATTGGTCGAGTCTGAATCCGCCAAAAAGATGTCAGGCTTTTCCCTAACGATGATGGCTCTGGGCAGCATTATTGGGGCAGGCATGTTCCTGGGCTCAGGCCTGACTCTTCAAGCCACCGGCCCTTCGGTGCTGTTTGCCTATATATTATTAGGGATCTTAATGTATTTTAACTTATCCTTCTTAGCTGAGCTTTCTTTGTTCGATCCGGAAAAGGGTTCTTTTCAAAGTTATGCCGCTAAGGCTTTCGGCAGCGGGGTAGGCTTTGTCATTGGCTGGCTTTACTGGATTTCCGGCATTCTCGTGATGTCCAGCGAAGTAACGGCTGCAGCCATCTTTTTCTCGATCTGGCTTCCCACTATTCCACAATGGCTTTTCGTACTCGGCTTGGCCGGAGCACTCACGGCGCTTAATCTGCTGGATGCACGAGGTTTTGGCAAAGTCGAATCCGGGTTATCGATTATCAAAGTTATTGCCCTTATCGGCTTTATCCTCTTAGCCGCATCCATCGCTTTCACCCCTTGGTTTGGACAAGCTGCAGGCCTACGCCACTTGACTAGCGCCCCCCTTTTTCCCCACAGCTGGGGAGGATTAGCAGGATCACTTTTACTCGTCTTTTATGCGTATTCCGGAACATCCGTGGTGGGACTCGCCATCGATCAATCAAAGAATCCCCAAAAGACCGTGCCCAAGGTCGTCTTGGCCACTTCTATCCTCGTTATCGGCCTTTACGTCCTCTCAATTTTCCTCATTCTCCTCCTTAACCCCTGGTCAATATACAATGCCTCCATAAGCCCATTCATTTCAGCCCTCGCGTCGTACCATCTGTCATTTGTCCTAAACATCATGAACTTTGTGATCCTAACTGCCGCGCTCTCAGCCATGAATGCCAGCATGTTCGGCGTCTCCCGCATGCTCTATGCGCTTGCCGAAAAAGGAGAGGCCCCCCGTTTCTTCACCCATATAAACCGCAAAAATGTCCCTATCAAAGCCCTCCTCTTCTCCAATGCCTTTCTCCTCCTGATCGCCATCCTTTCTTACTTTATTCCGAATCAACTCTATCTCCTGGTCACCGGAGCCAGCGGGCTCCTTTCCTTAGTCAATATCTTCACAATCACCTTATCCCATTGGAAACTCCATACCTAATTGCATCCTGAAGAAAAGGCCGCGCGGATCTTTCATGCCCCCGGATATCCAGTGAGCAATGCTCTGGTCGCAGCCTTCATCCTCTTCATCTTCTTCTCTGCCTTCGCTCTCCCCGATCAACGCCCCTCTTTCTTCCTAGGCCTCGGCTTGATCCTAGCCATGAGCCTGGTCTACTGGGTCGTACGCAAAAGATTACCGCCTGAGCCCAAGTGACCCCAAGTGAACCGCTTAGCGAACATTCACCTCAGACACGGATCCCTGCTCCCCCTTCCCGCTCGACCACTTGCCGCAGCGATCTCCCCAGCGGGCCAGGATCGTCTGATCCTGCAAGATTTCGACAACTTCACAGTGATTGGCACAACCTGAACAATCAAAGCTACTCGCTTGGAACTCGGTATCCACCACTTGTAACCCGCGGAAACGGGATGCGGTCCTTTCTCCTTGTGCCCGCGCCAGTTTTTCCTGCGCCAGATAGGCCGCCCCCAAAGCGCCCATCACGGCAAAGTGTTTCGGTATGATGATTTCCTGGCCTAACTCTTCCTCGAACGCTTTGCGGATACCGGGATTAGCCGCCACGCCCCCTTGAAAAAGGATAGGACCCCGAATGTCCTTGTTTTTACCGACGTTATTTAGATAATTACGCACCATCGCTTGGCAAAGGCCGGCGAGGATATCCTCCAAAGAATGCCCCAACTGCTGCTTATGGATCATATCCGATTCTGCAAACACCGAACAGCGACCGGCGATACGTACCGGGTGCTGAGCCTCTATCGCCAAGGGGCCAAACTGTTCGATCGGAATCCCGAGGCGACCTGCCTGTTGGTCTAGAAAAGATCCAGTTCCGGCCGCACAGACTGTATTCATAGCAAAATCCACCACAACTCCATCCCTAAGGCAGATAATCTTTGAATCTTGGCCTCCAATCTCCAATATCGTCTGCACTCCGGGATGTACCCGCGAAGCCGCGACAGCGTGGGCGGTAATCTCGTTTTTCACCACATCAGCCCCTAAGAGCGTGGCAGCCAACTGCCGGGCACTTCCCGTCGTCCCCACTCCAATAATCCGGGCCTGAGGAAATTTGGCCCGCAGTTGCTTCAGCCCTTCCTTAATCGTCTGCATCGGCCGCCCCATGGTTCGCAGGTACAGGGCCTCCGCCACTTGTTCCTCATAATCCAACAAGACTAAGTTGGTGCTCACAGAACCAACATCCACACCGAGATAATACTCATTCCCGAGCAACATTCAACACGTCCTCCCTGGTTAAGGTTCTGTTCCGCCGTCGTTCCAGCAGATCCACAAAAGCCTCCAGCCGGGTCTGCACCCCCGCACGCCCGCTATGTTCATCAACCGTCAAGGTCATAATGGGAATCCGATAGTCCGCCTGAATCCGTGGCAGCACACTCGAAGCTACGATTTCCGGCATGCAGCCAAGGGGCAAAAGCTGGATGATCCCGTCGGCACCCTCGCGGGCAAATTGAACCGCCGCTCCGACTGTTTCCTGACCATGCCCACCTACGAAATGGGGCAAATAGGGTTTGGCCAGGCGCGGATAATCCCGCAGAGGACGGTATCCCTGGGCCAGCCCTTGAAAAACATGTTGGCCGACCCAACTGGAAAGATAAATCGAGCGATTGACCTCTACACCCAAATTCCCCAGCTGTTGTTCCACATCCAGAGAACTAAACGGATCGAGGATAGTATAGATCTCGCCAACCACCCCAACCCGCAAGGGTTTTTCACCCCGGAACGCCGCTTGGCCTTCTTTAATACTTTGTTGCACCCGGAAAACCGCCTCTTCCAGCCCTTTGTCCTCAGAGGCTTCGATTAGGTGCTGTTTCGCCTTGGAATAAAGCTTCTCAGCGGCCAGCGGCTCCAGCAAACGCGGTCGAGCCGCATGAATCATATCTTCCACCTCATCCAGTGCCACACTCTTACGGTAAGCGAAACGCATCGCTTTGAGGATTTTCGTCCACGAATTATGTCTTCCGGCGAGATAGCGAATCCGCTTGGCCAGCCCCCACAGGCTCCCATCCGGAGGTTCAAGGATCACGACTTCGTAGGAATAGCCGGCATCCCTGAGAATTTGACGTTCCACTTCCCCATAATAACCAAAGCGGCAAGGCCCGATCCCACCCGTAATCGCGATGGTATCAGCGCCTTTGGCTGCCGCTTCTATGTAATTTCCCAGATTAATTTTCAGAGGCAAACAAGAGGATTCCGGGGCAAGTTTGGTTCCCAAGTTCAGGGTTCCTTTGCTCGTGGGCGGGGGAACCGCCACATCCACATTCAGAGTTTCGAACAAGGCCTGAATGACGATCCAGGCGTTACCCATGTGCGGAAAAGTTACTTTCACGCTGTACCCTTCTTTCGGTCATATCGAGGAAAGCTTCCAGACGAGTGACCAAGCCTGCTTCCCCGCTGTGCTCATCTAAGGTTAACACCATATAGGGTTTATGCTGCTGGCGGGCAATCCGGGCCACCATGTCCTGGGTCATCGAATCCGTCCCACAGCCAAAACAGGACAAATAAATCACCCCGTCCACTGCCTCATCCCCGATATAGGCTGCCCCAGCCCCCATGATTTTGCGCGCATGGCTCCAGAACACGCTCTTGTGCAGCCCCTGCAATCCTTGTTCAATTCCTTGTGGCTCCATTTCTTCAATAAAGCGTACGTGAGCACGTTCACCTAATTTCGCCACAAGGTTCAAGTTGGCATAATTATCCTGAGTCAAATATGGATGTCCCACGAGGGCAACCGTCAGAACAGCCGCTGATTCGTCCCTATCCGGGTTGTCAAATCGGATTGTTCTACCGGCCTCTCCAGCCAGGCGTGGATCAAACTCGCCCATGCTCTCCCCAAAGCTCCGTCCCTCATGGCGCCTGCTTTCATAGCGTTCTTGCCAGTTCTGAGCGAGGAGGAACCCTTGCCGCGCTTCCGCTCGGGTTTTGCCTAAGCCTTCGGCAAATTCTTCGAGAGTCCGTATTACCCGCCGTTTACCCAGACGCACGTTAAAATCCAAGGTGAGGATTCTCATCCCTTCCGGCACTGCCGCGAATACGCTCTCCGGCAGTCCTAGGAGTTTCGGGCACAAATACGTCTTTTCCTCCACACTGACCATGCGTGGGAGGAAAAGAGCATCCACCCCCATCCCGGATAAGGCCTGAATATGTCCGGCCAGGAGTTTAATGGGAAGGCAGGTTTCATCACTTGCCTTTTTTAAACCTTGTTCAAGAATCTTACGATTGGTCAGAGGTGAGGCGATGAGTTCCAAATCCAACCCCTGAAAAAAACCGGCCCAAAATGGAAAATAATCATAATAATGAACAGCTCGCGGATATCCAACTTTCAACAGCGCCACCCTTTCATCAGTTATAGTTACCCTATCATTTGGGCTGCCTAATCCGATCCAGTGGTTTGAGAATACTCGGTCTCAGATTGTGAATCGGTACTGGTTTTCGAATAAAAATCGTCCCGAATGCCTTGGCATCCAGCGGAATGAGAGGCCAAAGATAGGGAACTCCAAAGGATCGCGTCCTCCACAAGAGAAAAAACAAAGCCCCCATCCCTACGAAAAGGCCAATAAAGTTGAAAAACCCTGTTAAAACCATCAGGAAGAGCCGGGCTAAGCGGTTAGCCTGCGCCAGTTCGTAACTGGGTGTCGCAAATGCCCCCACCGCCGCAAACGCGACATACATCACGATTTCCGGTGCAAACATGCCCACCTTGATCGCCACATCTCCGATCATAAACGCGGCAATCAAGCCAAGTGCTGTCGCCAAGGGGCTGGGTGTGTGAATCGCAGCCATCCTCACTAAGTCAACCCCAACATCGGCAATGAGCATCTGGAGAAAGAGCGGTACTTTGCCGATTTTCGTCGGACCAATGAACTGCAGCCATTCGGGAACGACCTGTGGGTTTGTAGCGATAGCGAGCCATAAAGGCAAAAGTACAACCGAAGCAAAAATACCAAAGAAGCGGACCCAGCGCAGATAAATTCCGACCACGGGCTCCTGCCGATATTCTTCCGCATGCTGAACATGATGCCAAAGCGTCGCAGGCGCAATCATCACACTCGGGGAGGTATCGACAATCACGATGACATGTCCTTCCAAGAGGTGAATTGCGGCCACATCCGGGCGTTCCGTGTAACGCACGCGAGGAAAAGGGTTCCAAAACTTGCTCCCCAGGATAAACTCCTCCACACTCTTTTCCGCCATTGGAATCCCGTCGATTTTGATGCTCTGTATATCGTTTTCGATCTTCTGCACCAGGTCAGGATTGGTAATGTCTTCGATATAACAAATGCAGACGTCTGTCTTGGAGCGGCTGCCAACCTGGAGCAGCTTCATCCGCAATTGTGGATCGCGCAGACGCCTTCGGATCAAAGCCGTGTTGAATACCAGCGTCTCGGTAAAGCCATCCCGCGACCCCCGCGTCACCCTCTCAATATCCGGCTCTTGGGACTGCCTTCCTGGGTACGTGCGCAAATCAACAATAATCGCTTTAGGCTGTCCCTCCACGAAAATGGCCATGGGCCCGGAGAGAATGAAATAGAGCACCTTATCCATGGTTTCAACTTCGGCAACCTGGAGATCCACGATCCGCCCTTTGACCAGCTTGTCCAACGTATTAACGATGAGATCGGCACGCTCCAAATCGACGAGGGCGTCTAAAATATAACTGGCCACATGCGTATCCACCATTCCATTGACGGAATAGAAGGCGACCTTCTTACCCCCGATGGACATTTCGCGCACCACGATGTCGAAACTATCAGGCACTCCAAGCTCTTTGTTTAAAAAATTGATGTTTTCTTGATAGTTTTTGCTGACTGGAATGTTTTTTTCGCTGTCAGCGTCCATCGATCAATCCCCCTATCCTTTCGGATTAAACGTAACAGACACGAGGTAGCCAAACAGAACAGCCGCTGCAATACCCACAGCCGCAGCTTCTACCCCTCCAGAGAAGGCTCCGATAAACCCCCGCTGGCTGACTCCTTCGATAGCACCTTTCGCTAAGATATAGCCAAACCCGGAGAGGGGAATGGTTGCTCCCGCGCCACCAATGTCCACTAACGGCCTATACCAGCCCAAGGCCCCTAAAATAGCCCCCCCGGTCACGAACGTCACTAAGACATGGGCTGGCGTAAAGCTAGGCTTGGTCAAGTCCATCAGCAACTGGCCAAGCACACAGATCACCCCGCCGACCAAAAAGGCCGATACCACCATCTCAAACATGCTTATCCTCCTTCCCTACGCTTCAATGACAACTGCGTGCCCGATTCCCGGTATGGATTCTCCTTGCAAGGAAGATGTTGGCGAATGGAGAGCACCGCTGCCGATGAGTAAAACCCGCTTGAGTTCGCCCGCTTTCAGACGTTGCATGATGCTCCCAGCAAACACAACGGCTGAACAGCCGCAGCCGCTCCCGCCCGCATGCACATCCTGTTTCTGGTCATAGATCAAGAGCCCACAGTCCGTATACTCCGGCCCGAGCGGTGTCCCGCTGCGCTGCATCACTTGACGCGTCAAATCCACCCCCACTGAACCTAAATCCCCAGAAGCAATGAGATTATAATCGGTTGGCTGGCGCTGCAAATCCTGAAGATGGTTGAGGATGGTATCGGCAATCGCCGGGGCCATCGCCGCCCCCATGTTGCCAGCATCGGTTTCACCGTAATCCAATACCCTCCCGAGCGTCACGGCCGGAATCCGTGGCCCCGCCCCGCTCGGTCCAAGAACGATCGCCCCGGCTCCCGTGACCGTCCACTGGGCACTCAGCGAGCGCTGGCCCCCTTGTTCTGTCGGCAGACGGTACTGCCGTTCCGCCGTATCATGGTGGCTTGATACGCCCACTAGGACATGGCGGGCAAACCCCCCGTCGATGAGCATGCTCCCAACCGCCATACCCAATGCCATGGTGGAACAGGCCCCATAAAGCCCAATAAAAGGAAGTCCCAGCTTGCGCGCCGCGAAATTCGAGGAGATAATTTGATTGAGCAGATCCCCTGCCAACATAAAGTCGATCTGGTCGCTGGGGACGCCCGCTTGATCAATGGCACCCTGCATCGCTTCCTGGAGCAGTTTGCTCTCGGCAATCTCCCAGGACTTTTCCCCATTGATGTTGTCTGGCCAAACCTTGTCAAAGGTCTTGCCCAAAGGCCCCTGTGCTTCCATCGGGCCAACCACAGAGTACGATGAGAGAATGACCGGGGAATTCGCAAAAACCACGGTCTGGTTCCCTACATGTTTTAGATTCATCGTCCCATCCCCTTCAACAATGTGCACTTAATCAGGAATTTCAAGGCCATGAACGGATCGGTCTAATGCCACAAATAATAAACCATACCGACCACGATGGATGTCGAGATTCCGAAAACGAGAACGGGCCCGGCCACCGTGAACAAACGCGCCCCCACTCCCAAGACATATCCTTCCCGTTTAAATTCCAGGGCCGGGGCGACAATGGAATTTGCAAACCCTGTGACCGGAACGATCGAACCCGCCCCCGCATATTTGCCGATCTCGTCATACACCCCGATACCCGTGAGCAGGGCTCCGAGGAGAATCATCGAGGCGGTCGCAGCCGTTGAGGCTTCCTGGCGTCCAAGCCCGGCTGCTGCGAAGAGATTAATGATCACTTGACCCAAGGCACAAATCGCCCCACCCACCATAAACGCCCAGAAGGAATTTCTGACGATGGTCGGCTTTGGTGTCAGCTTTTTGGTTAGATCTTGATAATCTTGCGGAGTGACCGCAATCGTCGGCGGTCTTAAATTTTGACCAGGCATTGTAACTTCTCCTTCCCCTTAGGTGTTAAACTAATCTTTAGTATGTTTTAAATTCCGTAGAATTATACGTTCCCATGTTTTTTTCGCAGAAAAGAAGGTAAATTATGGATGCTGTCGAACTCTATTCTGAGCAACCGATGAAGGGGGGATTTTTCAGGATGGAAAAGAAGATCGAACGTCAAACGCTCATCTTGCGCTTAGACGGCGACTTAGACATGAAAACCGCAGAAACCCTGCGCCAGGCCCTTGATCATGAAATAGAACGCCGCGGCATTCGCATCGTGGTGCTAAACATGGAAAAGGTCAAGTTTATTGACAGCTCAGGCTTGGGAGTGATTCTGGGACGCTACAAGAAACTGCTTGCCTTAGGTGGAAAAGTCAAAATCAGCAATGTCCCTCCACACATTTATAAAATCATGGAATTATCAGGCCTGCCCCGGATCATTCGCTTTTTCTCAGATGAAACGGCAGCCCAGGCCGATGATGAAGATGGAAGGGGAGCATAAGGATGAATGTAAATCAGTTAGTTCTCACGTTTTCGAGTGTCGCTGAAAATGTCGGCATCGCCCGAATGCTGGTTGCCTCGGTCGGGGCGCAGTTGGATCTGCCCCTCAACGATATTGAGGAACTAAAAGTAGCCGTATCCGAAGCCGTTTCCAATGCCATCATCCATGGCTACCGTGGAGAAAGTGGGCGCTTAGTTCTGCTTGAACTGGAAATTAATCAAGAAACCCTGAAAATCACCGTGTCTGATGAGGGTTGTGGCATTCCCAATGTGGAACAGGCCATGCAGCCGGCTTTCAGCACCGACCCCGAACGTATGGGGTTGGGTTTCGTGTTCATGCAATCATTTATGGATGAGCTGGATGTCGATTCAACCGTCAACCAAGGGACGACGGTTACCATGGTTAAGTACCTTGACCGCAGCACCGCCTTCCCCTCTCATTAGAGGAGGAATACTGATGATACAACGCCTGACGGAAATGAATCTACCCCGCTTCCCACTCCTCTCCGACACCGAGATGATGGAACTTTTGCACCGGGCCAAAGAAGGGGATGCCGCAGCCCGCGAACGTTTAATCAACTGCAATTTGAAGCTGATTTTTAATTTAGTGCAGCGCTTTGCCCATCGGGGCTATGAAATTGAGGATCTCTTTCAAATTGGAACCATCGGCCTGATGAAAGCCATCGACAAATTTGATTTCAGCTATGGCGTCAAATTTTCGACCTATGCTGTTCCGATGATCATCGGCGAGATCCGTAGGTTCCTGCGTGACGACCATCCGATCAAAGTGCCCCGTTCTTACAAGGAACTCGTATACAAAGTCAACCGAGCGCGTGAGAATCTGGCTTCTTCCCTTGGACGCGAGCCGACTATCGGAGAAATCGCTCTCGATATCGGAGTAGATCGGGAGGACATCGTCTCGGCTCTGGAAGCGGTACAAAGCCCGACCTCCATCCATGATACGCTCTACCAGGATGACTCCGATCCTATTTATGTCTTGGATCAGCTCCCGCTCGATAAAGATTTGGAGCCAAGCTGGTTCGAAAAAATCGCGCTCAAGGAAGTCCTGGACAAACTCCCGGAACGCGAAAAACGGGTTCTGCTGCTGCGCTTTTTTGAAGACAAAACCCAAAGTGAGATCGCCTTACAATTGCATCTCTCACAGGTACAGATTTCCCGGATCGAACGCGCAGCCCTGCATCGCATTCGGGATCTTCTCCAGGAAGACAAGGGACCGGGCAACCCCGATGAACGAATATAGACAAAGCGAGGTCGGATTTCCGGTCTCGCTTTGTCTAACTGATCGGCCTCTCCGTCAACGGATAGTTCATGATTGTTTCTTTAAAACACGTTGACTTCTAACCGAGCGTATCTCCCCGAGATGCGCTCGGTCTAAAATCCGAATACCCCTCTGAGGGTTTTCCCGATTTGTTGCTGGAGCTTCGCCCGCTCGACCGCATCCTGGGCCACGAGATCGACTTGTGTCAGTAACTGGTCTTCCCGGTAAAGTAGGATTTCCCCCAGCTTCTGCCCTGCTTGCACCGGGGCGGTGACTTCCGGGTTAAGCTTGGTCTCAACCCAGATGTTCTTGTCTTTTCCCTTCTCCACGGTGACTCCTAATGGTTTAGCTGTCGTGACCGTAACATCATCCTGAACCCCTTTTAAAACCTTAACAACTCCTTGCTTTTGATGGGCTGGGGCAAACTGTTTGAAGGCATATTTGGCAAAACCCCAGTTATAAATCTTCATCGACTCCGCAAAGTGCCCTCGTGGCTCGGGAACGCCCATCACCACAGCGATGAGGCGCAAGCCATCCCGTTCGACCGTTGAAGCTAAACAATATTTAGCTTCATTCGTCCAACCGGTCTTAAACCCATCCGTTCCTGTGTACCACCAGAGAAGCTTGTTCGTGTTCCAAAGTTTGAACTTCCCGTCGCGTAAATCATATTCCTTCACACTTGTCAGTTTGCGAATCAAGGGGTATTCCAGTGCCGCCCGGCCCATCAGCGCGAGGTCATAGGCACTGGTGTAATGCCCCTCAGCCGGCAACCCGTACGCATTCACGAAATGCGTATTTTTGAGACCCAGCGCTTGTGCCTTCTTATTCATTTCTTCCACATAAGCTTCATGCGTACCGCTGATGTGTTCCGCCACAGCGACACAAGCATCATTCGCCGAACCAACGGCGATTGCCAGAAGCATCTCTTCCAAAGAGAACGTTTCCCCAGGCTCTAAGTAAATTTGGGAGCCGCCCAGCTTGGAGGCGTTTTCGCTGGCTGTCACTTTATCCGTCAGCTTGACCCGGCCTTGGGCAATGGCATCAGCTGCCACCAGGAGTGTCATGAGTTTGGTCACACTGGCTGGAGGAAGCTCTTTATGCGATTCCTTCTCGTAAAGGATATTTCCTGTTGCCGCATCCATTAAAATCGCACTTTCCGCAGCCGTCTCCACTTCTGCCGCCAAAACCGGTGCAGCCTGGATAACGCCCAGGTTTCCCAACGCCAGAACTAATGCTAAAACAATCATCAATCCTTTGCGCATCTTCAACCCTCCTCACATAGTCTGAACCTAGTATTCCCGCAAATCGAAAATCTATTGAATCATTCAAACTCGTTTGCCAAAAGTTCTTAGATTAACGCACAGCGCAACGATTCCCTTAATGTTGCGCTGGAATTCAAGAAAAGTTCCTTTTCTTCTTGGTCCATGGGCATCTCCAGACGACGGATAATTCCTCCACGCCCAATGACACAGGGGACACTCAAAGCGACCCCAAGATCCGCGTAGCGGTCATCCAGCCGTCCTGAAACCGTGAGCACCGTTTGCTCATCCCGGAGAATGGCCCTTAGGATCTGCGTCGTTGCCAAACCAATCCCATAGTAAGTCGCACCTTTGCGTTCGATAATTTCATAGGCTGCCCCTTTCACTTCCTGGATAACCTGCTGCCGCCAATCCAGATCACAGGCAGTCCCGCATTCTCTGCACAGGGCGCTGAGCGGACTCCCGGCCACACTCGCTGAACTAAAGAGTGGAACTTCAGAATCCCCATGTTCCCCCACCACATAAGCATGAATGCTGGCCGGATTGATCCCGCAGCGGCGGCTGAGAAGGTAACGAAAACGGGCCGTATCGAGCACCGTTCCTGAGCCAAGCACACGTTCGGGCGCAAAACCCGGATACTCGCACGCTACGCTCGTGAGTACATCCACTGGGTTTGACACGATCAGTAAGATCGCCTCTTGGGTATAGCTGGCAATTTGCTCCAAAATCGAGCGCAGAATCGCAGCATTTTTCTGAGCTAAATCCAGGCGCGTCTCTCCCGGCTTTTGGTTGGCTCCTGCCGTGATGATGATCACCTCGGCCTCCCGGCAATCCTCATAACCCCCCGCTCGAATCGCCACTGGACGAATAAAGGGAAGGCCGTGGCTCAAATCCATAGCCTCGCCTTCAGCTTTTGCCCGCTGAACATCTATTAAGATGAGTTCTGTGCAAATTCCCCGGATGAGCATTGCATAGGCAATACTCGTACCTACGAATCCGCTTCCGATGATCACGACTTTTCCTGAATGCATACCCTAATCCCGCCTTTATCACTTAGCTTTGAAGTCGCCTATTGACGCCATTCCCGACCTTCTTAGGGTAACTCACAGAAGAGTTTTTATTCGCATGCTGAGGTTCTTAACTCACACCCTAAACCGATTTCTCACACCCTGAACCGATACCCCGCTCCCCACACCGTTTCCCCATATTGCGGGTTTGACGGATCAATATCCGATTGCTAACATATTTGTAATCGCGGGAAATTGACAGATGATCATTCAGGGGTTATACTGAATATGCTCGTTAGTTCTTGTGGAATACGCAAACCTTCTCGAAAGCCTCTGGCCATGGGAAGTTGATGAACTCCCTTGTTGCAGCGGGTAAATAAAATCTTGGAGGTTTTCTTAATGTTCAACGACAAAACCCTGACCTGTAAAGACTGTGGCCGCGAATTCGTTTTTTCTGCCTCTGAACAAGAGTTCTATGCAGAAAAAGGATTCACTAATGAACCTGGCCGCTGCCCCGAATGCCGGGCAGCCAGAAAGGCCCAAACTCGTGGCAATGGCGGATACTCTTCCCGCCCACAACGCGAAATGTTTCCGGCCGTATGCTCCGCATGTGGTAAAGAAACCATGGTGCCTTTCCAACCTACAGGTGACAAGCCCGTTTATTGCCGTGATTGCTACCAACCGCGTCAACGCAGCAACTGGTAGGCTTTAGAGCAAACAGGAACCTTTCCAGATATTCTGGGAAGGTTTTTTTTTGCAGTTCTAAAGGCGGTTCCTGAAGCCTTTTTCCGGCACTTTTACTGCCTTGAGGCCGTGCCAATAGCAGGGGTTCAAGTATCCCAACGGTTTAGGGTAAATCTTATGGAGCAAGACACAGCCACGCACGGCGATGATGCCAAGCGCATCGCATTGTTCCTGAAATTCAGGGGTCCAGGTCTTTTCCTGAAACCAAATCTGCTTTGCGCCTACGGCTACTGACTCTGCCACGAGACGCGGAATTTCTAGCGGTAGCAGGCAAGGGATTACAACATCCACTTTGTCCTTAAGTGAAACAAGGTCAGGATACACCTTGGCGCTCTCGCATCGCTTTAAATCAGGTGCCACCGGATACACGGTACAGCCAAAACCCTTAAGTGTCTTCCAGGCTTTGTAGGCATGCCTCTTTTTACGGAACTTTTCCGCCCGACCCAACACAGCATAGCGAAGTTCTGTATCCAGGCTCTCAGTCAGCGGATAAACTTTTTTCTCAGCCATTTTCCCACTCCCTTAGCGCTTTTCGTAAAGAGAATACGCTAAAGTGTCTCTTATTAGACCTCATCTGAGTCAGACTCGTGCACGCCATAAACTTCAAAGAAGGGTTCTGCTCACCGAAGGTCGAATCAAATCATTATACGTGTAACATGAAGGAGGGATTCTTCGCATGACGGAGGAATCAAATCAGGCCTTTACTGTAGAGGTAAGAGGTTTGGTCTTTTTAAGACAAATTTTTAAGGAAAGGGGCTGGCCCTTTCCTTACCACTTCGACCTTGACCATGAATGTTCTGCTTTCGATCTGGCCCAGAAGCTGGATCTGCCTCTGGACAAAATCGAATCCGTCTTTATCAACCACAGTGCCTGTGCTTTAGAGGAGGGCTGGGTCAAGCCTGGAGACCGTGTGACCTTTGTTTCGCCTGGAGTGCCTGGGCCACACCGTTATTTATTGGGGATTGCCAAGCTCGGATAGCTCGGAACTCATTGACTCCGAGCGATGTGATAAACCCCTTGCGCCCTCGATAGCCCTTCTTCCAGCTTCTGCTGATCACTGCTATATAGGACCATAACCGATTCATCGGCCTCTATCCAATCTCCCGACTTCTTCTGAAGCACGATCCCGGCCCCCGGATCAATGATGCTCTCTTTAGTCTGCCGCCCGGCCCCAAGGGCCATCGCTAACACACCCACCTCCAGGGCATCCATGTCAGCCAAATATCCGGACTCCCTCGCGGTAACCGTAGCTTGCAGCGGTGCCAGGGGGAGTTTGCCTTGTCTCACGGCCTCTGTATCCCCGCCTTGGGCCGCGACGAATTCCAGAAACTTATCCCAGGCCCGTCCGCTCGCAAGGCTCTCCGTGAGCAGAACTTTCCCGGCCTCTACATCTGCGGCCTGACCCCCGGCCACGAGCATCCAAGCACCCAATTCAAAACAGACGTCCATCAAATCATCCGGACCATTCCCCTGTAGAGCCTGGATTGCCTCCAGCACCTCTAGACTATTCCCTACAGCACGCCCTAACGGTTGGTTCATTGCGGAAAGCACGGCAATTGTCTCCCGGCCCAGGGACTTTCCGATCTCGATCATCGTATCCGCGAGGATGCGGGCATCGGCTTTGCTTTTCATAAAAGCTCCGGAGCCGTACTTTACATCCAGGACGATCCCTTGAGCCCCTGCCGCGATCTTCTTGCTCATCACAGATGAGGCAATCAAGGGAATTGAATTCACGGTTGCCGTGACATCCCTGAGGGCATAGAGCTTCTTATCGGCCGGTACTAGGTTTACTGTTTGGGCAACTACCGCTAAACCGATGCGTTTGACCTGTGCCAAAAACTCGGCTTGCGCAAGTTCCACCTGAAACCCGGGAATCGACGCGAGTTTGTCGATGGTGCCTCCGGTATGCCCAAGCCCGCGCCCGGACATCTTGGCCACCGGCACCCCGCAGGAGGCAACGAGCGGGCCCAGCACCAACGTGGTCTTATCCCCCACCCCGCCGGTGCTATGCTTATCAACCACCTTGCCCAAGCCGGTAAGATCCAACTGTTCCCCGCTTTCCGCCATGGCTAAGGTCAGATCGGTGATCTCTTCCCGGTTCATCCCCCGAAAAAAGACGGCCATAGCCCAAGCGGACATCTGATAATCCGGTATTTCTCCCTGTACATAACCCCGGATGAGGTACCGAATTTCATTTTCTGATAGACTGCCTCCGTCGCGCTTTTTCTCGATCAAATCCAACATCCGCATTCTCGTTCCACCTCTTCCCGCTCGCCAAGGCGTGCTAAATAACTCCAACAATCGTCTGAATGAAGCGAACGAACTGCCGCTCAATCCGCTCTGTAGTCTCCATCACTTCCGCATGGCTCAATTTCTGGGGCAGAACCCCTGCAGCCATATTCGTAACACAAGAGATCCCTAACACCCGCATGCCGCCGTGATTAGCCACGATCACTTCAGGAACCGTAGACATCCCGACCAAGTCGGCCCCAATGGCCCGTAAATGACGGATCTCAGCCGGGGTTTCATAGCTGGGACCGCTCATAGCCGCATAAATCCCTTCCTGAGGATGTACCCCGATCTCGCGGGCCACATGCAAGGCTTTTTGCCGCCACTCCGAATCATACCCTTCACTTAAATCCGGAAAACGCGGGCCTAAGTTGGAGAGATTCTCTCCCCTGAGCGGATTATCCCCGATGAAGTTGATATGATCTTTGATCAGCACTAAATCTCCAGGCCGATAGGAGGGATTGATCCCCCCCGCTGCATTGGTCACGATGAGTCCGGTGACACCCAGAACCTGCATGACCCTGACCGGAAAGGTGACCTCACCCATATTATAGCCCTCATAATAATGGAATCGCCCCTGCATGGCGACGACGCGCTTGCTCTGAACCTGACCAAAGACAAGCTGGCCCGCATGCCCTACCACTGTGGATACCGGAAAATGAGGAATCTCCCGGTAAGGAATGACCACCTGGTTTTCGATGAGTTGGGCAAACCCGCCGAGCCCTGAGCCCAAAATGATCCCTAATTCGGGCATGGCATTCAATCGTTCTCCCAGGTAATGCCTGGCTTCTGCCAGCTTCTGGTTATATTCCTTTTCGTTCAGCATTCCGAAAGACTCCTTTCTATCTGTCTCCAACTTCCGCATTCCTAATATCTGGCCAAAAGCTTTTGCCGTGAGCAAGCGAACCAACCCCCAAATAATCAGCCACCGTTGCTCCTAAATCGGCAAACGTCTGACGAATTCCAAGATTAATCCCCTGTTGAAGCTTCGGCCAGTACACCAATAAGGGAACATATTCCCGAGAATGATCCGTACTTGCGGTCGTCGGATCACAGCCATGATCCGCCGTGATGACTAAGAGATCATCATCATCGCGCAAAGCTCCTATTAATTTGGGTAGCCGGGCATCAAATTCCTCCAACGCTTGAGCATAGCCTTCTACATCATTACGATGCCCATAGAGCATATCAAAATCCACCAAGTTTGCCATGATCAGACCTGGATTGAGATCGTCCATGAATTCTAAAATCTTATTCATCCCTTCCCCGTTG
Organism: Bacillota bacterium; assembly: GCA_021811425.1. Classification (GTDB taxonomy): domain Bacteria; phylum Bacillota; class Desulfitobacteriia; order Desulfitobacteriales; family Desulfitobacteriaceae; genus JAJZPA01. The sequence goes on along the minus strand of JAJZPA010000001.1, from coordinate 40,051 downwards.
CCTTTGGTCGGAGCCGTCTGGCTAACACCCCGGCCTGCGTAGATGTCACGAATTTTACCGACAGCACGCACAGCCATCCCCGCTTCCTGAACTCGATCGAGCAGAGTCTGCCCCGGCGGAAGCAAGGCAAAATCATGCCGATTGGGGGTGCGCCAATAATTCCCTGTCTCCCCGCGAAATGGCCTGGCAATGACCCGTCCCACTTCCAATTTTCCGGACAACATCTCCCGTGCTCTACTGCAAAGACGCATAAGCTCGTCCAGTGAAATCACCTCTTCATGGGCGGCCACTTGAAAGACCGAATCGGCAGACGTATAGATGATCGGAAAGCCTGTACGCACATGCTCGTCCCCCAGGCGCTGGATAATTTCCGTACCGGAAGCCACAACATTGCCCAGCGTCTTCCGGCCAATCGCGGCTTCATACATGTCCATAAAATCGGCTGGAAAGCCATTGGGAAAAGTGGGAAATGGCTTGTCGAGAATCACACCTGCCATCTCCCAGTGCCCTGTCGTCGTGTCCTTGCCTACGGATTGTTCCGCCATCCGGCCATAACAGGCTATGGGTCGGGCTTCCGGCTTTATCCCTTCAAGCGGTGCAATATTTCCTAAACCCAGCCTTTGAAGATACGGTAGGCTCAGTCTCCGTTGCTTGGCAATATGGCCCAGGGTGTTGCTCCCCACATCACCATAATTGGCGGCATCCGGAAGAGCCCCAATCCCTACACTGTCGAGCACGATAACGATGGCTCGTTTTTTTGTTTGCATCATGCATCCCTCACATCTTAAGTTCATGATAGAATCTGCGTCATTGAACCGTTACTCTGCACGAGGGTGGGCCTTTCGGAAAACCTCCAGGATCTTTTTGCGACTCAAGTGCGTATAGATCTGGGTCGTCGAAATATCCGCATGGCCGAGAAGTTCCTGCACGGAACGCAAATCCGCCCCATGATCGACCAAATGCGTCGCGAACGTGTGTCTGAGCATGTGGGGGTAGATATCCTCCTCAACCCCGTGCTCCTTGGCCCACTCCTTGAGGATCAGCCAAAACCCCTGGCGCGTGAGTTTTCGCCCCTTACTGTTGAGAAATATTGCGTCGGTGGAGAGCTTCCGCCGCAAGCGCTCGCGTGGCCCCTTAAGATAACGCTGCAAGGCCACAGCCGCCGGTTCGCCTAAGGGGACGATGCGTTCCTTGCCTCCCTTGCCCAAACAGCGCAAATATCCGATTTCTAAAGAAACATCCGCAATCCTCAGGCCGATCAGTTCAGACACACGCAGCCCGCTCCCATAGAGCACTTCAATCATCGCTAGGTTGCGCACCCCTAGATCATCCTGGGCTGACGCTTCTAATAGCTTGTCCATCGTCTCTTCGGACAAAACTCGCGGCAAGGACTTCTCCAATTTCGGCGGATCCAAATAAAGCGTAGGATCATCAACACGCAGACCTTCCACCAGAAGAAAAGCAAAAAACCCGCGTAAGGTTGCCGTATAGCGAGCCACGCTTCTGGCCGCCTTGCCCGCCCGTTTGGACTCATAGATAAAAAGAAAGAGGTCATTCGCTTCACAATTGAGGGTATCTTGTTTCCGACGGGCAATAAAGGAAGCAAAGAGCCTCAGATCCCGTTCATAGGCTTTCAAGGTATTAGGAGATAGACCTTTCTCAATCCGCAGAAAGGCCAAATAATCTCCCATCACATCCATGGTCATCAGCGCTCCCCCCGCTCATCCTCTCTTTTGAAAATGTTCTACGCGGACAAGATTATTCCTCTTAAATTATTCTATTAGATCACTTTTTAATCGTGGCAGCTAATACGGACAATCCGAAAGCGCATAGATATAAGGGATGGAGGGTAAAGGAATGCAGAAACAGAGTTGGGGAGACTTCTTCCTTTATTTGGGTAGGATATTTTTACTTCTGGCGCTCTTGGCTTTCCTTTTGCCGAAGCTGGCTCTGATTTGGGGTGGCTGGATGTCTTCCCTTGGTCATGATAACCGCAAGCCCAGGGGGAATCCCATGCGAGTCGAAAGCAGTCCTTGGAGCGAATTTGTTATTCATAGTTTCCCGGATGAATAGTACCCATGCCAAAGGCGGCTACATTACAATCCCAGCAAACGGATGCCAAGCAGGGAGAAATACCCTTGGGCTGCTCCGGTGACGGCCGAACCCAGGGAAACCAGAGCAGCGGCCAGCGTATAGTAAAAAAACTCCTGCCTTAAGGATTCCCCTTTCGCCTTGCCCCGCAAGAGCAGGAAGGAAAAAATCGTAGCTAAACCTGCCCCCAGGAAAAGGAGGGGAATCGACGCGAGCCCCGGAAGCAGCACACTCACCAGAACCAAAGCAATTCCTAAGACTCCTTTAACGCCGATGATGAAACTAATGGTAAACCCGAGAACAAACCCACGTGTGAGCACGATGAGGTAAATGAGGGGCGCCCCGATCACCGTTAACCCCAAAAGCCAAATCCCCGCCATCATGATGAGCGTATCCCGTGCTAAGATTTGGAGAAAGCTGCTTTCAAGCCCGGTCGGCTGACTAGTCAAAAGTTGGTCCAGAAATTTTGAGAGCAAAACGGCCTCTGGGTTGCTTAAAGCCCCGACGCCCACAGCCCCCAGGACAATCCCGGCCACATAAAAACCAGCAAGGCTAAGGTAAATAACCCAGTATTGCCGGATGTGTTCCTTCATCTTCTTCCACATGGACATCCCCCTCTTTCCAGAAACATCCTTTCAGAGGATATCTATGTGCTTGTTTAGGAAAGTATGTCCACTACGCTAGTACCTGTCCACAACCTTACCGAACAACCCACCTCCCCCGGCTGAAACCTGTAGCGTTCCGCTGCGGGAATGCTCTATCAGGCGGGCAATCTTATCCCCGCCTACGCGAGCGATGTCTTCCAGCAAAACCTCATGGAGGATCGCCATTTCCGTCCCGAAACTTGCCAGAAGCCTCTGGATCATCTTTGGCCCAACACCCGGAAGCTGGCGCAGCGGAATCTGGTAATGATAGGCACCCAGAGAAAGCTCTATCGAGCGATCCGCAATGGTCACGAGGCGATCCATTACCCCCATCACCACTTTAGTGCTCCCGCAGCGAGGACAGACGAGCACCGGTGGCTCCTCCGGCACGACCGCTTCACAAACCAGGCAATACGTACGGTGGTATTTGCCCACTTCCGGCATCAGTCCGTAATTAGCGATCAGTGTTCCGCTCTTTTTCTCCAGGAGTAATTTCAACCCCTCAAAGGAATTTTCGCTTAAGCTCAGGACATTGTACTCCCGGGCTAAATTAGGCAGAGAATGAGCATCCGAGTTGCTGAAGAGTTCCACCCCGTCCAACTCACTCAAGGTACGTGCCATCTGCCGATCGGCACTCAGTCCGATTTCGAGGCCGAGCGGCATCTTGGGGAGCACCTCGTGCAAAGAACGGCAGCAATTTCCATAGATCCCTTTGTGAGGGGTAAAGGCATGCGCCGGGAGCCAAACTCCATTGGCCCTCTCCACTGCTTGGATCCAGTCCTCAACCGAGACAAAGGCTTTTTGAGAACTCAGTTGCCAGTTTTTTACGTACGGCTTTAGCCTTTTTACATAGTCCTCAACCGCAGCCAGCTCCGGAAAATAAGCGAGGAGATGGGCACTTCCGCTTCCCAAACTCAACTCTACCTCGGAGCCCGGAATCACCGTCAAGCCACCCGCCTGGTAACCCCCTCCGGGCAGGGGCTTGAGTACGCCTTCCTCCAGAAGAGCCGCGAAATCGTGCCGCACGCCCCTGGAATGAGCATCCACCAAGCCTATCAACGAGAGTCCTTTGAGATCACGGGCTTCCCTGATGATATTGGGCAGAGTGAGTGTCGCGGCTGCGGTAATCTTCACCGGTTTCCCATCGAGGCTGCGGCCAATATGAACATGAAGATCTGCATAAATCATGCCATTCTCCCCTGAACCCAGAGAAGGCCTAAGATGGTTTTCGCATCGTTAAATCCGCCCTGCTTCGCCCGAGTGAGTGCTTCCTCCCAAGCGATCGGCTCAACATGCAAGAATTCGTCTGAATCCGGTGTCAGGGGATCCCAAACCAAATCCTCTGCCAGGAAAAGATGCATCACCTCATCGGTAAAACCAGGGGTCGTGAAGACTGAACCAAGAAGGGTAAACTTCCCGCTGTAGCCCGTCTCTTCCCGCAATTCCCGTTCAGCACAGACGGACGGAGCTTCCCCTGGATCCAGCTTTCCAGCCGGGATTTCCAGCGTCTCCTCTCCTACGGGATAACGGTACTGGCGCACAAGCAGAACGTCTTCCCCTTTTAAAGCGACAATCCCTACAGCCCCCGGATGCCGCACCACTTCGCGGCTGGTCGCCTTCCCATTGGGAAGGCGCACCGTATCCAGTTCTACCCGGATCATGCGCCCGTCAAACACACTCTGATGGCTAATTTGCGTCTCCGTATAATCCTTGGGATCATTAGACATGTCGTTCATCTCTCCGCCTTTATTGTATTTACTTTGTTCAAAAACTGACCCGACTCTTTAATTAATTCTCCCTAATTGAAGAAATCCCTTCCCCCATACAACAAAACCGGAGTCATGATGAACTCCGGTTGAACCTGTCTTCAGGGTTTATGCTCCGCTTCAATAGACTCTGATTAACCTAAAAATCTGCTCCTGACTTTCCCAATCTTAGCGATGCGCTCTTCGGCCATGCGATCCGCTGCTTTATAGGTCGGAATATTGTCCCGTTTAGCAATCCGCAGGACGCGGGCCACATTCTCATAGACCCCTTCAACTTTTTTTAAGGCGCGTTCATAATGATACCCGTCTAGTTCATCCGCCACATTGATCACCCCGCCCGCATTGATCACATAATCGGGCGCATAGAGAATTCCCAGTTCATGCAGACGGTCGCCGTGACGCTCTTCTTTTAAGACATTGTTGGCAGCCCCCGCCACGATCTGGCACTTCAATTTTGGAATCGTCTCATCATTGATCACCGCACCCAGCGCACAAGGAGCAAAGATATCGCATTTCGCGCCCACGATGTCTTCTGGTGCCATCGATTTAGCCACAAACTCGCGCACGACCCGCTTGACCGCTTCCGGATTGATATCTGTGACGATCAGTTTCGCCCCCTCATCGGTTAGGTGTTTAGCCAAATAATACCCGACATGCCCCAACCCTTGAATGGCCACGGTCTTTCCTTCCAAGGAATCGGAACCATATACTTCCTTGGCTGCGGCTTTCATGCCCTGAAAGACCCCCAAAGCCGTCATCGGGGAAGGGTCGCCTGAGGAACCGAAGAATGAAGAGACCCCGGTGACAAATTTTGTCTCCATATGCACCCAATCCATATCCTGTACGCTCGTCCCGACATCCTCAGCCGTGATATAGCGTCCATTGAGGGACTGGACATACCGTCCAAAAGCCCGAAAGAGTTCTTCGCTCTTTTGGGTGTGGGAATCCCCAATGATCACGGCCTTGCCCCCGCCCAAGTTTAAGCCAGCCGCTGCATTCTTATAAGTCATTCCTCGCGCCAAACGCAAGGCATCCACGATCGCATCCTCTTCAGAGCGATAATTCCACATCCGGGTACCGCCCAGAGCCGGACCTAAAGTCGTATCATGGACGCAAATCACCGCTTTCAGGCCAGAATTATTGTCCTGACAAATGACTAATTGCTCATAATCATACTTCTCCATGTACTCAAAGATCTTCATAAACCATTCCTCCTTTTCATTTGCAACAATTACAGTTCGCTCACATGATATCCCTCACATTTTAGAGGGATACCCCCTTTCAATGCAAAACCAATGCCAGAGAAACAAACAAACTCCCACATTTTTTATCTGAATGGGATGAAAAGTCTGTTTTCCCAGCCGAATGGAACCTCCACTTCCCCCAAGCGTTCGTGTCCCTTTTTCCTTCTTCCCCACAAAGTATGCAAGTTTATGCAGACAACGCAATATTTTGCCTGCAAAATTATTCAATTTGTCAGGCGAGATCATGCCGCCCCAACTTATAATAGAAGTTTCGAATTGACATCCCCAAGACCTGAGCTGCTTTGGTCTTATTTCCTCCTGCCTGTGCCAGCGCTCGCATCAGAACCTCCCGCTCCCATTGCCGCTGCATTTCCTCAAAGCTCGCAAGCGCAGGCATGGACACCTGCCCCACCACTGCAACCTCACTGCGGGAAGGCCCAGACCGCTGCGCTAAAAACGGAAGATATGAAGCTTCCATCACCGTATCCCCGACTTTCATATTAATAATCGCCCGACCCAAGACATTCTCCAGTTCCCGTACATTTCCTGGCCAGTCATACTGCTCTAGTGTCTGGAGGGCTTCCTCCTTAACCTGTTCTACGCAACGGCCATAATCCTGATTAAACCTTCGGATCAAATGATGTACCAAATGGGGAATATCCGAACGCCGCTGGCGCAGCGGTGGAATCAAGACTGGGATCACATTGAGGCGGTAATAAAGATCTTCGCGGAAATATCCAGCTCGCAGCTTTTCCTCCAAATTGGCATTGGTCGCGGCGATCACCCGCACATCCACACTGATGGGCTGATTGTCCCCCACCCGAATCACTTCCCGCTCCTGAAGGACACGCAAAAGCTTAGTCTGCAAATTTAAGCTAATGTCCCCGATTTCATCCAGGAACAACGTACCGCCATTGGCTTCCTCAAAGAGCCCTGTCTTACCTCCACGACGTGCCCCCGTAAACGCCCCTTCTACATAGCCGAAAAGTTCGCTTTCCAGAAGGCTATCCGTCAAAGCTGCACAGTTGACACGTAGGAATTGACCCTTTTGGCGGATACTGTGGCGATGAATCGCATGTGCGAAAAGTTCTTTGCCGGTGCCGCTTTCTCCGCGTAGCATTACCGTGGCCGGGGTCAACGCTGCACGCTCTGCTTGCTCAATCGCTGCCTGAATTGCCTCACTCTCCCCGATGATGTCCGTAAAGGTATACTTGGCCTCCAAATGGCGAATTAGGCGTTTCGCGCCCTCCAGTTCCTCCGAAAGCCGTCGGATCTCAGAAACATCCTGCAAGACCGCCACCGACCCCCGCTGTTTTCCTTGCACAATGATCGGAGCTACATTGACTATCACTTCCTTGCGCTTTGGCCCCACTTTCATTGAGACTCCGCGCACCGCTTGACCCGTGCGCAGCACTTTCATATGCATGCTTTCTTCCCCTTCGGCGATGTCCACGGTCGGCGGCTTGCCGATCACATCCTCGGCAGTTAATCCGGTCAAGCGGGTATAGGCCGGGTTGATTAAAATTCCCAGTCCCTCCTCGTCAGCCACTGAAATCGCATCTTGGGTCGAATGGATGATCGCCGTTAACAGGATGCGAATGTCCTGGAGATCATTTACTTGGGCACTTAGGTCTTCGATTTCTGTACGGGTAAACACGCTGCGCTGCCTCCCTAACTTCGTGTCGTCCAACCACTTGGATTCTTCCCACACCATCAATGATCCAAACCTATAACTAAGATAATCCATGGATCATAGGGATCACTTCGCTCCCACCCGCATAATTTCCTTTCTCGACTAAAATTGCCCAAAAGAAAAAAGCCACGGGTTTGGCTTCTTTAATCTTCAGTATAATATAAGTGCAGTAGGTTCTTAATCCTGTCTGAACCCCATTATCTAGAGCATTAGATTAGCCATCCGCAGCTTATCAGCAACCATCGCAATAAACTCGGAGTTTGTAGGCTTACCACGGTCAACATCAATCGTATAGCCAAAAAACCGATTCATGAGTTCGACATTCCCACGATCCCAGGCGAGTTCAATCGCATGGCGAATCGCCCGTTCCACCCGGCTGGGGGTGGTTTGGTATTTTTCAGCGATCATCGGGTAAAGTTCTTTAGTGACAGCTCCCAGTAAAGAAATTTCCTGTACCACACTGACAATTGCATCTCGCAGATACTGATACCCCTTGACATGGGCTGGGACACCCATTTGATGGATCATGCGGGTCACTTCTACCTCTAAATGCTTAGCTTGACTGACTGGTGCTTTCGTCGCTGCAGCCTGAAAAGATGGAGTCAGAACTGCACTGGACAAGCCTGAAGCGACAGGGTTCAAGCCCGATGGTTCTAATCCATGGACTTGGCGAATTCGCCGTCCCAAAGTATCCAGATCAAACGGCTTCAATACATAATAATCGGCACCTAGACTCACCGCTCTTTGGGTCATGGTTTCCTGCCCAAATGCCGAGAGGATGATAACCCGCGGTTTATGCTCAAGGGTTTGAATGCGTTCCAACACACCGAGGCCATCTAAGTGGGGCATAATGATATCGAGAACGACGACATCCGGTTCATCTCGAAAAATCATTTCTACGGCTTCTTGGCCGTGATAAGCGACTCCGATCAATATCATGTCTTCCTGGCGGCTGATATATTCTTTAAGCACCTCGATAAACTCGCGATTGTCATCCGCCAATAACACTTGAACCTTCTGCATATTTTCTTTCGCCTTCCCTCCACCGGATCACTACATCAAACTTTTAAAATGTTCGACATTGTTTTTATTATTCCTTCTCAGAGAAATAAAGATATATTGAATAATTTAGAAAAAGACTGGATGTTTTTCCAGCCTTTAAGAGAAACTGACTCTCCCATTATGCTGCTTCATGCTTTGAGATGAGCCCTGAATCCTGGAGCATATTCTGAATAAAAACTGCATATCCACGCAGGCTATCATTAACGAACACATGAGTCACGGCTCCTACAAGTTTACCATTTTGCACAATAGGACTGCCGCTCATACCTTGCACAATCCCTCCTGTGGCTTGAATCAAACGCGGATCAGTAATTCGAATCACCATATTTTTACTATCGGTCCGATTTGGCATCACCCGTTCAATCATGACCTCGAACTCCTCAATTTGTTCACCCTGAATGACGGTGTAAATCTTTGCAGGGCCCTGCTGAACATCGGATTGCCATCCCACAGGGATCGGCCTGGTAAAGTAAGGTTGCCGAATATCCCCATCTAGACTCCCAAAAATCCCGGTTGACGTGTTGCGTTCAATGGTTCCCTTAAAGGAGGAGTTAGTCACAAAGGAGCCAACTTTTTCCCCAGGATGCCCACGACGCCCTTTTTCAATGGAATGAATATTGGAAGCGACGACTTGTCCCATGGAAACCTCAATGCGCTGATTGGTGTCCACATCATTGATCACATGTCCTAAAGCCCCATATTGTTTGCTTATCGGGTCAAAAAAAGTTAGGGTTCCGACTCCGGCTGCCGCATCGCGAACATAGAGGCCAATTCGAAAACGTTCGGTTTCTGGGCAGTAAACTGAATTCAAGACTTTTTCCGCCAGCTCTCCCCGATGTTTCAAAAGCACTTTGACTTTCTCCTGCTTTTGCCCAGCTTGATGCACTGCACTTGCCACATCCTGATCGGTTTTGACATCCTTATCATTGATTTTGAGCAGGATATCACCGATTTCAATGCCTGCTTCTTTGGCTGGATCATGCTTCTTCTTATCTTGGCCAACCACAGGAGCCTGTCCGACCACCATCACACCTTTAGCTTGGAGAGTGACACCGATTGACTGTCCTCCAGGAATCAGGCTCATTTCCGGCATCACTTGCACTTCGCTTGATTTTAAGGGGAAGAGCCCAAAAAGCTTGTAACTGACTTGTACGGTTTGAGGAGCGAAATGGGACGCCGTAGCCAAGACTTTGGTTTCCTCACTTTGCTCTACCGTAACGAAATGGCTCCAGAGGCCATGCATTTGAGGTGCATGCCACTGAGACTGGATCGGTGATTCCGGAAAGTGGGCTAGTTCCTGCATTGTGGGGCTGAAACTGAGGAAGGTACTGAGAAGAAGGCTCATGATAACCAGGATTCTTCTAATTTTCACCCTTCTATCACCCTCCATTCCTTTCTCCCCATGGATTCTTCTGCTCTCCCCTGCTTTCTCTTTTAATCAAGCGAAGCCTAATCTTAAAATGTCCATATATTTTTGCTTTCATCCTATTAAATCCGTTCCATGATTACTAAGGATTTTGTAGTATTGCCATAAAATCCGGAAAAACTTAGGCAAAAAGTAAAGAAACGCCCACTAAAAAATAAAAGTGAGCGTTTTGATACCATCTGATTTTAGTTTTTCAATAAAACCCTCATGAAACGCCTTGTTTCCAGTTCTTTTCCCAGAGTTCGCGGGCGTGACGTTGGGAAATGTCACCCTCGCCTCCAAGCATGCGTGCCAATTCATCGATCCGCGCTTCCGAGTTCAGACGTTCGACCTGAGTGCGTGTCCGACCTGCTTTAACCTCCTTGACAATGCCATAATGCTCATCCGCAAAAGAGGCCACGATAGGAGCATGGGTAATACAGAAAACCTGCTTGCCCTGGGCGATTTTCCTGAGTTTTTCGCCCACTTTTTGAATCGTGCGCCCGCCGACCCCACTGTCCACTTCATCAAAGACAAACGTCCCCATCTGCTCCACTCCGGCCAGCATACTTTTAAGGGCGAGCATCACACGCGCCATCTCTCCGCCTGAAGCCGTTTTCGCCAAAGGCTTCGGCGGTTCCCCCTGATTCGCGGAAAAATAAAACTCAATTTGTTCCGCCCCTCTGGGATCGGGGTCAGCCACGGAAACAAAACGCACTTCCAGCCGGCTTTTTTCGAGACCGAGGTCAGTGAGTTCCAAAGCCAATTCTTTTTCCAGGCGTTGTGCCTCTTCTTGGCGTTTAAGCGTAAGTCTCTGGGAAAATTCCTGATAGCGCAGGCGCGCCTTCTCTTTCGCTGCGGCAATCTGGCATTGTTCATCTTCCAAGTGTGTCAGCTGCTCGCGCTCCGCGCTCATCTGCTCCCGCTCATTGAGCGCTTTCTCAATGCTGCCACCGTATTTACTCAGACGGTGCAACTCAGCCAGGCGTTCTTCGATCACTTCAAGCCTTTTGGGCTCTAAATCAAACCCCTCCTGGTAACGGCGCACTTGCTCCCCTAAATCTTCCACCGCATAATAAGCGGCTTCGACCGGTTCCAAAAGTCCACTACAGGCCGGGTCCAATCGGGCCAATTCGCTCAGCGCACGTTTAGCCCTCGCCAAAAGGTCATACGCAGAGGGCGTGCGCTGCGCTCCAATGTATAACACCTCATAGGCTTCTTGAACCAGGCTCGCAATCTTTTCGCCATGACTAAGGCGCTTGCGTTCGGCCCGGAGTTCCTCTTCCTCCCCTGGACGGGGGGAAATCTGGTCGATTTCGGCGAGTTGGTAATCCAAGATATCGAGCCGTCGCTGGCGCTCGCCTTCCAAACGGGACAACTCCCGCTCCCTGGCAGCCATGGCCCGATACTCCCGAGCAGCAGAAGCGACCTCAGCCGAGAGTCCCTTTCCTTCCGCTCCCCCTAAGGCATCCACGAGTTCCCGATGGGTTTCGGATTTCAGCAGGGACTGGTGCTCCATCTGACCGTGAATGTCAGCTAGCCCTTCGCAAAGGGAGCGATAGAGGCTCAAAGGGATCGTTCGTCCCTGAACACGGCAGAGATTGCGCCCTGAGGCATTCACTTCTCGTGAAAGGAAGAGCTGGTCGTCTTCTGCCGCATACCCTGCATCCGCAAGCCTCTCTTGCAGCGGTTCCGTCAGGCTCGAAAATACCCCTTCAACACGGGCTTGCCCTTCTCCGTGCCGAATCATTTCGGCCGACACTCTCCCGCCGAGCAATACACCGAGAGCATCAATCAACATCGACTTGCCGGCCCCCGTTTCCCCGGTAAACACCGTCAATCCTTCGCTGAACTCCAAACGGATATCTTCCATCAGGCCGAAGTTTTGAACATGCATCTCCAAAAGCATGGTAAAACCCCCTACCCCATTAGGCTGTTGATTCGCGCCAAGACCTCAACCGTCGCCTCTTTGGGCTTCACGACCAAAAGGATGGTATCGTCCCCGGCCACCGTACCGATCATATCGTCCCAGTCGCTGCCATCGATGAGCGATGCCAACGCATGGGCATGCCCCGGAATCGTCCGGATGAGGACAAGGTTTTCGCTGTCATTCACGGAGATGACCGTTTCCCGAAATAGGCGTTTGAGGCGTTCTAAGAAATTAGCTGGATGGCTCTCAGTCGACAGCGCATAGCGGTATTCCTCCCCATGGCTCGGCACTTTAATCAGCCCCAGCTCCTTGATATCCCGGGAAACGGTGGCTTGAGTAACGTCAAATCCCTCTTCCCTCAGCCTTTCGGCCAGCTCCTCCTGAGTCCGAATGACCTCCTTAGCGATCAGTTCCTGAATTTTTATTTGGCGGCGAGTCTTCATGCCCAAAATCCTCCCTTTTCCGTTGTACCAATAGCCAATAGGGCGCGTTTGACATCTGGTTGATATACTCTCCCTTTAAAACACTGAATGCCGAACGGGAGAGTCCGGCCAGAAACGCATCCACTTCGAACGCTTCGCGTTCACCTCCTGGATGTGCTCGGTACGCCGTAATCGCCATGATGCCATTCACTTCTAGCAAATCGAGCGCAGCCTTCATCGCCGCAAGCGTGGATTCTGACTGGGTCGTCAGTGCATGATCCCCCCCCGGCAAATACCCTAAATTAAACATGACCACCTTGGCCCTTCCCTCGACAACTTCGCCCATATGGACATGATCCAATCTAGAGAGCACAACCTGCTCATGTTGGGCATGTTCCTGCAGGCGTCTCTGTGTTTCTGCCAAGGCCTCGGGCTGGATGTCAAAGGCATAGACCCTGCCCTCCCTGCCGACACACTGGGCCAAAAAGAGCGTGTCTCTTCCCCGCCCAGCCGTCGCATCCACAGCCGTATCCCCTGCCAGCAGGATCGAACCTAAAACCAGTCTGATATAACCCTGAATATCCTGAATCCCAAACGGCATCCCTTACCCTCCTGACTTAGTCATGCCAGCGATCCATAAGCTTTTCCCGGACTAGCGCTGGGAAGCTACGACTGCCTAGACGAATCAGCAACGCCTTCATTGGAGATCGCTTAATTTTTATCCGCTCTCCCAAAAGGAGTGGCACATTGGCCTGCCCATCGAATGTGACCCGGCATTTCTGCCCGCGTTCCAGGATGATTTCGATGTCATCCTCAGGCGATACCACCATCGGTCGAGCGGAAAGGGAATGCGCGGCGAGGGGACTGAGAATCACTGCCTCCACATCTGGGCTGACAATAGGCCCGCCTGCGGAGAGAGAGTAGGCAGTTGATCCGGTTGGAGTGGCCACGATGAGACCATCAGCCGGATAGCTGACAGATGGTTCACCAGACAAATCCGCCTGCAAGGTGACGAGACCCGAATTCCGATCGCGCAGGAATACGACATCATTCAAAACCTTCACGGTTTGCTCCGCTCCGTCCACTTCCACTAGGGCTTGCAGCATCATGCGCTTCTGGATTTGGTACTCCCCCCGCAAAACCTTTTCTAAAGCCGGGAAGACATCATCCTTTTCGATTTCGCAAAGAAATCCCAGCCGCCCAAGGTTCACTCCCAAGACCGGGATCTGCGCCTGTGAGAGTTCACGCGCCGCTTCCAAAAGCGTGCCGTCCCCACCTAAGGAAATTACAAAGTCAAGTGGCGGGGTAAAGGTTTGGCGAGCGGTGAGCACATTCCAGGCTCTCAAGTGAAACCACTCGCTCAGCTTCGCGGCCATCTCCTGCGCATTCGGTTTACTGGTATTAATCCATAAACCCACTGTATGCATTAGATACTCCCCTTCTGAGCCTGAGCCACCACGTCTGCAACCTGGGACAACCCTTCCTGCAGGGCCATCTCGTCTGCCAGAGTTTTCCCTCGCTGCAGCCAGGCCAAATATTCGATATTTCCCTGTGGCCCTCGGATGGGGGAAAAATCCAAGCCTTCGATCCTAAAACCGCAGCGAAAAGCCTCAGTCAAGACGGTTCGCAGAACCCCTTCATGGATTTTCGGTTCACGCACAACCCCTTTTTTCCCAACGTGTTCTTTTCCCGCTTCAAACTGGGGCTTGATTAAAATCAGGGCTTCGCCCTCTTCCTTTAAAATCTTAAGCATGGCAGGAAATAGCTTCGTAATGGAGATAAAGGACACATCAGAGACCACCCAGTCCACTTTTTCTGGCAGGGTGTCTTCTTCCAGATAGCGGGCATTCAGGCGTTCGAGGGAAATAACCCTCGAATCCGAACGCAACTTCCAGGCTAACTGCCCATAGCCTACGTCAATGGCATAAACCCTGGCCGCCCCGTGCTGCAAGGCACAGTCTGTAAACCCGCCGGTCGAAGCCCCGATGTCTGCGACCACTTGGCCGTCAAATGACACTGAGAACGCTTTCAGCGCTTTCTCCAATTTCTGCCCTCCTCGGGATACAAAGGGCAACGCCTCCCCTCTCAATTCCAGATGGGCTTCTCTGGGCACTTCCGTCCCCGGCTTGTCCACCCTCTGCTGATCCACAAAGACGAGCCCAGCCATGATCGAGCGTTTCGCTTTTTCTCTGCTTGCGGACAATCCTTTGTTGACTAAAAGGATGTCCAGACGTTCCTTACCCTTCGCCACAAATTTTTCCTTTCGCTGCCCACTCTCTGAGATGTGTACGACACGCATAGAAGAGCCTGAGTCAGTCGTTCGATATAAAAGGTTTTAAGCTTTAAGCTTGTGAATGGCCAACCCGCCCCGGCCTTGGGCCACCTGAGAGCCTCTGTGAAGTAGTCGTTCCGCAGCGGCCATAATCCCTTTCGCCGATAATCCGTGATTCTGCTGCAAAACTGGGATGGGGCCTTGATCCACATAATCCCGGTAGCCCAAGCGCTCAACGGCCACATCCGTCAGACCATGATCGGCCAGTTGTTCCAAAACCGCGCTTCCCATCCCACCGCTCAACATATGATCTTCCACCGTAACCAAGCGTTTAGTCAGGCGAGCGAAGCGCAGAACTAATTCCGTATCCAGCGGCTGAATAAAACGCAAATTGATGACCGCCGCATCGATCCCTTTAAGGCGCAGTTCCTGGGCAGCCGCCAAGGAAGGATAAACCATCGGGCCAATCGCGAGGATGGCCACATCCCGCCCTTCTTTCAGCACCTCTCCCTTGCCCAAGGGGATGTCTTTCAACACCGGATCCAAGGAAACCCCCTGTCCGGCCGAACGCGGATAACGCAGGGCCACCGGACCATCCAGGCGCACCGCCGTATGCAGCATATGTCTTAGTTCATTTTCATCTTTTGGTGCCATGAAGACGAGATTAGGAATCGCGCGTAAGAAGGAAATATCAAACACCCCATGGTGGGTTGGGCCATCATCCCCAACCACTCCGGCCCGGTCTATAGCTAAGACAACCGGGGCACCCTGGAGGCAGACATCATGCAAGACCTGATCATAGGCTCTCTGATAAAAAGTC
Organism: Bacillota bacterium; assembly: GCA_021811425.1. GTDB lineage: Bacteria > Bacillota > Desulfitobacteriia > Desulfitobacteriales > Desulfitobacteriaceae > JAJZPA01. Next base: position 24,702 of record JAJZPA010000001.1, on the reverse strand, counting down.
GAGTAAATCGCGACAACTGGCTTGAGTCCTCCAAAAGCCAGCCCCGCCGCAAATGTCACGGCATGCTGTTCCGCAATCCCAACATCAAAAAAACGCTCCGGAAAGTCGCGGGCAAAGATGTTGAGCCCGGTTCCCCCAGGCATAGCCGCCGTTATGGCTACGATCTTTTCATTTTCCCTGCCCAAGACAGAGAGGGTTTCACCAAATACTTGGGTATAGGTAGGTGGAGCCTTTCTCTTGTACACTTCTCCGGTTTCCGGATTGAAAGGACCTACCCCATGAAACACGTCCGGATTCTTCTCTGCCGGCGCATATCCTTTCCCTTTACGGGTCACAACGTGAACCAGTACAGGCCCTCTCTTGTGTTTAGCCTGTTCCAAGACTTGTTCCATCATGACCTGGTCATGACCGTCAATCGGCCCCAGATAGGTAAAGCCCAGCTCCTCAAACCACAGTCCGGGAACCAGAAGGTATTTAAGCCCGTCTTTAGCCTTCTCGGCGGCTTTAGCAACCTTGTCCCCAATCCCCGGAATCCGCTTCAGCAAGTACTCAACATCGGATTTGCGCTTATCATAGCGCGGATCCGTGCGCAGCCGGGTTAAATAGGAAGAAATTGCACCGACATTCGGAGCAATTGACATTTCATTATCATTTAGGATGACGATCACGTGCGTGCCGCTTTGCCCAGCATAATTCAAGGCCTCGTAGGCCATGCCACCGGTCATGGCTCCATCCCCTATCACAGCCACAACATCGTGGTGTTCCTTGAGCACATCGCGTGCTTGCGCATACCCGACGGCCGCCGAGATGGAGGTGCTGGAATGCCCGGTCTCAAAAAAATCATGTTCACTCTCCGAACGCTTCGGAAAACCGGACAACCCTTTATATTGGCGCAAGGTTTTAAACAGGCCTTTTCGACCTGTGATGAGTTTATGGATATAGGTTTGATGCCCTACATCCCAAATAATTTTATCGTTTGGGCTCTTAAACACACGATGAAGGGCCAGGGTCAGTTCAACTACACCCAAATTCGGGGCCAAGTGCCCGCCGTTCGCCGCCACGACCGTGATCATTTCTTGACGGATTTCTCCCGCCAGTTCTTTCAACTCGGCCATACTGAGGGAACGCAAATCACTTGGTTCATGAATGTTTTCGAGCAGACCCATGTTTATTTCCTCCCTGTTTTTTCAGTCGCGTAAAATTCCAACCAGTCACCTTCTCGACCGTAGCCAAGACCCCACCTACAGCAGCGATGATGCGATTGGCTTCATGAATGGCAAATGACTTACCCGCCGCTTTCCCTGTCACTGTGACCGAAGCGACCAGGGCCAGCATAAACATATTAAGCCACACCTCCGAAGCACTCAACTTCGGAGAATAATGAACGAGATCGATAACGATACTCGCCGCCATGGCCCCGCTCACCGTCCCCGTAATATCCCCTACGACGTCATTGGCGAAATTTGCGACAAAATCAGCGTTTCTTACAATTTGAACAGCATGTTTCGCGCCAAAAACCCGATTCGCTGCCCGAGCATGATGCGGAGCTTCATGCGCAGCAGTCGCCGCGATCCCAATGACATCGAAAAGAATGTTCACCAAGACCACGACCAGCAGAAACACGGAGGCCCAGAGCAAAGACATTCTTTCCATGAAAATTTCCGAACCACCACCAACCACTGCAGCAGCCAAAAAACTCCCGATAAACACATAGACAAGATGTTTCCAGCGCTTACGTTTTCGGCTTGACAACGACAGACCCCCTTGGGCTATACCAGCATCCCCACAACGATACCCACGAGTGCTCCGCCAAACACTTCAAGCGGCGAATGCCCGATCAGTTCTTTTAAGCGTTCCTGGGATGAATCCGATCCTTGGTAAAGGCGCTCCACCAATTGATTGATGACTTCCGCCTGTTTTCCCGCAGCCCGCCTGACTCCAGCCGCGTCATACATGACAATCATGGCAAACACCGCAGACACTGCGAATATTGGGGAATCCCAGCCATAGTATTTCCCAATTCCTAACGTCAAGGCGCTAACGGTCGCCGAGTGCGAGCTAGGAAAACCGCCGGAACTCACTAACATTTCAATATCCAGTCGCCGTTGGAGGAAGAGGTTGACACCGATCTTAAAGATTTGAGCCACGAACCAAGCTGTAATTGCAGAAACCAGGATGGTATTATGGATTAACCCAGGAAACATATTGAACACCCCTTAGTGCTGACGCGCTTGAATATAGTCTGCCAAATCCCTGAGAAACCTACCCCGCTCTCCGAAAAGATGCAAAGCATCTTTAGCCTCCTGGATTTTAGCTCTCAACTCAGCTTTGGCCTCAGAAAGTCCCAAGAGGGAAGGATAGGTCGCTTTACCACGTTTCAAATCGCTTCCGATCGGCTTACCCAAGGTTAAGCTGTCGCTCTCCACATCCAAGATGTCATCCTTAATCTGAAACGCCAACCCGAGGGCGGCAGCATAACGGGACAAGGCCTGAATATCTTCTTCGCTCCCACCGGCCAAAATTCCTCCCAAACGCACGGAAACCCTGAGAAGTGCTCCCGTTTTATGGCGGTGAATCCGTTCGATTTCCTGAAGCCCCAGAGCTTTGCCTTCCCCTTCCAAGTCGAGTGCCTGGCCTAAAACCATCCCCTGACGGCCCGCAGCATCTGCCACTTCTTTAATCACTTGAAGCTGGCGCCTGGGTTCAACCTGCATGGGCGCTGCCAATAGTTCAAAAGCGTACGTTAACAGGGCATCCCCTGAAAGAATCGCTATCCCTTCTCCAAAAACCTTGTGATTAGACAAGCGCCCCCGGCGGTAGTCATCATCATCCATCGCCGGCAGGTCGTCGTGGATCAGGGAATACGTATGAATCATTTCCAAAGCTGCCGCCGCAGGAAGAATATGCTCAGGGTTCGCACCCATCGCCTCCGCTGCAGCCAAGGCCAAGACGGGGCGAATCCGCTTGCCGCCCCCTATGAGGGAATAGGCCATGCTTTCATCCAACACGTTCTCGTTCCAAGAGATGGTTTTGATATATTCATCAACTTGCGCACGGTATTGCGCCAAGCGTTCCTTAAACAACGGCTTCATCCTTCCACTGGCAGCGCGCGTTCTAAGCGAAGCTCTCCATCCTCTTCCAGAAGCACTCCCATGACCTGCTCAGCCTTATCCAGCAGGGCATTACAATGCTGGATAAGGCTGACTCCGTCTTGGAAAAGACTCAAGGCATTTTCCAGCGAAACATCCCGCTGTTCGAGAGCTTCTACGATCCCTTCCAGCCTCTCGATACCCGCTTCGAAACTCAGCTTCTCATCCATTGCCAATGTTATCGCCTCTTATCTCTGCCTTTACAACCTGGCATTCTAAGCGTCCTGCAGCCAAGCGAACCTGCACCTGTGCGCCGGATTTCACACCGACCGCTGAACGCAGTATCTGTCCATTCTGATCATACGTTAATGAATAACCCCTTCCTAAAACACTTAAGGGGCTGAGTAAGTCAAGTTTGGCAGCCATTAATTTTAGTATACCATTTTTATCCGTCATAAATCTAGTCATGCTGTTTTGCAAGCGTGAAGCGAAGTCATCCAGCTCCTGACGACCGCGTTCCACTCGCCAAAATGGATCTCGCAGCGGTGCCTTCAGCGCTAGCCTCTCCAAAAGCTGGCGTTTCCACGCCAGCTGGGTACTCAATCCTCGCTGCATGCGCTTCTCCAGGTAATCCACCCGCTCTTTCAACCCCTGAAGCAGGGGAACCGCGAGTTCAGCGGCAGCTGATGGAGTCGGAGCCCGCAAGTCAGCCACATAATCTGCAATCGTAATATCGGTCTCATGCCCCACCGCTGAGATCACCGGGATACGCGAAGCCGCAATCGCCCGGGCCACTTCTTCTGTATTAAAGGCCCACAGCTCTTCCAAAGAACCGCCGCCCCGCCCGACAATGAGGACATCAATCCCCTCAAATCGGTTTAAACGCCGGATCCCTTCCACGATCTCCCGAGGTGCCGCTTCTCCTTGAACTGCTGCCGGAGCAACGACCCACGACATGCGCGGATGCCGCCGCTTAATGATCTGAAGAATATCCCGCAAGGCCGCTCCGGAAGTACTCGTGACAATCCCCACCCGCTGCGGCAGGAGGGGGATCTTCTTTTTCCGTTCCTCAGCAAACAACCCTTCGCCAGTCAGCCGTTCTTTCAACTGTTCAAAGGCTAAGTAAAGCGCTCCGAGCCCAGCGGGCTGCATTTCTTCGGCATAAACCTGGATGTTCCCATCCCGGTCATAGAGTTTAACATTGCCCCGGACGAGCACCTGCATTCCGCTTCTCGGCTCAAAACGCACCCGCACAGCCCGGCTGCGGAACATCACCGCCCGAAGACTCGAGACATCATCTTTTAGCGTAAAATACCAATGGCCTGACGGTAAGTGATGCTTAAAGTTAGAGATCTCCCCACTGACCCAGCAGTTCTGAAACAAAAAGTTATCCTGCAAAGTGCGGTCGATCTCCCCCGCCAATTCGCTCACGGTCCATATGTGCGTCAATGGTATCACTCCTCATGGCTTATGATAAAGTACGCGGGAGCGGATTGCAACAGCCTTGAAATGCACATCCCTTCATGTTATCATAATAACAAATCATGGATAATTCATATGGTCTCTAGGGGGTGATTCATTTGGGGAAAGTTTTTGCACAATCCGGCCGACTCTATACCTATGAAGATTACTTACAATGGTCTGAAGATGAACGTTGGGAAATCATTGACGGTGTCGCTTTTGCTATGACGCCCGCCCCAATGAGCAACCATCAAAGGGTATCCGGTGAACTGTTTGTTTCATTCAACCAATATCTCAAAAATAAGCCCTGTGAGGTTTTTGCTGCGCCGTTTGATGTCCGCCTGCCGCGAGCAGCGGAAAATGACCAAAAAGCCACCACCGTGGTCCAGCCGGATCTCACTGTCATCTGTGACAAAAGCAAAATTGACCGGCGCGGCTGTCTCGGGAGCCCCGACCTTATCGTTGAGATTTCCTCACCCTCAACTTTCCACAAGGACATTAAGACTAAGTTCAAACGCTATGAAGAAGCTCGGGTAAAAGAATACTGGATTGTTCACGCTGAAGGGAAAACAATTGTTGTCTATCGCTTGCTGGATACCGGAAGTTATGCACAACCTGAGATTTTTGGGGTTGAGGACGAACTTTCTGTAGGGATTTTCCCTGACTTAGTTATTTCGCTTAAAGATTTATTCAGCGTTGTGGACGATGATCTGATCTGATTGTGCTTTCGCACCCTACAACGTTGGGTTTCAGGCAAGCGCCATCCACATCGCCGCACGGTTGGATGAAGGAATAAAAATCTTCCCCGCTTCGTGTTCTGGGGAAGATTTTTCTAACATTCAAATTCATCATCGCGGATCATCCATTCGTACCTCCCGTCTGGTATGCGGACGCTTAACGAGTTTACTCATCATCTTGTGCCGGAGAACGTGCTGCACCAAACGGTGCGCTCTATTCTGCCCAATTTTAAATTGGGCAGAATAGATTTTAGCTTACAATCGGCTCTGAACCATAGCAACCGTATTAACTTTTAACGTTTCTGCTTGGGCAAAGAGCCGTTCCCGTTCTGTTTTGATCCGCTCTTGATAGCCTTGATCCTTAATTCCCGGCAAGTTGATATCTACACTAAACATGGCCGACTTGAGAGCACTCTCCGCCAAATAAGCGGCGACCCCCACATCACTGATTGCCCCTTTGTTCCCGATGGGGGCCAAAGCCTGAGCGAGCTGCAAAGCTCGGAAACAGTTTTGGGCAATACCGAGCGGGGTATCGGTGGCCGAAACTAAGGCCTCCTGCATTTTTCCGCTCCGTAAGCTTTTTTCCTCATCCGTGGCTTTGGGCATTTGCAGCACGGCCATGAAATTGGAGAATTCGGCGATATCCTGGCTCAACCCGCTTTTTAAAGCAGTGAGCACCATTTCCGCATCGGCAAGGATCTCCTTAACCTGCGCTTCTACATCTCTGTATTTCTCTTTCCCAACCGTTAAGTTCGCGACCATGCAGACCATGGAAGCCGCCAACGCCCCGACAAAAGCGGAAACGCTGCCGCCGCCCGGCGTGGGTGCAGAGCTTGCCGCTTCAGCCAGGAATTTTTCGGTTGTCCACTGCCAAAGTGCGTTTCCTTCCATTATTGAGCCCTCCTCTGCAGGGCAATTCCTTTAAGGACATTCTTCATGATCAGCACGGTCGTTAAAGAGCCTACCCCACCCGGAACCGGAGAGATCATGCCGGCCACCTCTTTGACGGCGTCAAAATCAACATCCCCGCAAATCCCTCCCGGAATCTCGTTGATGCCCGCATCAACCACAATCGCACCAGGTCTGACCATGTCCTTCTTGATCATCTTGGCTTTGCCTACCGCCGCAATCACGATGTCGGCCTGACGCGTATGATAGCCTAAATCCGGGGTCTTGGAATGGCAAATCGTAACGGTGGCATTATGTTTAAGGATCAAGAATACCAGCGGTTTACCGACTGTCTCACCCCGGCCCACAATCACGACATGCTTGCCGGAAATTTGCACACCCGAGCGCAGCATGATTTCGATACAGCTTTGCGGGGTCGCAGGGAAAAGGCCCTCCTCACCACTGAGAATATACCCTCGGTTGATCGGGTGCACGCCATCCACATCCTTGTCCGGACGGACGGCAGCCATGACTTTCTCTTTGGAAATATGTTTCGGGAGTGGCAGTTCCACCATGATCCCGTGTGTTTGCCCATCTTGATTCAAACGCTCGATCAAAGCCAGGACTTCCACTTCCTGAGTAGCACTCGGCAGGGTAAAGAGTTCGAACGCCATCCCCAGGCCTTCGCTCATCTTTTGTTTCGACTTGGCATAGACCACAGACGCCGGATCATCCCCAACCAAAATGACCGCTAATTTCGGGTACACCCCTTGTACCGTCAACTGAGCAATCTCCTGTTTGACCTCTTCTTTAAGGACTTTAGCAACGGCTTTTCCGTCTAGTAATTGTGCCATAAAACACGCCCCCTTCCCATCTTAAAACCCGAAACCTTTTTAATATTGTGACACTCCTTGACAGGCTCTACCCAGACACCCACATACAAGAAGAGCAAAACAAACCCTCGAAAAGGGCGGGAGCATGGCTCCCACCCTCAAAACCGTGCCCATTCCTTATCTGGACTTCAAATACACATCCATAGCTGCTGCAGCTTTCTTCCCCGCTCCCATGGCAAGAATGACCGTAGCTGCCCCTGTGACAATATCTCCTCCGGCAAATACACCGGGTTTAGACGTCGCCAAAGTTTCCGGATCAGCCACTATGTTACCGCGTTTGTTCAATTCCAAACCCGGAGTGGATGTGGTCACCAACGGGTTCGGTCCTTGCCCAATGGCCACGACCACCGTATCCACCTCCATGTCAAACTCAGAACCCTTAACCGCCACAGGAGAGCGGCGGCCGGAAGCATCCGGCTCACCCAGCTCATAGCGCAGACAGGTCATACTTTTCACCCAGCTGCGCTCATCCCCATTGAGCTGTACCGGATTGGTCAGCAGGCGGAACTGGATTCCTTCTTCTTCCGCATGCTCCAATTCCTCTTTACGGGCGGGCATCTCATCCCGCGAGCGGCGATAAACGATGTACACATCTTCTGCACCCAGGCGCAGCGAAGTGCGGGCGGCATCCATGGCTACATTGCCAGCCCCGAGGACAGCGACCTTTTTGCCAACTTTAACCGGGGTCGCATATTCAGGAAACTTGTACCCTTTCATCAAGTTCGTCCGGGTGAGAAATTCATTCGCTGAATACACACCGAGAAGATTTTCACCAGGAATCCCCATAAAGTATGGAAGCCCAGCTCCCGTACCGATGAATACAGCATCATATCCGTTGTCCATCAATTCATCGACCGACGTCACTTTTCCAACCACTTGATTGGTTAGAATTTCAACACCCATCTTCTTCAGATTGTTGATCTCGGTCTGTACGACTTCCTTAGGCAGACGAAATTGAGGAATTCCATACATGAGCACGCCACCAGCCACATGCAAGGCTTCAAAGACCGTAACGCCATGCCCGGCTTTCGCTAAATCGCCGGCACAGGCGAGCCCTGCCGGGCCGCCACCGATAATCGCCACCCGTTTTCCGGAAGATTCGGGTTTTTCAAACCGGCTCTCCCCAAACTTGATTTCATAATCTGCCACGAAACGCTCTAAGCGGCCAATCGCCACCGGCTCACCTTTCTTACCGAGAACACATTGACTTTCACACTGGCTTTCTTGCGGACAAACCCGACCACAGACCGCCGGTAAAGAATTCTTCACTTTGAGCACAGCAGCAGCAGCTAAGAAGTCCCCTTCTGCCACCTTCTTGATAAAGTCCGGAATCAGCACTTCTACTGGGCAGCCAACGCGACAGGTCGGATTCTTGCATTGTAAGCAGCGCTGTGCCTCTTCAATGGCCGTTTCTTCCGCATAGCCTAATGTCACTTCATCAAAGTTATGTGCCCGTTGCAGGGGATCCTGGCAAGGCATGTCATGACGCGGTACTTTCAAGGCCATTAATGATGCCCCCCTTCTATGCCGCACATTCCATGGGCCTTTGCTCGGTTCTCTTCATCTTTATAATAATTCAAACGCTGCATCGCCAGGTCGAAGTCCACTAAATGCCCATCAAACTCTGGACCGTCAACACACGCGAACTTCGTCTCATTGCCTACACTCACCCGGCAAGCTCCGCACATCCCCGTGCCATCCACCATAATCGGGTTCAAGCTGACAATCGTCTTAATCCCAAGTGGGCGGGTATACTCCACAACCGCCTTCATCATGATCATGGGGCCAATCGCCCAAATCGCATTGACTTTTGTTCCCTGAGCCAAAATATGCGCCAAACCGTCCGTAACAAATCCCTGAACACCGAGGCTGCCATCATTGGTGGCAATAACCACTTCATCACTGACAGCCCGCATTTCCTCTTCCAGGATGAGCAGATCCGCGCTGCGTGAACCCAGCACGGAGATGACGTGATTCCCCGCTGCTTTCAAAGCGCGCGCGATTGGATGCACAGGGGCGATCCCTAGGCCACCTCCGATACAGACGACGGTACCCAGGTTTTCAATCTCCGAAGCTGTACCCAAAGGGCCGACAAAATCCTGAAAAGCGGTCCCTTCTTGCATAAGGTTTATCATGCAAGAGGAGTATCCCACATCTTGAATCACGATGGTGATCGTTCCCCGCTCCCGGTCAAAATCCATGACCGTCAAAGGAATACGTTCGGAATGCTCGTCCATGTGGACAATCACAAACTGTCCCGGTTCGACTTTGGCTGCGACCGCTGGAGCCTCTACTTCCAAGAGGACAATGGCTGGAGCTAATTGTTTTCTCTTAACGATACGGTACAAGTACACTCCTCCTCCAGAAAATACTCAAACATTAGTTCATTCGTCACACTTTGTACAAATTCCTTCTAAAACCAGTTAAAAAAATGGACATTCACAAGTTCACTGAGCCTTCTTTTGTTAAATAGGCCACCCCGAGCGCGTTATCCCTGCTCCAATCCGGCTCAGCCCAGAACAAACGTACCTTTTGACCTAAACGTCGGGTCAAGGCTTGACGGATGAATTGATTCGCTGAAACCCCGCCCACCAGTAGCACGTCAGACAAACCCTGCCTGTCCAACCCGCGTTCCACGAGTTTGGCCACCGTGCGCGCGATACATCCTTCCACCGCCCGCGCGACATCCGCGGCCGGGGTTCCCTGCTCAAGCAAACGTTGGGCTGCAGTTTCTACTCCCGAAAAACTCAATTCAAGTCCCCGTATCGAGGAAGGCAGCAGAGATTCAGCCCCGGGTGCCGCCCCTTGCGCCAGTTTCTCCAGTTCTTTTCCAGAGGGAAAACCGAGGCCCAAGCGCACCCCCACCCGATCCACGAACTGCCCCGCATGGAGATCCGTTGTACCACCGAGCAGACGGATATTCACACTTCCATGTTCATGCTGAGAGATTGCCAACAACTCCGTTGTGCCCCCAGAGAGATGAACAACCAAAAAATCAGTCCCTTCAGGACCCCCTGCGGAGACTAATCCGGCGGCAATATGCCCTTCCTGATGGCTTGTCAGCATAAGCGGAACTTGGCGTGCAGCCGCAATCGCCTGGGCCACCGCTAACCCGGCAGTAAAAACCGGCATATAAGAACCCGGAACCGGACGGGGGGCAGTGCTCACACCCACAGCAACCAAGCCTTTCCAGAGATAGGACGGCACCTCCGCCACCAACCGAGGCAGATTCTGCACATGTTGAAAAAAAGCAGTCGACTGAGCCAACCCGGTTTCCCCGGCCGGAACCTCAAGCACCTGCCTTTTCTCCCAGGCAACCCCTTCCTCCCCGATCAGGGCCAGAGACGTTGTATAGGCACTCGTATCCAATCCAAGATAGTACATCGTTGTCCTCGCAACCCTTCAATTGGGGGATGGGCCTTCCGTCTCAACGTCCTCTGTCTGGTGCACGTGCTTGACGTCCAACGTACCGTGCTGGCTCTTGTTCCCCTTACGCCCTTTTGTCGATGTTTTCGCGGCTAAGGGGGCTGTCTTTTCGGTTGGTACACCTTTCGGAGAAGCCGCCAAGAGCCGATCCAAAATTCCATTGATAAACTTTGCCGACTCTTCCCCGCTAAACCGTTTGGCCAGTTCAATCGCTTCATTGAGACTGACCCGTCCCGGAATATCTGGGCGCTGCAGAATTTCATAAGCGGCTAGGCGGAGGATACTGCGATCCACATTGGCCATGCGCTCTAAAGACCAACCTTCGGACAAATCAGCTAATAGAACATCAATTTCCGCCTTATTGGCTAAGGTACCCAACAGAAGTTCCCGAGCAAACCCTTGGCTAGCCTCAGCTAAAGAGAATTCTGCAGCCCAGCGGGCAAGGATGGGTTCAGGCTCCGCTTCCCCACTCATATCTAACTGGAACAATACTTGCAAGACCGTTTCCCGTGCGTGCCGGCGAATCATAATCCCCTCCTAAAAGCAATCATACCCAATACCTGCAGGCTTATCCTTAATGGAAAATTCGCTCCAGCCATTTCCCCAAATCCTTGTGTTCATCATAACGTTTTCCCGCTAAGAATCCAACCACAACGAAGGCCATAAGGATGAGGGCACGCCAGAAGCCGATAAGCACAAATAACAGGCCGAAGAGCAAACCTAAAGACGTCCCTAAGAGTTTACCAGGGTGCTCTGCGAGTGCCCACATGAAAAAACGAGTGAATCTTGTTATTAGTTCCTGCCAACCGTTCATCTGATGCGTGCCTGGCGCAGACCTTCCACACTCCGCACCAGCACTTTCACCTCAGTTACCCGGATTCCGGTATAATTCTCCACATCTCTTTTGACCGCACTTTGCAAGGCTTCCGAAATTTCCGTAAGCACCACCTCTGCAAGCAGCTCCCCGCTCACCGTGATCTCCAGCCCCTCTGGACGCTGCCAAAGCGTAGCATCCACTTGGCGCACGCCTTCAATTCCCAGTGCCGCCCGGGCAACGATCCCACGCAAAGCATCCTGGGTAATCCGAACTTCTCCGAGGCGCGAAGGCACCACGAAGGCCACATCCCGATTTTCTCGCGGGCGTACGAGGAAAAGCAGTCCCAAAAGCAGGCAAAGCGCCCCCACAGCCATCGTTTCCCAGGAATGAGCACGGATGAGTTCAAGCATCTGCGCCACCCAGTCATGAGGCACGTTCCAGCCCGTCCCTAAGATCAGAATTCCAAGCCCCAGGATTAGAATGATCAGCCCTAAGCTAATAACCGCCAAATCTGTCACCTCTCTCAGAAACCCCCCCTGGAATCCAGGGGGGGTTTACTCACATTGCCGTTACTTGACTCGGATTTCCTCTTCCTTGACCGCCTCCGCTGCCGAACGGAAATTGACGCCCTGAACATGAATGTTCGTCTCGATGACCGTTAATCCCGTCATGCTCTCAATCGCATCCTTAACCGCTTCCTGTACGCGCAAAGCCACTTCCGGAATCCTGACACCATATTCAACAATAATGAACAGGTCGACGGCGGCCTCCTGTTGGCCAACTTCTACTTTAACTCCCTTAGATAAATTCTTATTCCGATTGAGCATGTGAGCCAGATCCCCAACAAACCCGCCGCTCATACCGGCTACGCCCTCCACCTCTGAAGCGGCGAGCCCAGCGATGACCTCAACCACCTCATCAGCAATGCGAATCGCCCCGAGGGGACTTTCCATCTCCTGTTTCTCCATGTCAACCACCTCTCTAAGAGATCCAATCTTTACCTAGCATTATACCAGATTTCCGAACCGCTGGCAAAGAGCAATTTCTCCGCTTCACTCACCCAAAATCCGCCGCTGAATAAAATTCGTATACACTTCTCCACGCCGGAAAAAGGCATTGTCGAGCACGCGTAGGTGGAATGGGATTGTGGTGTGTACCCCTTCAATCACAAACTCCTCCAGGGCACGTTTCATACGCTGAATCGCTTCATCACGCGTTCTTCCCCAAACAATCAGCTTTCCCAGCAGGGAATCATAATAGGGAGGAATGACATATCCTTGGTAGGCCGCACTATCCACCCGCACCCCCGGACCACCCGGAACATGATACATTTCGATCGTTCCCGGAGAGGGAAGGAAATTCCGCTCCGTATTTTCCGCATTGATCCGGCACTCTATCGCCCAGCCCTTGACTTGGATCTCCTCTTGGGTATAACCCAAAGGCTCCCCCGCCGCGATCCGAATTTGTTCTTTGACAAGGTCGATTCCGGTCACCCATTCTGTCACCGGATGTTCCACCTGAATACGGGTGTTCATTTCAATAAAATAGAAGTTGTTATGTTTGTCCAACAAAAATTCAATAGTACCCGCATTAGAGTAAGCTACGGCCTTCGCCGCAGCGACAGCCACTTGACCCATCTTCTCTCTCAGTTCAGGGCTGAGAGCGATCGAGGGGGATTCTTCCAAAAGTTTCTGGTTACGCCGCTGCAGCGAACAATCGCGTTCTCCCAAGTGAACGACCTGACCAAAATTGTCAGCAAGGATTTGAAATTCGATATGGCGAGGTTCTTCTACATACTTTTCCAAATAGATTTCCGGGTTTCCGAAAGCTGCTTGCGCTTCCGTTTGAGCCGCCTGAACCGCCTTTAAGAGTTCTTTGGCATTTTGGGCGACCCGCATGCCTTTGCCACCGCCTCCGGCCGAGGCCTTGATCAGCACTGGATAACCGATACTCGCCGCCACCTGGGCTGCCGTCTCCATATCGCCCACCGGCCCAGGCGAACCGGGTACAACCGGCACACCGACTTTGATCATGGTGGTCCGTGCTTTCGCTTTATCCCCCATGTTCTCGATCATATCCGCCTTAGGGCCGATAAAGGTAATCCCACAGGATTCACAGATCTCGGCAAAGCGGGCATTCTCAGAAAGAAATCCATATCCGGGATGGATCGCATCCACCCCAGTCAATTCTGCCGCACTGATGATATTCGGGATGTGCAGATAGCTCTTCCCGCTTGCGGCTGGGCCAATACAGACGGCCTCATCCGCCGCTTTTACATGCAAAGCATCTCGATCCGCCTCTGAAAACACAGCGACTGTTTCAATATCCAGTTCCCGGCAGGCCCGAATGATTCTTAGGGCAATTTCACCGCGATTGGCTATCAGGATTTTCTTAAACACATCTGAATCTCCTTATTTTTCAATTGCCAAAAGAGGCTGACCAAACTCCACAGGCTGCCCATTTTGTACTAACACCTCGGCGACTTTTCCTTCCTGTTCAGCTTCAATTTCGTTCATTAATTTCATCGCTTCGATAATGCAGACTGTTTGTCCCTTCTTCACCATCTGCCCCACTTCCACAAAAGGCTGGGAATCCGGGGATGATGCATTATAAAAAGTCCCAACCATCGGGGATGTGATATATTCATAATCTTTGACAGCCACTGGCATGGGAGCCTGAACCAGCTCTGGGGCAGCCGTTGGGGCAATGTGAACGGTCGGCGGCGCAGGTGCGGCCAAGGGCACGCTTGCTGGAACCGCAGCGGTCGCCAAACTACCTGGAGTACCTTTCTTTATGGAGATCTTTACGCCTTCGCTCTCTAAGTTGAGTTCACTGATGTCCGTCTCGTCCAGCAAACGAACGAGTTCCTTGATTTCCTTCAAATTCAATTTAGAATCCTCCCAAAGCGCTCCCGTCCCTTGGGAACGTTCTTTTTTATCAACCCGACCCCGCGCCCGCTCTTCGAGGAACTTGCGGGCGACTTGGGGAAAAAGGGTATAACTCAAAACATCCTCCCTGGAGCGAGCCAAATCTGCAATCTCTTTCTCGGCTTTCTCCAGTCCCGGTGCCAATTGGTCAGCGGGCCTGCCGGTCAGCGGGCGCTCTTCCCCGATGATTTTCTTTTGGAGTTCTGGGTCAACCGGAGCGGGTGGCCGTCCATAATAGCCGCGAAAATAGGCCTTGACCTCTCCAGGCACTAATTTATATCTTTCCCCGCTCAGAACATTTAATACCGCCTGCGTGCCCACGATTTGGCTCGTAGGCGTCACCAAGGGCGGATAGCCCAGTTCCCTGCGCACGCGCGGAATCTCCTCTAAAACTTCATGAATCCGCTCAAGGGCCTTTTGCTCTTCCAATTGCGAGATTAAATTGGTGATCATCCCTCCCGGAACCTGATGTTCAAATACCCGCATGTCGCTAATCCGGGTTAACCCCCGCTCGAAGCCGCGAGCTTTGCGCAGGGATTCAAAATACTTGGCAATCTTGAACAGATGGTGCAAATCCAGCCCTGTCGCATAATCCGAGTCCTGCAAAGCCCGAACGACCGTCTCAACGGGTGGCTGGCTCGCGCCAAAGGCTAAAGGCACACTTGCAGTATCGATCACATCCACTCCCGCTTCAGCAGCCTTCAAATACGCCCCGACCGCCATCCCGCCAATATAATGGCTGTGGAGCTGAACCATAACCCCAAGTTCTTCCTTCAGCAGGGATACGAGTTCAAATGCTTTGTATGGAGTCAATAGGCCGGCCATGTCTTTAATACACAGGGAATCTGCTCCTAAATTCACCAGGGCTCTGGCCGTTTCCAGATAATGTTGGGTAGTATGGACAGGGCTGATGGTGAAAGAAATGGCAGCCTGTACATGCGCACCGGCTTCTTTCGCCGCCTGCATAGGGACGATCATATTGCGGACATCATTGAGGGCATCAAAAATTCGTAGGATATCAATCCCATTGCGAACACTTAAACTGACAAATTCCCGTACCACATCATCCGCATAGTGCTGATATCCGACTAAAGACTGCCCCCGCAACAGCATTTGCAGCGGGGTCTTGTGCACATGTGCCTTGATCAGGCGCAGACGCTCCCAGGGGTCTTCCCCCAGAAAACGCAGGCAGACATCGAAAGTTGCCCCTCCCCAGACTTCTAGAGAGTGATAACCTGCATCATCAAGATCCTGAAGCACAGGCAACATATCTTCTGTCCGCATACGGGTCGCCCAAAGGCTCTGGTGTGCATCACGCAGAGTTGTATCCGTAATCTTTACAGGTTTCACCGCCATACCCCTCTCCTCGACCCGTTTCTTAAAACTCATGCTCTATTATATGGGCAGGTGCAAACCCATTGCAATGAAACCCATAAAAGTATACAGTATTTGTCTAGCAAATATCTTTAAACAGAACAAAATCCCCTTTGTACGCTAAAGAGGATTTTTCCTTTAGACCAAAGAAACTCAAAAACCTTTGCTTTAAAAACCGCGACCTCCAGCACACGGGAGATACTTACGTGCAATTTTCAGCAAATCATCAGGCCGAAACGGCTTTACCACAAAATCCAAGGCTCCCAAGCGCATCGCTTCTCGCACCATCACCTCTTGAGCCACAGCACTACACATGATCACTCTCGCTGACGCATCATAAGCGAGTATTTCCGTCAAGGCTTGAAGTCCGTCCACTTCCGGCATGGTGATATCTAAAATGGTTAAATCCGGCCTTTTCTCTTTATAGAGTTCAATGGCCGCAAAGCCGTTATCCGCCTCCAGAACATTAGAACAACCCTGCCGGATTAGGATCTGCTTGATCATCAGCCTCATAAAACTAGCATCATCTGCAACGAGAACTGTGCTCATCTAAGACGTCCCTCACCCTCAATTTTGACCGTGATCCTGTTTAACCTGCTATCTTACATTCAATTCGCGCTCCCGGCGTAATTTCCTGCCGGCCCAGAAAGATTTATTTTAAAACATACTCGACATTTCAGGCGCGAGCAGAGATGACGATCTGATCGAGACGTAAATGCGACACGCGCTGCACGATCTCCTGAATGAGCCCAATCTCGCCGGCTGCGAGTTGTTCCGCATAAATGATCACATGAACGCCTGCGGTTGAGTAATTCACCACCACATCTTTAAATCCTTTAATCTTCAATAGATTTTCTATTTCTCCCTCTGTCTCAATTTGGGTGCTGATTGCCAACCACTGTGCTTGCGCCTCGGCCCGGCTTTTACTATCGACACTATTCAATAACGCTTGCAGCATCCCTTTTGCCTCTTGCCGATACTTTTCCCTCTCTAAGCGATAATTGACAAAGTAGTCCTCTCCCTGCAGGCTGCGCAGGGGAAGAGATTCAATCTGAACTTGAATATCCTGAGCACTGACAGGCAGACTGTTGTCGTGGGGAAAATATGATTTTTCATGTCCTAAACCCGTTGCCCAAGCGACAGCCAAGAGAACCAAGCCCGCGCTCACACCCAAAACCCCTCCCCAAACAAGTTTCTTCACCCTCGGACTAGGCAGCCAAAATAGGGTCAGCTTCACTCTAGATCCCTCCCATCGCTTCGACTGTGATCTTGCTCGTCGGAATGTTGAGCAGCGTGCGCACTGCGTTATGGATGCCTTCCCGCACCTTCGCTTCTTTCGCCCCTTCCGCAATCACCAAGACTCCAGCGACGGCTGGACTCTCTTCCATGATCACCACGGGCTGCGCGACCCCATTCGGCATGACCAGCTGATCATTTTCCGTCGTTTCCGTCGACTTTCTGACCCCGCCCGCCTTGTCTGTCTCTTCCGTGGTCCGTTTGGTGATACTCTCATTTTTAGCGTAATCACTCTTAATCCCGGAAGCCAGCGTCACTGTTACCTGTACTTGTCCAACTCCCTGCATTTGGCGTAGATTTTCTGCGAGCTTATTTTCCAACGCCTTTTCCAAAGCTGTGATGCGGCTGCTCTCCACCCCCTGGCTTTGGGGGGTTGTTTTCACGGCCGGAGCCTCGGCTGTTGTCCCCTTCCCCCAGAGAATCATGGCGACCGAAACGACCATCGCAGCAACCATCAGCTTCATGAGGTTCTCATTTTTGAGCAACCCGTCCAAGAACCCCTTTTCGTTCTTTGGGTTCTGGCCTTCCGGCTTGTGCACATGCGAGTCTCGGATCCTAAGGCGCTTTTCCAGCTTTTTGACCATGCTTGACCCCCCTTGTCTCTTCTAAAAGTGCACCACGATCGTCTCTTCCGGAATCTCCATGAGTTTCGCAACCTTCTCCTTCACATCCAGGGCGACAGGGTTCTCTGACTTCGGGTTCTGAGCCTCCCCGCCAATCAGCACCGGTCGCACAGGTTCCACGGTTCCTTGCGCGGGAGAGAGCAAGATCTCCACTCCGGCAATCCGTGGTTGATCCGTCAAGCCCGCACTTGTTTCTGCAAAACTGATCTCGACCTGGGCCTCTCCCACTCCCCCAACCCCCAGGGCCAGGGCCCGGATCTGGTGAACCAAAATACGCCGATACTGCTCCTCGACCGCATCTTTGCCTAATCTCACCCCGTCTGCCGCCAAAACCGCCATATCCTGCGGGGCAGCCGAGGTCCAGGCCGGAATCTCCAGCTCTAAAGGGTGCTTTAAAAAGGCCGTCAGGGGGTTTAAGACCGCTGAGATAACAAACAATCCCATAACCAGTTGAACATACCTGCGCATGCTCTTATTGGGCAGCAGCATTTCCATAAAGGTAGCCAGGAGCAGAATGATGGCCAAATTGTGGATGAGTGTCTGCAGGGCTTGCAAGCCTTCCCCTCCTTCATCGCAGCATCACGGAAAGATTCCCCGTACTCACCACCACTACAATAGTGATAAAGAACATGACTCCAACGGCAGCCACGGCTCCAAAGATATAGGTCAAGCTTTTAGCCATATCCTGCAGGCTGTCTGCCAAATGGCTCTCACCCAAGGGTTCAATCAAGGCGGCCGAGAGCTTGAAGACAAAGAGCATGGCTAGGATCTTCACCAGCGGTCCCAAACAGATGATCAGCAAAGCCAAAAAAGCGATCAGCCCCAAGGCATTACGCAGTAAAAGTCCGGAGGTAATCAGCAACTCCACCGAATCTTTAAAAAATTTTCCCACGACAGGAATCATGTCCACAGAATACTTAGCTGTGCGCAAGGCGACTCCATCAGCCACCCCACCGGTTACTCCCTGCAAGGTCATGAGGGAAATGAACAAGGTCATAACTAAACCTAAGCTGACCTTACCCATAAATTCCAGAAGCCCGGCAAGTTTAGTCACCTTAAACTGTTCAGATATTTGATTGAACAAGCGTAGAACCGCCCCCAAGAAAAACAGGGGCAAAATGACCGTTTTCAAGAGGGTCGCCAAGAAGGTAAGGCTGGCAAGCACCATGGGACGGAACAACGCTGCGGTTGCCAGGTTTCCCATGGCCAGCAGGAGGGTGAGCATCACCGGAAATAGAGCCTGCATCAAGCCGATCATCTGGTCAACCGCCCCTTGCGCAATGTCCATCACCGCTTGAAAGGAAGCCATGGCTAAACTCAAGAGCACCAGATAGGAAAGCATCTGCGAGAGCTTGCCAACAGAACCACCAAAGGCTCCTTGAAGCTGCTGCAAAAGGGCCGATAACACAGCCAGGACGAGGAGCTTGCCAATCAGCGGTGCGGTTTTTAAGATTTCCTTCCCGATGAAAGCCAAAAGATCACGGCCAACTTTCCCTGGATCCAGATCCAGCCTTCCGGACTTAAGACCCTCAAAGATTCGGCTCAGGGAAAAACTGGGCAAGGACTGCTGCACATCCTGATCCAAAGTTTCCAGAAACAGGCGCATTTTGGATAAATCAACATGCTGTGCGAGATCGACCGCTTCGATGGCCTGGCCCGCACCCGCTGTCGAAGCGCCCTCGCCCGCCCAGACGGCTGGAGGAGTTGTCCCAAAGCAGAGGAAAAAAGAAAGGAGGAGAGAAATAATAAAGCGCTGCACGAGCATCACCTCACGGAATTAAGCGTACCAAAGATTCGAGAATCGCTACAATAATCGGAATCGCCAGAACCAGGACCCCGATTTTGGCGGCGAGTTCCACCTTTGTCGCGAGAGCGCCTTCTCCCGCATCCCGGCAGATCTGAGCACCGAATTCAGCCAAATAGGAGATCCCCACAATCTTCAAAACGATGATCAAGTAATAGGAACTGATATTGGCTTGGTCGGCTAGGTTCTGGAGCAGATCGACAATAACCTTGATCTTGCCGAACATGAGCAAAAAGATGACAGCGCCCGCCAGAATACTGAGCTGCACTGCGATTTCCGGCTGGATTTTGCGCAGAACCACCCCAATAATGGTCACGATCAGGGCTAAGCCGACGATTTGCCAAATTTCCACCCCCAAGCCCCCTAATACAATTGAAATACACTTTTAACCAACGTGAAGAGCTGAGATATCCCCTGAATGACTGTGAATAGCACCAAAACAACCCCAGCCACTGTGACCAACTGAGCGATTTCCCTTTTCCCCGACTCATTGAGGAGGGTGACCAAGACCCCGACAAATATCCCAATTCCTGCGATTCTGAGTACCATGTTCAGGTCCATCCGCTATTCTCCTTTCTCTATATGAGGAAGATAACGACGGCGAAGCCGACAAGGAAGCCTAAATAAGACCACATCTTGGCTTGTCTCTCAGCCCAGGAAGCAGCCTGTTCTCGCAATTGCCCCAGGTGCTTCTGCACCAGTTCCAGCTGTTTATGCTGCTCCTGACGATCCGAGCGCCCCAGCCCTTTGCCGACATCCAAAACCACCAGCCAGTCTTCCGGTTTTAGGCAAAAGTTCCCGGTTTGATTGGCCACTGTGGCTTTCCAAGCACTCCAAGCCCCTTCCCCGCCTTCGATCCGCCCTTGGATTTCCTCAAAGAAACCCTGCCAAGGTACCCCGATCCGGGCCGCAATCCCCGCACAGGCTTCGGGAAGAGGGGTAGACCCCCAGTAAATTTCCGTATCCAACAGGGACAGTGCGGTTAAACAGGCCCGAAGTTCACCTGGACGGCGGCGTGCCCGATCGGCCAGCCAAAGCCCAATCCCACCGCAGGCGATAATCAAACCCAGCGATCCAATCATTAACATGCTTTGCCTCCAAAATTCAGCGGGTCTATCGTCCCAGAAGGGATTGCCCGCTCGTCAAGTCCAGCACACCCTCGATCGTACCTGGCCCCTCCCTGCGGCTGAGAATGACCAACCGTTCGAAAACCCCTGCCGTCAGCAGACGCTCCAGGGATGGGCGGGCCCTTGCCTCCGCCAGAGAGGAAGCATGGGCCGTACTCAAAACGCTTACTCCACTTCGCAGGGCCTCCGTGACCGCCAGCGCATCCTCATCCTGTCCTAATTCATCCACCGCGACGATCTGCGGGGCCATCGCCCTGATGAGCATGCTCATACCCACCGCCTTAGGGCAGCCATCCAAGACATCCGTGCGCACACCCAGGTTGAAGCCTGGCACCCCTTGCCACATGCCTGCCAGCTCCCCCCGCTCATCCACCACCCCGACCGTCTGCCCTTGAAGATTCAGTTCAGGAACCCCGTCACTTAGCAAACGAATCAGAGAGCGCAGTAAGGTGGTCTTGCCGGCCCGCGGCATGGAAATAATTAGGGTGTGAAAGAGCCTGCCCTCGGATGTCACCAGGAAAGGCAATAAGTTGAGACCGAAACCTTTGGCTTCCTTCGCTACACGAAAGTTCAAACCAGTGATATGTTTAAGGGTTTGTACCCGGCCCTGCTGCAAAACCGCCTCACCGGTGATCCCCACCCGATGTCCTCCCGGAAGGGTTAGAAAACCCTGCCGGATCTCCTCTTCGGCAGCATAAATCGAGCTTTGTGTCAAACGCTCCAGCGTTTCGCTCAGGTCCTCGGAGGTGACTCGGTAGGCCTGAGACGGCTCCACTTCGGCCCCCTCGGCATTCAGAAACACATCCCGGCCAGTCAATCGAATCAATAGAGGTTGGTTCGCCCGCAGACGAATTTCCTCCAAAACCGCATAGTGCAGCTCAACTTGATAGAGAATTTCCCTCACTTGATCATTAAACCACTTGAGCAAGCCTCGGCCTGCCAGCGAGCCCCTCTGATTCATCTCCCTCGCCGGATCGGATGCAGTTTTTTTCTTCAAAGGTACAACATAATGAAGCGGCACGTTTCTGGTCCCTCCTGTTAGAAGGTATGTCCCAAACCCTTGTTTTAGACTAAAAGAAAAAGTCCGCCTGAAAGATTTAAAATAAATCTCCAGCGGACTCTTGGGGATCGTAGAATTTCTGCCTTCCCCAAAGGAGGCAACTTGTACTTTACTCAGGCTCTTTGGACGTAGTTTCCGGTACGGGTATCGATAATCAGCACATCCCCTTCATTGACAAAGAAAGGAACCTGAACGATGGCCCCTGTTTCCACAGTCGCCGGTTTAGAACCGCCTGTGGCCGTATCACCCTTGACCCCTGGTTCAGTCGCCGTTACCGTCAGCTGCACGATGTTCGGGATATCGACGCCGATCACGCTTGTCCCAAAGAACAGCACACCCAGGTTCATATTCTCCTTCAGCCACTTAACGCCATCCCCGATTTGCCCCTCAGTCAAGGACAATTGCTCATAGTTTTCATTGTCCATCACCACAAAATGCTCCCCATCTTTATAGAGATACTGCATTTCACGGCGCTCCACATGCGCTTTGGGGACCTTCTCACCGGCATTGAATTTGCGTTCTACAACTCCGCCGTTTTTAATGTTTTTCAACTTGGTACGGACGAAAGCCGCCCCTTTGCCGGGCTTGACGTGTTGGAACTCCACAATCGTATAGACATCGCCGTCCACTTCAATCGTTACACCGGTCTTAAATTCGTTCGAAGAAATCATAGCGTTTTCCTCCCAGTTAAGTCTTATCCAAAATAGCTTGTCCAATTTGAGGTTAAACAACGTCTTCTGTACCTAACATCTACTCGATGATAATAAGATCCTTCGGACTTTGTGTCAAGACTTCGCATCCCGTTTCTGTCACGAGCACCATGTCTTCGATGCGAACCCCGCCCCAGTTCGGAATATAGATCCCAGGTTCGACGGTGAGAACCATCCCCGGTTCGAGGATGCGCTCCTCCCGCACGCTGAGATTAGGACCTTCATGAATGGCGAGGCCCACAGAATGCCCAAGGCCATGCCCAAAATATTCGCCATACCCATGCGTTTCGATAACCTTCCGCGCCACGGCATCCACTTCTTTGCCGGTCAACCCCGGCTTGACCGCCCGCACGCCTTCCTTCTGCGCCGCCAGGACTATGTCATAGATTTCTCTCTGCTTCTCATCCGGTTCTCCGATCGCCACGGTCCGCGTTATGTCCGAACAGTAGCCGTGAACCACCCCGCCGAAATCCAAGGTTAAGAACTCGCCCCGCTCTACGACCTTGCTGCTTGCGGTTCCGTGAGGCAATGCCCCCCGCCAACCTGAGGCAACAATGAAATCAAAAGAACGCCCGCTCGCTCCCGCCTTACGCACCGCGAACTCCAAGGCCAGGAAAATCTCTTCCTCCGTCTGACCCACTAAACGTTCTTGCAAGAGTACCTCGAAAGCAGCGTCCGCCGCTTTCACCGCCTGACGAATCAAGGCGATTTCCCCAGCATCCTTCACACCCCGCAGTGATGTTACCGTCTCGGAAACGGAGCGAAACGTCGCCCCAGGCAAGGCCTGCTGTAGTTTTTCATACTCGGTATATGTAAGAAAATCCCCCTCAAACCCGATCTGGCCCCGCTCCCCACCTACATCCTTCAAGGGGGCATACCGATTCTCCTTAATCTGTACAATCTCGAACTCCGGAGCTTCCGCTTTGGCCTGCTCAATATAGCGAAAATCTGTAAGGAGATAGGCTTTTCCCGGACGGATGAAGAGAATTCCCTCTCCTCCTGTAAAGCCGCTGAGGTAACGGATGTTTTCCGGGCGGGACACCACACAGGCATCCAGATTCAAGGCAAGCATGCTCGCGCGCATGCGCTCAACTCGCTTCATCTGAGGAACCCCTTTCATTTCCGAAACGTTTCTCGGCCTAGTTGTTTGCAGGTATTCCCCGCCTTATAGCTTACCCACAAAATATTATCACATCTTTTCTTCAGAGCATAGTATTTTCCGCTCACGAATTTTTCTTTCCTCCACACAGCGGGAATTAACAAAGCCTACAGTTGAGGTGTGATAACGATGTTGTCATCCTGAGCGTCAGCGAAGGATCTTAACAAGATTCTTCACTTCGTTCAGAATGACAGGGTCTTCGTTCAGAATGACAAAAAGGGAATGGGTATGTATAAAGAAATTGAGGCCATCTTTCAGTGAGATAGCCCCAGCTTGGTATCACCGCGGAAACTCAATTCTTGTGGGCCCTTGGTTCAGAGCTGAGCCTTCTCCCATGGCCAGCCTCTCCCTCATAGAAGAATCCTCGCTCACACTAGGACTGCGCTTCCCGGTTTCCGCCTTGTCAGACCCTTCGCTCGTCAGGCGTGGGGAGTGCACGATGTTGACATTGCTCAGCATGATCTGAACCTCTGTCGGTCCGTGTTCCCCCTGCGGCTGGATTTTGCGGATCTCTGCGCGCGGCAGGATAACGTGTATCTCATGCGGAATCCGACTCTCCCCCACCCGCCTCAGTTTAAACTGCACACCTGCCAATTCCATCTCGATTTCGTCCATGTGTTCACCACTAAACCCCCGCCCTTGAGCGGGCGAGACCTCCACATATTGGTCGCGCCCAGCGCTTAAGGGTGGCAGCACGATGCTCTGCCCCACTTGCAGAGTCTGGGGGTTCAGGTGAGGGTTGGCCATGATCCAATCATCACACGTTCCACCCCAGCGTTGAGACAAACGGTAAAAGGTATCTCCAGGCTGAATAACATACTTCTGTCCGGCCATCATAATCCCCCCTCTGTTAAAATATGGGATGAGGGGAATGTCAGGTTCCGAACTTACGGCACGGGGGAGCGAAAATATATCTCCAAAGTCCCTTCTCCGCCAGCTTGCTTCAGAGACACTTCTTGAACACGCACTCTAAACTTATCGTGATTTTCCAAGCGAGCAAGCCCTCGCTCAATTCCGGCCCAGGTTCCCTTCCAATGCAGGCGTACGAGCGCAAAATTCAGCAGCATACCAGAGGTTCCTCCCTGGGCAGATGGCTCTCCCTGCCTTACAGTCCCACCCGTATCCGCTGCGATTCGCTCAACATTCAATGATGACACCTCGATGCCTTCTTCATGAAACACTGCCTGGCAGGCTTCCATCAGTGCAGGCAACTGTTCCAGACTGGGTATCCCTACTATAAGAGAAGAAGAGGACGGGTTAGACGGGTCAAAGCGGTCAGTCTGGACAGCCTGCCAAGCAGCCTTTTCCGCC